>CAYIBV010000141.1:0-1553 GCA_964361725.1 uncultured Methanosarcinales archaeon | reverse complement strand
ATGAAATAAGGGGTTGCGACCCCTTATGAACCCCTTCCGCCTCCTTACTCAGCGACTCCTGTGGGAGTAGCTGTATCTTCGTCGGCGGCAAAAGAAAATACTTTCTTTTGGACATCATGAATTATTTGCACATTGTGATGCTTCTCTTGACTGAGAATATACTCATCAGCAGCTTTAATGTCTTTTCTTCCTGTTGATTCGTGATGCTCATATCCCGACCAGAAACTTCCGCGCGGATAACGTTTGTGGAAGTTGGGATGCTTCTCGAAGATTCTCTTTGAAGAGCGAGACTTGAGCATACTCTCAGCTACCTCAATGGAATATCTTTTAGGTACGTCAACTCGGAAATGAGTATGGTTACCACCAAATCCTATTGGTCCAAATCTGAAGCCGCAGTGTTCAAACTCTCGGAACGCTGCTTCACAGTCATTCATCACTGACTGCTTACGCAGGCAGTTATATCTATATTTACATACAAACATCAATGTAACCCAATTATTTCTTGTATCATTTTGTCTTGTCATAAGAATCACCTTCAAAAGTTTTTTATAGCTAAAGCTATAAAGAGAAAAACTGCTGTAAGCAAATCATATCAGTTCGGCTGGTTGCCTTTGACCATTAACGCTATACAAATAGTGTCCAAATGGTAATCGGAGATTTTGGTTTGCTTACCGCTTTCTTTAAGCTTTAACCAATGAGAACGAGAATGTTCTTGCTTTTGAAAAACTCTGCGGAGTTTTTAAGCGCATTCACCAGCAGGTCTTACGCTTAAAAGAAAATGACAGCTCCAGACCTGCCGTACTCTGCGCGGAGAAGAGGAATTTCGTTCACTTTTTGCTTTATATAAAGAAGGAACACTCAGCGAAGAGGGAAAGCGGAAATGTTTGGAACTTGCACCCGCCCTACATCCAGCCACAATAGATGATACTCTTTTTGTTTTAGAGGTACGTAACGACGAAAGTGTTCGGGAATACACAGCAGGGGAAAAAACAAATGAAGAAAAGCATATCCCTTACTTTTATGAACATTATAACGAATTCAGAATAATCTGTTTCAATGGTGAAAAAATTGGATACATCAGGAAGAAACAAGATGGCATTATTTCCATCGCTTTATTTGGAAAATTCCAGAAATATGGCATTGGGCAATGGATACTTGCACGAGAAACAGGAAAAGCAAATATTCTTGTAGATAATTTGTGGAGTCTACGATGCTTCCAGAATAGTGGGTTTAAGATTACATCTTATAATTTAGAGAAGAAAAAAGAAGGAATTACTGGAAATTGAAAGTAACGACGGACTTTGTCCGTGGTCTTAACCTCACACCAGTTCTAAAAATTCACAAAGTGAATTTTGGTTTCCAAGAAACGCAAAGCGTTTCTCAGGAGGCCGGAAACGTATATAGCGTTTCCTTGCGTGCAGAGATTTCTGACTCAGAAGATTAACAAAAAAGAAAAAAAGATAAATGTCCTAATGAAGGATCTTCTTCTTGTAAATGTACACGCCTACACCGACAACGATAGCAACAATCACAACGACAATCCACAGCGTGCT
>CAYIBV010000140.1:0-1573 GCA_964361725.1 uncultured Methanosarcinales archaeon | reverse complement strand
GGGAAAATATCTTATTGAAATCTGGAAAGCCTGTGGTTTAGACACAAAAAATGTAGAATTTGTCTGGGCCAGCGACCTTCTGAACAGCCGCGAATACTGGAAGACCGTCATGCAGGTTGCGAGACACAGCACGCTTCACCGCATCATGCGCACTGTAGAAATTATGGGGCGCTCAGAGCAGGACACTCTTCATGCTTCCCAGATATTGTACCCCTGTATGCAGGTTGCCGACATTTTCCACCTTCGCGCAGATATCTGCCAGCTGGGCATGGACCAGCGTAAAGTAAACGTCCTCGCCCGTGAACTTGGCCCGCAATTAGGATTCTGGAAACCGGTAGCTATCCATCACCACATGTTGATGGGGTTAGGTGAACCGTCTCAGACCACAGATGCTACCGAACGGGCTATCACCATGAAAATGTCAAAATCAAAACCAGACTCTGCCATTTTCATGACGGATACAGAAGAAGATGTCAAACGAAAAATAACCAAAGCATATTGTCCAGAAGGTAAAGCGGAAGAGAATCCCATTTTGGAATACTGCAAATACATCATCTTTGAAAAAAAATCTTCCCTCGCTATTGAACGTCCCTCCAAATTCGGCGGTAATGTGACATACACTTCTTATCATGATGTAGAAACTGCTTTTGTACAACGACAGCTCCATCCTGCAGATTTAAAAAATGCCGTGGCTCGGGAAATAAATATTCTCTTGAATCCTATACGGGAACATTTCGCAAAGAATGCCAACGCAAAGAAATTAAAAGAATTAGTAGAAAGTTATCAAGTTACGCGGTAATCTTTTGTTGGTTTCAATTATCTGTTATTTTTTATTTCCCTTGCAATACGACCAGAGTATGTTTCTGACAGTACGTATTCACCACCCGTCGCACATCCGAAACCGTCACTTTTTTAATATCATGTAAAAACGTGTTGAGCAGTTTAGCATCGTTCACCTGTTCCCAGAACAAGACATTATCCGCCATTTTCTGCGTATCCTCTAATTCTAAAAGAAAATCTCCTTCAATAAAATCTTTTGCTTCTTGCACGTCATGTGCCGTGACATTCTTTAATTTTTGAATCTCTTCAAGAACTACATTTCGTACTACGTTCACATTCTTGCGGTCAATAGAAGCATACACGGCAAAATAACCAAATGTCACATTTCCTACATGTTGTGTTCCCACATCATACGCTAACCCCCTCTTGCTGCGAATTTCTGTGAACATGCGCCCACTTTGTCCCCGGCCTAAAATCCCATTGATTACTTCAAACACTACAGAATCTTTATGCAACCGTGGGACAGCCTTGAACCCTAAAACAAAATATGTATTTACCACATTTCTCTTTTCTGTTCGCACTAAACTTTGCTTTTTTGTTGGCTCTGAAGTTGTTAAAAGAGGAATATGCTGAGAATTTTGTAACACAAATTTCCGGGTAATAGCTTCTTTCCATTGTTTTACATCCCCCACAATAGAAACAACCATGTTTTTTGGCTGGTAATAAGTATGAAAAAACTGCAGAATGTCTTTTTGGGAGAGAAGCCTGATAACTTTTTTATCTCCATAGGTAG
>CAYIBV010000139.1:0-1594 GCA_964361725.1 uncultured Methanosarcinales archaeon | reverse complement strand
ACAAGATTATCGGAAGAGTGACGGACATTACATTAGCCGGCTGGCGGGTGGAAACCGGCACAGCGTATTCTTCATTCTTAAACGTGAAAGATGCTTCTACGCGGTTCATCAGAAAGGATGACGATCTGCGGAAAATCCTTGCCATCGGTGATTCTGTTGTGGCGATGATCATTAACGTTACCTCTCAATTCCTCATTGATCTGACCATGAAAGAACCAGACCTGCATAAAGTGCAGGGGGGAAGGATTATCATCATTAACAGCCAGAAAGTGCCTCGTGTGATTGGCAAGCAGGGCAGTATGGTCACGATTATCAAGCAGATAACCGGCTGTGATATCACTGTTGGCCAGAACGGCCGGGTGTGGATTAAAGGCACGCCCGAAGGAGAACTCTTAGCAGAAAAAGCTATTAAGCTTATTGAAGAAAAATCATACATTGAAGGATTGACAGAAAAAGTACAACAATTTTTAGAGAGTAAATCCCATGGCATATAAAAAACGCTTTGATGGACGGGCTGTTGATGAACTCAGGCCTATGGAAGCAAAAGTAGGAGTCATTCCCAATGCCGACGGATCCGCCTCGTTTAAAATCGGCAAGACCTGGGCTATTGCTGCCGTGTATGGTCCTCGGGAGTTAGTTCCCAGACACGCACAAAATCCTCAGACGGGAATTTTACGCTGTCATTACAGCATGATGCCATTTTCCGGCTCGGGAGAACGTATTCGTCCTGGAAATAATCGTCGCGCTCAGGAAATCTCTATGGTCATGAAGAACGCTTTAGATCCGGTGTTAGATTTAACTCAATTTCCCAATTCTGTCGTCGATGTCTTTGTGGAATTACCGCAGACAGACGCCGGGACACGATGTGCGGCCATTAGTGCTGCCTCTATCGCTCTCGCTCATGCCGGCATTCCCATGAAAGACATGGTCAGTTCCGTTGCTCTTGGTCAAGTGGATGGCACTATTGTTGTTGATTTAAGCTACAATGAAGAAGCGTACGAAGAAGGACCCGTGTCAGACATTCCTATCGCTATGATTCATAATACCAATGAAATTACTCTTCTTCAGATGGATGGAGAAATTTCCAAAGAGGATATGATGAAAGTATTAGAGCTGGCAAAAGATGCCACAGAGAAAGTATACCAGTTCCAGAAAAAAGCATTAAAAGACTATTTCAAGAAGGAATAACCATGGTCATGAACAATCAAATCATTGCGGACTTAGCAAAACTAGGGAAACGGTTAGATGGTCGTTCGTTAACAGAGTACAGACAACCCATCACCATTGGCACGGGCATTTCCTGGACGGCAGAAGGTTCAGCACGAGTGCAAATTGGCGAAACCGTCGTTCTTGCCGGGGTCAAGTTATCACTAGACAAACCGTATAATGACACTCCTGAGGAAGGGGGCATTATGGTTAACGCCGAACTTCTTCCTCTTTCCAGTCCTGATTTCGAACCCGGTCCACCCGGTATTAAAGCCGTAGAGCTTGCTCGTGTTGTGGATAGGGGCATTCGGGAAGCAAAAGCAGTGGATTTAAAGAAGCTGTGTCTTATCCCCGCAGAGAAAGCCTGGTTTGTGATTATTGATATCAT
>CAYIBV010000138.1:0-1597 GCA_964361725.1 uncultured Methanosarcinales archaeon | reverse complement strand
TTTTTCGTAAAGAAGATTAAAGAATTAAATCTTACTCACATAACTTGACATTGCCATCAAGAAGAAGATTTATATACCCTTCAGTTTTTCTACGCTATATGGCAAAGAGAGGTGTGAAGTCCGTAAAAGGGGTTCTGCATAAATCTTCCTCACGCAACCATCCCGCACGGAAAGTGTTCTTTGCAGGTATCTTAGTGTTGATCATTCTTGCTGCCGCATATGTGATATTTAATAAAGAAAGCGGTCAGAAAACAGTCGCCGGACAGGCCGTAGCAATCGCTGCCCAAAATGGGGAGGAGAACACAGTATGCAGTACTTCTTTGAACTGCAAGCCGGAATTGACCTGCCGGCAGCTTACGAGCCGTCAGACGGGAGAGTATTATGGTGATTATAAATGCAAAAGCAGAAGAGCGGTCGGGGAAAAATGCAAATGGGATGATCATTGTGAAAGCAAGAGTTGTAACAGAAAAACGGGAACGTGTGCAGAGCAGCAGCAGCAAAGAGTTCTGTCAGCATCAGAACAACAGCTTCCCGTCGGTGTAAGCTGTATCTCTTCGCAAGGTGATCGACTAAACCACCCCTATGGAAAAACAATCCTCTTGTTCAAGAGATGGGATCCTACTCCTGTGGGGAATGCTCCGACTCCAAAAGGGATTATTTATTTTTATCAGCAGAACTCTCTTGTTCCTTTTGCAGGGGCCACTTTGTCAGATAGATATGGGATACCCAATATGAATGGTATTTGTGAAGGAGGAGTTAATACCCGATGCTGGCAATTTGAGTCTGAAAAAGTTCTTTATCGCATATACTCCTCCCAAAATCCACCAGCACCACTTTCTGACACTCTGTTTAGCATTCATTATTCAAGCATAAACTCTTTTGATAATGATGAAGCAAAAGTATTCTCCCTCTGCCAGCATTGTGTGAATGATCCATCAAGCGACAAATACTGCTTTAAAGATGGCTACTTACATTAAACCTATGCAGGAATTTCTGGCGCACTTTTTTACCCTTTCACATTCCCCATAGGCTTTAACGCCACCACAGGACGGGTAATCCCCGCTTTAGCCAATGAATCCACTACCACATTAATATCTTTATACGCCTGCCCTGCTTCTTCTGCTAACCCGGCCATGGTGACGCCATGGACATAAATGCCCCGCTGTTCCATATCTTTCTGTAATTGATCTCCGCGCACGAGATTTTTTGCTTTCGTTCTGCTCATAGTCCTTCCCGCACCATGAGCGGTAGAGGCAAACGTCATGTCCGCGCCATCTGTTCCCACGAGAAGGTACGATCCCGTTTCCATAGAACCACCGATGATGACAGGCTGGCCAACGGCAGCATATTCTTGGGGCAAGGACACTCCTCGTTTCGGGCCAAAAGCTCTCGTAGCGCCCTTGCGATGCACCAGAAGTTCCTTTTCCTTGCCATCAACGAGATGCTTTTCCAGCTTGGCGATATTATGCGCCACATCATACACCAGATTCATCTCCAGTTCACGGGCAGATTTGCCAAAGACGGCACTAAACACTTCCCGGATACGATGAGTGATAACCTGTCGATTGGCAAAGGCCATATTGGCGGCACAAGCCAT
>CAYIBV010000137.1:0-1772 GCA_964361725.1 uncultured Methanosarcinales archaeon | reverse complement strand
AAAGCAATTAAGCTTTATATCAGAATGGTGCTAAACACCATTCTGGACAAGCCCTTTTGAGTTAGGCTTCTCGCGCCTCTAGGTTGTAGTTTTATTTTCATCCACCAAATGGGCAATATACTGGTCAAAACATAAAAAACTAAAAACGAAGAGTTTAAATACAAGTATTCTTTTAACGAACCCTCAAAGAGGTGCTTTCCGCGTGCAGAATAAATGGTTTTTCCTGATTGTATCTGTTATTCTACTTTCACTCATTTCTGTTCATGCTTCCTCTACGGTAGACACAGAACCCATTAAAAACCAGATTACCCTCTTGGAATTTGCCTCATACAAATTAACCATTACCAATAATGCTGCGGTCAAGCAGCGCTACAGTGTTTATTCTCTGCAAACCGGGCAGGGATGGGCTGTTGACACCAATCCATTAAAAGATCGCATCATTGAAATCGATCCCGGAAAATCATATACCACCACGATTGTCGCTCGTCCTCTGGAAGACTTCACGCCGGGAGTATATTATGCCTTGATAGCTGTTGACAGTGACCAAGGAGAGCGTTATGAGCAGTCATTAAAGCTCTATTTAGCATCAGAAAAACCCCTTGCCTATTTACCTTCTATCCAAGTTATATTAGACATGAATGACAAAATAGATCCTTCCCAGCCCGTGCCGGTAAAACTCACGTTAGAAAATAAGAATCCGTTAGATCTATCGGGGTTAAAATTGCGTCTGGACACAGAAATTCCTGAATTTGCCCAGACAGTTAATGTAGACCTTCCTCCGTTAGGAAAAAAGACGATAGAACTCACATTGATTCCTAACCGCTACCAGCAGCCCCGGGAATATTCTATCTATTTTATCTTTGAACGGGAAGGGCAGGCGGTTAAGATTTTGGATAAAAAAATAGAAATACTTCTTCGCCAGCCCGCATTTACCTCTGAACTTAAAGAAGAGACGATTGTATGGAAACGTTTTGCCGAGGTAACCATTCATAACGATGGAAATGTGCGTAACACTCAAGAAGTGAGTGTCCCTGTGACGTTTTGGGAAACACTGTTTACACGGAGTACTGACGGTGCAATACGCAAAGAGGGGGAACAACAGTCACTGGTGTGGAGCGTAGAACTTGCTCCGAATGAGACCACAGTTCGTCATTTTGTGACCAATTACAGAATTATATTATATATTTTCATCATGCTTCTTGTCCTAGTTGCGTTTTACTGGTATGTGCGCTCTCCGGTGGAAGTGGCTAAACGGGCTGTTGCTTCCAAAGGAAGCGATGAGCACGTTATTGCCGGGATGAAGATAACATTAGAATTACGAAACATCACAAACAAGTCTCTCTCAAATGTAATCGTAACAGATATTGTTCCTTCTATTGCCCATGTGGAAAGTGCTATCGATGCCGGAACGGTAAAGCCCAAAGAGATTAAACTGACACCGAAAGGCACGAAAGTTGTCTGGTCTATTGCCGAACTGGAGCCTGGCGAACATAGGCTTATCACCTATAGTGTGCGCACGAAGTTTAACGTGTTAGGCACGTTCAGCCTGCCCCGCGCCTCTGTGGAATTTATGCGGGGAACACGACGTAAAGGAAAAGCATACTCCAACGTCTTTCGCCTGAGGCAGGATGTGGAGGAGTGAACGCATCTATGCACTGTAGCCATCATATGCAACAATAAAAACATTTATATACCTGTTCACTCCTTGGCAAGGAAAGAAAGAAGAGGGTGTGAGAACAATGAAAGACTTTTTTTTACAATTAAAGGAAAAA
>CAYIBV010000136.1:0-1877 GCA_964361725.1 uncultured Methanosarcinales archaeon | reverse complement strand
AGATATTCTGCAACATCTGCAACAGATTTTAAAACCGATTTGGAAAAATTAGGTTTAAGATTGGAATCATACACTCCTGAAGAGGGATTTAGGTTTGTTCATGTAGAAAGTGGCTTGAAAGTTACACATTTAGAAAGTGCTCTTAAAGGGATGGACATTCCTCAGTTCTGGAACAGGATGCAAGAATTTGAGCAGGACAGTATTGCTAAATGTGCTCCAGCCCGCGCTGCTGGTGCCGGAGCTGCTCCTGCTGCGGAAGAAGCACCGGTGGTATCTTTAACAGATATGGGAGTAGTACGAACCGCTACAGGAGAGTACAGTGATGGCAGTGATCGAAGACCAACAGCGGGTATACGAACACCTCCCCCAGCGCCACCCTCCCCGCCACAACCTCCTCGAGAAAGATCATTGAGTCAGGCTCTTTATGAATTAGACATTGCCTTTAAAATACAGAATTATAATCGGAGAAGGACTGCTTACACTAGTGTGGTTGCCGCATTTCAAAGAACACATGGACTGCCCGTTCCTTCAGGAATCAGCACTTATGATGGAGCAGTGGATGTCTTTGGACGAAAGCAGGATTTAGGAGAAGTCTTAAGGACCATGAATGATTTGGCCGAAAGTGCTTCTAAATACAATACGCCTGAAGAACGTCAGGCAGCACTCTACGAATCTCTTGTTATACATTTAGCTCGTAAACAAGAATTACAAAAACAAGCAGGATCGTATCATCGTCGCCTTGCTGCCATTGGAATAGCAGCAGTAGTAGCAGTTGCTGCTGCGGGTAATTTCGTTGCTGAGTCTATGGGTGTTACCAAACCACGTGTCATTTCCTATTTACAGAGTAAGTCGGCTGTTGTCCATACACTTACTCCGCAAGAAGAACAGGAACATGCGCAAGGATCACAAGAGTACAAAGCGCCTGTTGCTGCAACTGCAACACCGGGAGCTGCTCCAGCTCCGGCAGTAGTCATTGATCCCAGCGTCTCGTTATATAATCATGTCATGGGAGCGTTAGACTTAAAAAATGTTGATCAGCGTGCGGCACGCCTGAAAGAAGTTCTTTCCGGAGAAGGCTGTGCTGTCTTAGGAACAAGTCAGGGTATTCTTACTGTGGGGAAAGGTTCGCGACAGGCTGCACTGCAAGCTCTTAACGAACGAATTGTAGATGGATACCGAGCTGCAACACTCAATGATAGGGGTAGGGTAGTTATAGACCAGTCTTTCCCTGAGAAAGTCATGCGTGCGTACAATCTCACAGAAATCCCAGATCTTCCAAACGATGTAAATGTTCATGTTAAAATTCCCTGTGGAGGTACAAAATAAAATGAGACATTCAAAATTAGAATTAGCAACATTAGCATTCATACTCGCTGGTGGAGAAGCAGTATATCAACGTTCCGCAAGAGCGGATGCTCCCGTTAAAAAAATGTTAGACGTAACTACAGAAGGATACATGTGTTATGAAGGTCCTGCAAGCACAATCTGTGCAGAACCATCTGTGGCAGAACAACAACCAAAATATGACTGGAAACCTTCCGATTGCGGTTCTCAATATTTCAAAGAACAGCATGAAGGAAAACCGGGAGTTTGCCTTACAAAAGATGAAGCAAAAAGTGGGGGATTAAATCCAGAAAGCGGGTTACGCCAAGACCAGTATGCCCGTGAGGAGTATGCCGGCTGCCCCGGAAGACGAGGGGCTCCCACTGAAAAGTTATGTTATGTAGTAACTGTACCAGCACCGGAGAGGGTGGAAGTAAAAGTACCTGTAGTTGATAGCGCTGCTTTGGATGCAGGAATCCAAAAAGTTATTGATGACAATGCTCAAGAACATGGTGCTCGGGGAGAAGAACATGAACGTATTAAATTGGCCGTGG
>CAYIBV010000135.1:0-1878 GCA_964361725.1 uncultured Methanosarcinales archaeon | reverse complement strand
AAAGAACAGGTATTGATGACAGCGGCATCACAGAATATAAAGAGGATGGTTAGGCTGCTATCATGGAGATGTCCTCAAAAAGAAGCCCTTGCATCAAGAAAGCCCATTATACCATCTTCAATAACCGGATTATTGAAGTTATTTTTCCGGCTGTATCAGAATATCAGGAGAAGACAGTTCTCTCAAAGGGACTATTTTGTAAATTGTTTTGCAAATGCTTAGTTTTTCAACAGGCTGTCAAGGCCTGACACCTTTCATCCCCCTAATATTGATTCGAGACTAAGCATCTCAACAAAATTAGCCATTGTCGGCAGTCTTTTCCCATTTGCGTCGCCATCAGGGAATGCGGCAACACTCGCTCCCGCCCCAAGTATGACGATATGGCGACGCAGTCTTTTGTGTTTATCTACAATCTGTGTTTTTGTTATGCGCAATTTACTTTTGTTCATTGTGTTCTGCCTACAGAAGCCGTGAGTTTACAGGTTAGTGCCTTAGGATAGCTGGCGCACATCAAACCCATAGTATCTTAGCACCTTTGTAGTCCGGCCATTAACCACGGGCAGTTCTTCTTTATTTACCCACCCGACGAGTTCCTGAACGTTCGCCTGTCCGAACTCGTTCAGCTTATAAGAGTTGTCGTAAATCAAATCGCACATTCTCCTTATAACATCCCCCTTCCCAAAGAGAAGATGAATGAAACTATCTTTAATTTTTCTTAATTCATTTTGTTTTGCGAAGCTTTTCTTTAGTGCCTCCAGCCCACCTTGAAAAAAGCGCAGACGATCATGGAATGAGTGCAATACCACCAAGGCATTGACTATATTATTGGAGTCAGATGCTTCTATGGTTTCGGGAGACGAAAAAACATGTTTAATCAGTGGATAATTTTTTCTTACAATGGTTTCCTCGAAATGCTCCCATTTAGTGTCGAACCAATCTTGTATGTGTTGTCGCAAGAGTTTTCTTTTGCTTTCATCCCATCCTAATGGCTGTTCTCTCCAAATTTCATGAGAAGCGTGCTCATCTCTAACGAAACTGAGGAACGAATCTATTTCTAACCGTAAAGGAATTTTATCTTCATCTACCTTGCGTCTCCCAACCGATTCATACACTTCTCGTATTTTATTGAAGGCTGTGACAGCTTCTTGGTACGTCCTGCGGTAGGATTCGATAAAAATACTTTCCTTCGATTTTTTTGTTTTTCCTCTGTTGATATTTGAAAAGACGACTTTTCCAATGCTCTTAACTACTTCATCCTCGACAGCACCTATACCACTTACTGCCGATTTATGCCTGTTGTAGATAGACTCGTACTTATTGATATCGTCTTCTGTAAGAACGTTTGCTTCTTCCCAATAGTCAGAAAATAACGCAGCCAACTCTGAAAACCTCTCGTCTTCAGAGGCGACGGAAACCACGACCTCTTGATTTGTAAGTATTGCAGAAGTCGTTAGATTAGCAGAGCCAACCAAGGCCAGCTTATTCCCGAAGATATACAATTTGGGATGAAATGATTTATCAGTAAAAAACCTGATTTCCACATTGCTATTATTCATAAGCTTCTTAAGAGCCAGGGGGTTAGTCGGAAAACCAAGCCTCACTACCATTCGAACCCGACAACCTTCCTTGATCATCTCTTGTACTACGTCTGGCTCTGTGAAAAATGCCACAGCAATATATACGTCTGTACCTCCACCGATGGCAGATAATATGCCATTCTTTACAAAATCGCTCAGCGTGTTTCTGTTTGTGTATAATCCTTCCAATCCTTTGCCTCCTTAAGCCTCCAGATCATCCGATGTGTGTCTTTCCTTATGTATCTATCTGACAATATAGGCAGACTCTCTAAGTAAGTACTATATTTTCTCATAGGAATAG
>CAYIBV010000134.1:0-2012 GCA_964361725.1 uncultured Methanosarcinales archaeon | reverse complement strand
TTAGCCTAAAGACAGAAGATGGAAATTTATATAAAACAAGAGAGCCACAAATAGACGATATTATTCGTATAAATAGAGAATATGAACATTGTAATAATAGGCGTATAGTGACTGAATAATTGCGCCTGCACCTTACTCTTCGTACTTTCGGTGCTCAGGTTTCGCCTCGCTCAACCGTGCATAACATCGTTAGACGTAATTTCTCCAAAATACAAAGCCATAACTACTCCAACGGCACTCCCGACCACAACGTCCAATCTTCCGAAGGAGAATATGCCCCAAACACGAAGTAAGGAGGTACATTCTGTCCAAAGAATCCATATCCTACCTCTCCCCATGTCTTCCTTCCTTTAGAACTAATACCACTGCCCGCCCCATACACTGGACTGCCAAATAATCGCCATGTCTTCATCACAGAATGAAATCCTGACACATCCGTGGTATAATCTGCTCCCGGCTCAACGATGAGTTCTCCATTATACCCGCTTTTCTTCAGCACTTCAATCATTTCCCGGATGGGTGTATTCCCCTCTCCCGGAGCAAGATGATCATCATGATAGCCATAATTATCATCAATATGCACGTGACCAATAATCTTATCTTTCGCTAACTCCCCAAGCTTATGCAACATCCATTTATTATATTCTTTATCATTCTCCGCCATACTTTTAGATTGATCGCCTTTCCAATACTTCCGCCACATATTCAAATGCCCTGTATCTAATGTGGAAGTGATATGTTCTGTCGCTTCTTTCCGTGCCTGTTCCTCTGTCATGCCCCGCTGCTTTAACATATCTACCATTTTCTGCCGGCTCCCCTGAACGAGAACACGTAATTCATCCGGATGTGCTCCATATGATTCCGGAAATAAATTCTCTAACGCGATGGCAATGGGCTTCTTCATTTTCCCCTCTTTTTGTAGCTTGTCGCTATGCATCATCGCGCTGATAGCAGCATTGGCATAGGAGTCATATGCCTCTTTGATAGCATACGTTTCTGCGCTTTCTACATGTCGAATAGTTTCCATAGCTTCTTCTGCCTGCGACCATTGAGAGGCAGATGCTTCCTGAGCTTGTTTCATATGTCCTTCCTGCTGCACTAACTCTTTTTTAATAATCTCAGAAGGAAATTTGGTATCTGGAGGAACAAGTTCACCCCCAGACCTCAATCCGATAGGAACCTGCCGCAACAACCGCCATTTCTCATCTTCATCCGTGGCTTCTTCAATCTTTTTGTAAATGTCATACGCTTTGCGCAACTTCTTAATATTTTCTATAGACTCATCAAATCCTGAACCGTAATAATACGCCCATCCCCGACTGTTTGCCGCATTCGTTTCCAGTGTGGAAATAATATATGATTCTTCCGGACGGACGACAATTTCATCCTCGTTGTGCACATCTTTAAACTTTGTCCAGTAACTCTTTTCAAACTCTTCTGGAGAAATCTTCCCTGCTTTCCAATCCCGCCATACTTCCCGGGCGCGAGCAGTCATTTCCACTGACTCTTTCTTCAGATCATTCCAATCCAGTTGATGCACCACAAATGTTCCTTTTTCTGAATCATACTGCGGAACCCTGTTTTCTGGCGCTAATCTATTCCCAAAATAATCCACATAATCTCCCGGACGGACAGTAGTCCCATTAGAATCAACATACTCCTGTCCTTGATGTTCTCCCCAGTTTTTTGACCCATCTTCATACCGATTCCACACTGGCCGGGCCACTTTCCGATTCTTCCGTGCCTCCTGAATTACTGCTCCCGTACGAGTATCCACCACCCGAAAAGATGCTCTTCCTTCTTCATCCTCATACATACGAAATTTTCCTCTGTATGGATCTTCCCGTTGATTCCAGTCTGCATCTACGATCGGCCGTTGAAATTCTCCCGTATGAACAACAACAGGCCCGCCATGCCCCACATCAGAGGCGAATTCGATCGCTCGTTTAATCTCCTGTAACGAAAAATTCTTGCTGGTCTTGGAAAAATTACCCTGCTGATCCATTCCTGCA
>CAYIBV010000133.1:0-2111 GCA_964361725.1 uncultured Methanosarcinales archaeon | reverse complement strand
TCTTACGCTTAAAAGAAAATGACAGCTCCAGACCTGCCGTACTCTGCGCGGAGAATAGAAAAGGAAAAGTCGTGGCTGTTACGTATGCGTTCACTCTTCCAGCCACTCCACTTCCTCTTCCGTCAGATTCAGCTCGTTGGCTATTGCTGTCCCTTTCTGTGCATGGAACAGAGATTGAACGTAGGGAATCTGCTGCAACGCCACGCGATAGGAAGTGTGAGTTGCTTTCGCCAGTTTTTCTGCAATATCTTTTTTCTTGCCGTTCTTCATCTTGGCCTGCCACATGCGCAGGAAACGCATCGTCGGTTTGTAGGCAATGAATTGGGGATTTTTCTGTTCCTTCGCAGAAGAAATTCCTGCCGTGAGAAGGTCATTGATATACACTAAAAACCGCCAGTGCTGCTGCCTTCTGATACGTCCCTGAAAGACATCTGCTCTGGCGAGATGTTCATATGCTCTCGCTAATACGGAAGGATCACTATACTCATACGGCAGATTGTTATCAATCCAGAAAAATACATCTTTGAGATCCATGTCTGTCTCTTGTAACGCGGGCAGGGCATTTTCCACAGAAGATGATTTGAAAATAAGCATTAAAGCATTGAGAATGGTCTGTGTTCTTTTCCGGTCTGATAACGTGGCGATGCGTTCCGCAGATAACGATTTGTCGTGCACACAGAGCTGGAAGTCAATAAGCGCGGCACGCAGATCACCACCCCCCTGCCGGGCGAGAGAGTGTACCGCTTTTTCTTCAGTTTTAATTTCCTCTTGTTCTGCAACCCATTGTATGACATGAGCAATGGTGCGATACTGCAGAGGATGATACTGTATTTCCAAGCAGGCTTTGCGCAGAGATTTAAACTTGCTGTCCTCTACATCATTGGCCGTAAGAATGATAGGAAAAGTAGAAGATTCTATGGCTTTTACTACCGCAGGAAGGCCGCCACGATCTTTCACCCCAGAAATGTTATCTATCTCATCAATGAGAATCAGTTTCGGAGTGAAGAACAATGATTGCTGTCCTAACGCTGCCCCTAAAAAAGATTTGATGCTTTCCGCATCCCGTAAATCTGAAGAATTAATTTCCAGAAGGTCGTAATTCAGTTCTTTTGCCAAGGCATATACAGAGGATGTTTTCCCGCAGCCAATGGGACCGTGCAGCAGGGCAGCCTTGTACTTTTGTTGTTTGTAATTGATGATAAAGTTTTTTAATTGAGAAACGGCTAAATCCTGGCCAAATACTTGGGCGGTGTTCTGGGGGGCATATTTAACAGTAAAGAGGGTCATAACAAGCTTAGAATGAGGGTAATTTAAAGAATTTGTGGTTTAATTTTTCTTTGAGGATTTAAAATCGTTTGCAAGACTATAAAATTGTGCTTTAAGATGATCATGGTCAGACCTCAATTGTGCCACCATAGTTCCAATAGTGATAACAGAACCGAGATTTAAGATTATTAAGCCAAGGATTATGTCTTCCATAGTCCATGAACCGCCAATGATCTTTCGTATTATTTGAACCAAGAGGTATAACCCAAAAAGAATTAATAATGAAATGAGAACTTTCACCATTACGTCTATCGTGTTTTTATGCATATTAATTACCTGCCCTCTTCAGTATCAACCAAATGATCAACACGATAACAATAATGAAAATTACAAATAAAAGATAATTAATCTGGCCTTTGTTACGTATCATCTACAAAATGGAATGAAAAGACTATATATATTTTTCCCTGTCCATGAGAAATATAGATAATTCTGTTGGTTATATTACATATTGTACAGAATTATCTAATAGGAAAATTATGGGTAATTGTTATATAAGTCACAGAATTTTCCATATTAATAACTCTTTTATTGTTGCTGCACTCTTCGCACGGTTCCTTTCGTGGCATCTACCTCAACGACGTCGCCATCTTTCAACACATAGGTGGCGATCTGTGTGCCGATAAGGCATGGCTTTTTCATTTCCCGCGCCACAATGGCGGCGTGGCAGGTAATGCCGCCTTCATCAGTCACAATGGCGAGGCACTTCTGCATCGCCACGACAAATTCTGGCGTAGTCATGGAAGCAACAAGGATAAAATCGTGAGTTTCGTTCTTGATGTCTT
>CAYIBV010000132.1:0-2162 GCA_964361725.1 uncultured Methanosarcinales archaeon | reverse complement strand
GTGAGCGAAGCGAACATGCCACCGGTCTATTGACCGGTGGTCCGTCAGCTTCATTTTGACAGTCATAATTTTCTCTTTGATCATAGTGGTGTCAGACTTAATAGAAAGAACTTCTGTTTTCACCGCTGAAACTTCCTGTTCAGTTTTAATAACTCTTTCTTTAAGTGGGTTAAAGTAGAGTTTCCAACTGGTTAATCCAGTAATGAATAATCCCACAATCCATTCAAATTCTGGCGGAACGCCAAAAGTAGAAAAAATAGGATCTTTTGTAATAATGGCGACAAATAGAAAGGAAAAACTTAAGATAAGAAGGATAATGGACCATTCATTAATGGTTTTGAATGGATAATACTTTTTTCCAAATATATAAAAGAGGAGGTTAAATCCTAAGATTATCCAAAAAAGAACCATAAAAATCATAGCTAGTCACCTCTTACTCTACGATTCAATTTTGCTATATAAACTTTTATATAGTGGCGTTATTGTGGGATGATTATGTTAGTGGGCATCGTAGGAAAACCAAATGTGGGAAAGAGTACGTTCTTTAAAGCATCAACGTTAGCGGATGCGGAAATCGCGAATTATCCGTTTGCGACGATCAAGCCAAATTCAGGTGTAGGGTTCGTCAAGATTGATTGTGTGGATCGGGAGTTCGGCAAGCAGTGTCATCCCCGTTCAGGGTTCTGCCAGCATCATCAGCGCTTTGTGCCGGTGCAGATGTTAGATGTCGCAGGCCTTGTGCCAGGGGCGCATGAAGGAAAAGGCATGGGAAATCAGTTCTTGGATGATTTACGGCAAGCAGATGTGTTAGTGCATGTAGTGGATGTGGCAGGGACGACGAATGAAAAAGGGGAACCCATCCAGCCCGGTGGTTATGATCCTGTACTTGATGTCGAATTCTTAGAAGTGGAGTTGGATATGTGGTACTTGGGCATCTTACAAAAGGGGTGGGAGAAATTTGCCCGGACAGTTGTGCAAGAGCGGAAGCAAGTGCATTTGGCATTAGCGAAGCAATTATCAGGATTAGGGGTAACGGAAGCACTGGTGGAAGAGGTTATTGATCATTTGAAATTTGAAAAGGAAAAGCCACAGTACTGGACAGAAGAGCAGCTGAAAAGTCTTGCGATTGCATTGCGAAAAAAAACAAAGCCTATGATCATTGCCTGTAATAAAATAGATGTTCCGGGTGCGGAGAAGAATCTTGTGCGATTACGGGAGAAATTTCCCTCATATCTGTTTGTTCCCTGCGCGTCTGATAGTGAATTGGCATTAAAAGAGGCGGCAAAAGCAGGATTGATTGAATACATCCCGGGAGAAAAGTCATTGACGATTCTCAATGAGGCGTTGTTGAATGAAAGACAGCGGAACGCGTTAGAGTTTATTCGCCTGAACGTGTTAGAGAAGTTTGGCTCTACGGGCGTGCAGCAGGTTTTGGATGCCGCAGTGCTGCAGGTGATGGGATATATCGCTATTTTTCCCGGTGGGGTAAACAAACTGGAAGATTCTGAGGGGAGGGTGTTGCCGGATTGTTTTCTCCTTCCGGGGAAGAGTACTGCTCTTGATTTTGCTTTCAAACTTCATACTGATTTCGGCAAGAATTTTATCTGTGCCAAAGATGTGAAAACTAAAAAGACTGTGGGAAAAGATCACCTGTTACAGCATCGGGACGTGATTGAGATTGTGGCAGGGAAGTGAGAAATCATATCCTCCTTTTCCACTTCCTATAATTTTCTTTCAATGCTTCTACGGCAGGAAGAGGTTTGCCGGCAAGATAGGTAAGAGATGCTCCACCCCCAGTAGAAACGTGGGTAATAGTATGCTGCAAGTTGAATTTGTATATGGCATTAGCGGTTTCCCCTCCGCCGCAGATGGAAACAGCGGTGAGTTTGCCGATAAACCTCCCAATTTCTTTTGTTCCCATAGCAAATGCAGCCCATTCGTAATAACCAAGGGGACCATTCCAGACAATCGTATGCGCTTTCCGCAGGTATTGCTTAAATAGTTCGATTGTTGATGGACCTATATCTAAAGCCATGTGAGTTATAGGTATTTGATTGAATGGCACGATAGATGTTGTGGCTTGTGCCGTAAACGTTTTTGCGATAACATAATCTACCGGAAAGATAAGTTTCTTGGCGTGGGAAGAGGCAAGAATCTTTTTA
>CAYIBV010000131.1:0-2277 GCA_964361725.1 uncultured Methanosarcinales archaeon | reverse complement strand
ATACAATACTCTTCTGGCAATGACAAACGGGGTATGGGAAAGTTCAGGAGGAAGAGCGTTTCGTTTTCCTTTCTCTAAAGAGTATATGTCAAAATCTAAGAGATTTTTTCCTCTAGAGACGTTAGTAAATATCCCCTCGGCTCCTCCCGGACGAGGATTGTATCCCTCAGATATCACAGAAGAAGAATTTCAGCAGTTAGGTGATGATGCTTTAAAAGTTAATTCATCTGTTGTACGAAGTGATGATGGAATGTTATATGTTGTTCATCATGAAGCACGATTTCGACAAGAACTCATCCCTGTCCGTCAGTCTTTGGCAAATGCATATAATTTCTCTTCAGATGAACGGCTTAAAGAATATATAAAAGCAAAGATAGAAGAGCTGAAAGAGGGAACAGCAGCACAACGAGAACAGTCAAATCTACGATGGTTAGTCAACGAGGGAAGAATTGATTTCAGCCTTGGAACAGGAATAGAAACGTACTTTGATAGGTTCAAAGGAGTACGGGGAATAGCAGAAGGAGAAGTATATGTGGTGCGAGATGATTTTCGTGAATTGTGTGAAGGTATTATGGCGTTATTGCCGGAATTTGAAGCCACTGCTCCCTGGCAGCACAAAAAAGAAGTTGATGGGAAGAATATGCCCCGACTGAGATTTGCAGATGTGGTAACATGGAGTGGATTCATGGATTTCTTTCCTCATACTGTGATGGCTCATTCCCTCCCTAATGAAAAAGAGTTTCGTGATAGGTATGGTTCTGTCAATGTTATTTTTGCCAATGTGCAGGAAGCCATTGTCCGTGGGGGATTTGGCAAATATATCCAGAAAGAATTCTTTCCCAACGCAGAGATGGCGCAGTATGGAAATCTTCTTGCTTCCATGCATTTGAAATTAACAGCGGCTCATGAAATCGGCCATACCACAGGAGGTATGGTCATTGAACAAGATCCCACAGAATACTTTGGCACGGAATATTCCCGTCTGGAAGAAGGCCGGGCAGAAGTGTTTAGCTTATGGACTTTGCCACGGCTCATACGGGAGAGGATTATTTCCGAGAAAGAAGAAATGGCTGGATATTATGGCATGATGATAATGATTGTTTGTTCTATGAGTCAGGAGCCAAATGATCATCATGGCGGGCGGAATATTATGTTTCATTATTTCCGTGAACGGGGAGCGGTGAAAGAAGTAAAAGAAGAAGGAAAAGAGAAGTATGCAGTTGATCCCTCCCGTATGCGTGAGGCCGTCTCTTCATTGTTGGGAGAATTTGGTGATATTAAAGCAACCGGGGATCGGGAAAAGTTGGAACAGTTGAAAGCGAAGTATATGTCAACAGATGAAAGACCGGAGTTTGTACGACGCTTACAAGATATGCCGTTGGGAACGGGATTGATTTTTCCTACTATGGAATTTTACAATAGAAGAAAAGTATTTACGGGCAATCTGCTGTATCCTCAGACCTTTCGTGAGCAGCCAAGGACCATTGGACATTTTGTGTAACTGAGGGGAATACTTTTATAAATTTAAACACTGTAGCCTAATGTATGACCAAGAATTTTAGGGGCGTAATTATTGAAGAAAGTCTTGAGAAGAAAGATATTTTACAGAAAGTAAAGATTATTAAAACGAAAATTGAAAAAGTTACCAGAGAACATAAAACGCCATGGATTAAACAATGGACGTTGCACACGGTGGAAGTTCCAGAACACCAAGCAAAAGATATAGCAAAAGAATTGAGCACTTCATTGGACTCTGAACACTCTTGGTATGCTGATTTTAAGAATGATCGATTTCATTACGCAAAAAGGACATAGCTCCGCACTTTAGTGCAAGAAATGCGAAAACTGTCGCATTTCTGCACAGAAAACAAATCATCGTTTGTTTTCATGTGCGTGAGCTAGTCCTTTTGCGCAAGAAAGCTCTTGCTTTCTGCGCAGAAAGACTTCTGTCTTTCTTGCGTCACAGAAATTCGCTATTGATTGGCGAATTTCTCATGACATCATTTTTCCCAACAAAATATTTAAAGTAGATCGCTCAGAGAAAGAACAATACAAGCAAGTTACAACCTATGGCATTTCTTTAGGAATTCCAGATTATCAACTTGACTTTTCACCCCAGATTAAAGAATGGAAACGATAACGTATGCGCTGTTTCTCACCCGAACGGAATTTTTAGTCCCGCAGGACACAAGAAATACGAAGAATATCGTATTTCTGTGCAGAAATAAAGAAAATCTGTTCATTCGGAGCTGACTACGGACTTTGTCCGTAGTTTTT
>CAYIBV010000130.1:0-2295 GCA_964361725.1 uncultured Methanosarcinales archaeon | reverse complement strand
TATAAATTTCCATCTTCTGTCTTTAGGCTAACACAACGATTATGAAGTTGACTTCCAAAACAGGCTTCTCCGCTTTGTACAAGTTCTATCGCATCTTCCCATTCTATATTAATCTCACACTCTTCTCTAGTAATCCGTGTACATGCAGACATTAATATTACTAATGCTATTAAACTCACTAAAATAATAGTTTTCATTTACTTTATTGTTAATTAAGAATTATATAAAAGTTTCTTTTGCGCCGAGCATTATTGTGCATATGGGTCACCAAATTCATATTTAGTCATTAATTTTACTATGTTTCTTATTAAATTGTAAAATGGAAAAAGAAGTTGGGCTGAAAAATAAGGTTTATCATGTCTCTGGTTCAATAATAATTTTGTTTCCTACTTTACTTATGGAGATTTCCACGTTTTCATTAAGTTTAAATTGTCTTTCAATATCATTAGGGATACGGAAAACTAATCCACTGCCGCTTTTGGATAAGTGCCGGTATAATTTAAGAGGCTCAGGCCAGACACCAAGCTTTCGTGCGACAGAGATGGTTCGTTCAGTTTCTTTCTGATAGGGAAGTTCTTCATTGCAGGAAGTACATCGTTCCCCTTTCACAATAAAGACATATCCACTGATCTCTAAAGTGATGTCTTCCACTTTCTCTAAATTACTTTGTTCACAGATGGGGCATTTTTTCATGTTCCTTCGGCTCCTGTTATGATGAATATTTCTTTGTAATTATCATCTTTGATGAATATCAACTTTCTGCTTTTTCCTTTCACTCTTGAATACGCTTCGTATTTATTTTTCCCGACTTTATCAATTCTGTACGCTTCTTCTACTGCTTTTTTCAGCGTGTCAATATCATAATTCCATTTTCTCATCCATGTTAAGATGAAATGCTTACTTGGCCTAATGTTGTAGCCGGTTACATCCATTCTTTTTTCACTTCTTTTTGTGATTTTTTTGTTATTTATAAATATTTCGCCTCTTTTCCATGTAAAGTAAAAACTGTCCCCGCAGGGACAGAAAGAAGGTGGTTTCTTAGTTTCCTATTAGAGGTTTTTCTTTATGTTGTTTTAGTAATTTTTTGTGGAGGCATGTTGCATGATTTTGATGTGTGAGTGAGGCTACTTCTTCCGGCGTCAAGCCCATGACCAGTTGAAGGGTGTCAGCATCTATCGTTTTTTCGTCACCTCGTGGATATGATTAAGAAGTGATACGTCCTATATAAACCCCGTGAAGTGGTGCTCCAGAAGGCATTTACAGAAGTTTCATCCATAAACTTTTTAAAGGGTTCAGCGTATTTGTTACTTTAAAGTAAATTATAAGGTGGTTTCATGTTTCGTCTATTTTTTACGCCAACGTGGTTTCATGGGTGGGATTTGGTCTTTCAGGCCATTAGCATAGTGGTGGCTCTGCTCATTGCCGCATATAGTTGGCGCATTTACCGCGTTCATAAAGAAAGCAAGTATGGATATTTCTCGTTTGCCTTCCTCATGGTGGCGTTTGGCTTGCTGATGCAGATCCTCACCAGCGGGGTGGTGTACTTTACTCCTATCCGCGATGTGGCAGCAGATGTCTTACGGCCGGTTGTAGGGGAAAGTTTAGAATATTCTTCATTATTGTACCGCTTGGGATTCTTTTTACAGATGGCTCCTTTGTTAGGAGGATGGCTGTTGATCTTTTTAGTGTCTCAAAAATCTCGGGCAAGACTGACGAAATTTTATGAAGTGGCACAGATCGCATTGTTTATTTATTTGATCGTATTGATCTCTTTTGTAGCGAATTTCAAGTATTTCGTGTTTTACTTGACCAGTGCCGTGATCTTGGGATTAGTGGTATTGAATTATTATAAGAATTACCTGAATACGGACAAGAATAAGAATGCTCTATGGGTAATGATGTCGTTTTTGCTGATTTTACTGGGAAACATCTTTTTTGTGTTTGTGTTTCTGGTGAAAAGTTTTTATGTTGTAGGACAATTATGTATGCTGGCAGGATTTTTGCTCCTCTTGTACATTTACATGAAAGTGGTGCGGCGATAAATGGCGACACGACGATCACGGCTGGAATTAGTGTTTGATATCCTGTTAGCAATCCAGAATAAAGGGGGGAAGATCAAGCCAACTCATTTGATGTATAAATCAAACTTGTCTCATAAGCTGCTCAATACATATTTAGAAGAATTAGCAGAACGGGGACTTGTAGCAGTAGAAGAAGAATTTAATAAGAAGCGGAAAGCGAGCAGCAGGGCGATCATCATTACAGACAAAGGATTAGGGTTCTTGGCGGAGTTCA
>CAYIBV010000129.1:0-2335 GCA_964361725.1 uncultured Methanosarcinales archaeon | reverse complement strand
CTGTGCGGAATTTGGCATTCCCGCTGCTATTGGCTGCGGGGAAATCATTTATAATCAAGTGAAGAATGCGGCAGAAGTGCTGTTAGATTGTAAATTAAATAAAATCATGCCGGTGAGATGAAAATGATTGTAGCAGTTTCCCAAAAACAAGAAAAGAATGCCTATGGGGACAATATCGACACATTAGAACAGAATTATATCCAATATGTACAACAGTTTGGCATAATCCCTCTGGTTGTTCCCAATACCATAACAGATGTAGAAGCATATCTCGATCGTTTTCCCCTAGAAGGAATTATCATTACTGGAGGGAATGAGGTTGATCCTTTGTCCTATGGCGGAACACGAACTGAGGGAATGATGCTTGTACCGGAACGTGATAAAACTGAAAAAGCATTGATTGACTACGCCATTAAGAAAAAACTTCCACTGTTAGGCATTTGCCGCGGCATGCAATTTTTGAATGTGTACTTTGGCGGCAAGTTGATTAATATCAAGCAGACATTAGGTGATATCCACCCCCCGCGGAAAGATCATCTTTTAGATATCGTTGATTTCCCTTTGTTAGGGAAAAAAGTGGAAGTAAATTCCTATCACAATTACGGTCTCACAACGAAAGAATTATCTCCACAACTACGTGCTTTTGCCCGGTGTGGCGAGTTAGTGGAAGGGATCTATCATCCCACCTTGCCCATTGTGGGAATCATCTGGCATCCTGAGAGAAAGAGTCCAGATGAGAAGTTTAATGAAAAGTTGATGGAATGGTTTGTGAAAAAGAAATTTTTCTTGGAAAGATAAAAAAAAATAGCCTAAATTATGGAATCGTAAACCTGTTATAATTCAATAATTCGTTGGTCAGCTCTTTTAATCTTTTTCTATCTCTTTCCACATCGCCAGAACCACGCAATGATTCAGCAGCTGCGCCTAAGAATGATTCTACTAAAATCACCATTTCACAACTCTTTTAAAAGAAATTATTATCCTTTTATCCTATGAAAGCCATCATCCTCGCCGCCGGTATGGGCACACGCTTAGGCAAATACACAGAAAACCTCCCTAAATGCATGCTCCACTTCGCAGGCAAGCCATTGATCCAACGACAGGTAGAAACCCTGCAACAGGCTGGCATTACTGATATCAGCATCGTCAAAGGCTACAAACCAGATAAAATCAACATTCCCCACGTCAAATACTACTACAATGAAGACTTTGCCATCACAAACATGGTGGAAACGTTATTCTGCGCCGAGCAAGAACTCGATGGCAAAGAAGACCTCCTCATCTGTTATGCAGATATCATTTACGAACCACAAGTTCTTCAGAAAATCATCACCTCTCCCATAGATATAGGCATCACGGTAGATGAAGATTATTGGGATTATTGGCAGGCACGTTCCAATAAACCAGAACAAGACATGGAAAGTCTTATCATCAACAATGGAACCATCACCGAACTTGGCGACACCAAATGCACCAAAGACCAAGCAAATGTTCGCTACGTCGGATTAATTAAACTCTCTCCAAAAGGAGTACAAATCTTAAAGAAAGTCTATCACCACCATAAAGCCATCTCCTACCATCGTGACGAACCATGGCTGAGATCAAAATCATTTAAGAAAGCCTACATGACCTGTATGATTCAAGCCATTATCAACTCAGGCCAATCAGTGCATCCTATACTTATCCAACGCGGCTGGCTGGAATTTGATACTGTCGAAGATTATGATAAATATACGCTTTGGCTGAACACGAATACTTTAAGAAGGTTCATCTTGTTATAGAGAGTTTTGATTAACCCCTCAAAACTCTCTTAGAAAGCTTTTGATAAGTTCAAATTGTACTGTTCAATAGGGTTACAAAGAATGTGAAAACTATCACATTCTTGTACAGAAATGAAATCGTTGTCCACAGTGAAACATCGATTTCACTGGGACACAAATAAAGTCGCTGCTTTATTTTGTGTTTCATTTCTTGTATTCAAAGCTTTCTATAAATTCTAACGAAACATTTAAATAAAACAAGTATTTACATGTATAAACAAGAGGTAATATTGTGGTTACAAAAGAAAATCTTGTCATGACAAAACATGCACAGGATGAGGCCATGGACGATGGCATATCCCGCGTTGAAATTGCTGAAGCAATTAGTCGTGGTCCCCGAGTACTTGAAGGAAATCACTTTATTACGGTCTATCGGCACTTCACCGCGGTTTATGAAATGTTGCCCAACTCACGTTTCAAAGTGATTACAGTCCACCTCGGAAGACCAAAACACTGGAAATCAAAATAGGTGAATACTATGAACTGCACAACCTGCAACATGGGAAAATACCAGA
>CAYIBV010000128.1:0-2361 GCA_964361725.1 uncultured Methanosarcinales archaeon | reverse complement strand
AAAAGAGGCGGTCTTTATGTAGGAGTGAGTGCGGGCAGTTATATCGCTTGTCCAACTATTGAAGCAGCTACATGGAAACATCAGGATCGTAATAGGGTCGGAATGACTGATTTTACGGCATTAAATCTTGTTCCCTTTCTGATTACTGCTCACTTTGAAGAAAAGTATAGGGCTATTGTTGAACAGGCGGCAAAGAAAACAAAATATCACATAGTCGCTTTAACTGACCGGCAGGCTATAATAGTGCGTGGGAACAAGATTAAAATGGTGGGCGAAGGAAAGAAAGAATATTGGAATGGATTTAAAGAATGAGGAAAGAGATGAATAAAAGATACTTTTCCGTAGACGTGGAAACTTCTGGCCGCATTCCGGGAAAATATTCTATGCTTTCTCTCGGCGCCTGCGTTGTAGGAGAACCATCCATACAATTCTATCGTGAATTGAAGCCCATCAGTACAAAGTTTCTTCCAGAAGCGATGAACGTAAGCGTTCTTGGATTACGCTGTCTTGATACTGTACGTCATCAGGAGGAATTTAATCCTCAAAGCTCTCGATTTAATCCTGTAAAAGTGTTAGAGGTTCTTGCAGAACAAGGCGAGGCTCCACAACCAGTGATGGTTGATTTTGCGGCATGGATCATACAGAACAGTCAGGGATACAAACCCGTAGAAGCAGCTGCTCCTATCAAATTTGACGGCATGTTTACCGCGTGGTACTTTAACCAATTCTATCCGGGAGAGAATCCTTTTGGCCATAACAGAGAAGACATCAACTCGTTGTATCGCGGGGTAACGGGAAATTCTCATGCCAATATTTCCCAGCTCGGAATACGGGGAAGTGCTCTCCCCCATAATGCGCTTGAAGATGCCATTATACAAGCGCGAGAAATGGAAGAGGTATTGCGGTTGATGCGAAAAAGAGATGCATGGTAAACAAATACTTTCATGTTTATTTCTTCTCCAAGAACATATATCCTAGACTAAACACTGCCGCGACAATAAATAGGCACAAACAGGGCAATCAGCTGCTCAGCAAAAGTCATAATCCCCACAGAAACATATAATACGTTCAGTTCTCTGTTATGAAAAAAACCATGTACTTCTGAAACATCGTCACCATTCATCCTCTTAGAGAATATCATACGTAATTCAAATATTTGGGCTACTCTCTTTCCCCTCTACTGTCTCTTTTTTCTTCTTTCTGTGAGGCTTTTCTTCCTCTTCATTCTTCTCCCGCATATGTCTCCTCCATTTTCCTAACGTAAAATTCACGGGATTTTTCAGTCTCTTGCACCATTCCGCATTACAGCATACTCCGATGGACTTGTAATACCCCTCATTATCGCAATTAGGCGGTAACTTCTCTCCCGGCGTAAAGCCATGCATCTGACCCCGGATATACACTTCCCGCAACGGCACCCGGTTTTTTTCGGTATTCCATTGCATAATAAATGCCTCAATGTCATTCTTATTCCATCCAATCTTCCCCAGAAAATTCATAAGAATGAATATGGATCGCTTCTTGCCATCCTCCATCCCTTCCAGAATCTTCTGAATACAGGGAGGAAAAAATTCCACACCGATAGGGCTGGTAATAACCAATTCTTCTCTTCTCATTTTATACTCAGAACGTTCTTCTTTGTGCTCTTTAACCCTAAAATCTAACGCCTGCAGCAACAACCTCCCCGCACTCTCTTTTTGCACAGTACGATCAAGGAACGTAAACATGAGAGTGAGAATTTTATCGGGATGGGCCATTTCTTTCTGAAATTCAAGAACATGTTCAGGATCAATAGGTAAACTCACTAATCCAGACTTTTCATGCAAGCTGTAAGGCATACGGTACAAATGGCGTGAGGCTAATAATACCGTATCAATTTCCAAAAAAGCATCAACATTAAGTTTCGGCACCGTGCCGCCAAGTTCACTGCGCTCATAACGGATGATCTCTTCCTGAGGGAGATGTACTTTCTCTATAACTTTGCTGAAATCTCCCCCCTCCTGCGCAAGAATTCTCTTTCCTAATTCCTCTTTGATATTCTCTTTTATATAGAATGCAATTTTCCGTGGTGCTTCCGGAAACAAATCTTTTGTCAATACATTTCCCACCTGTTTTGGAAATGCTTCAAACGGCACGGCAATGTGAAATCCTTTATTTCCGCTAAACTTGCAGGAAACATCATTAACTCCCGTATATTTCAGAAAGCGAATGACTAAATCTGCACACAACGCACTGTACTGCACGATTTTACAATCAATATCCAGCATTAAATCCCAGCCCGCCCGTAATTCATCTAACTCTTTCCGGCTCATCTCTCTGCGCAATCCTAATTGATTAGACCATAACTCTTCGCTGGCATGA
>CAYIBV010000127.1:0-2369 GCA_964361725.1 uncultured Methanosarcinales archaeon | reverse complement strand
TAAACTATTGTAAACCCAAACCCTAGTTGTCTCGTAAAGTATTCTTCTATTTAAATATTTCTATACTTGAAAATATAAATAGGTAAAAATAACATGTTTCTCGACGAAAAATAAGCTCAACAAAAAAATATGAAAAAAGATTTTAGGAAATTTTTAGAAAAAAATAATTTAAAAAGATAAAAATATGAAATTTATTCTTTTTTCATGGTTTCTTTGAGAGTTCTTGCCGCTTCCTGCATGGAGGATACCGCTTCATGTACTTTTCTTCCTACGATAACGGCCGTATCATGCAAGTATTTTGCCGGATCACGCATTTTACGTCGCCATTTATGAAAATACGTGACGGTTTCCGGAGGATATTTTGGCGGTTTAGAGGGGATTTCCTTCGCATATCCAATGGCCACGATGGCTTGGGGACGCACTTCTTCCGGAATGCTGCATAATGCTTTCACGGCATCTTCATCAAACGCGCCAATCCAATTGCTTCCTAAGCCTAAAGAATGAGCTTCTAAGAGCATATTTTGAATGGCCGCAGCACAATTTTGCACACTATACAACCGCTCTCCACGCAGCCCATAATAGCGTTCTGCTTTCTCTACTTCCGCACAAACCACAATCAAAATGGGGGCTTTGGCAATGTCAAATTGTTCATAACAATATTCTGCAAGCTGCCTGCGCACATCAGGCTCAAAACAGACGACAAATTTCCAATTTTGGATGTTTCCACAACTGGGAGCATGACGTCCCGCATCAATAATTTTAGAGACATTATCCCAAGAAACGTATTTAGGCAAGAAGTCTTTGATGCTCCGGCGTGATTTAATCAACTCTAAAATGTCTCCCATTTTTATTTGAGTATTTTTTTAGAGTATTTATACTTAACTATTTCAATTATGGAATTGTATTTTCATATTTGTTATCTTGTTGCAAAAAAGAAACAGTTAAAAAGGTGTTGTCCTTTTCCTACCCTATGAGCAAAAAAGAGGTGTTAGGAAAGCTTCTGGATCATAAGAAAGTAGCCGTGCTCCGGGTACTCCTCTCTTCTTCCGAAGAGATGTATCTGAAAGAAATCGCCCAGCGCAGCAGCGTTTCTATTACTTCTACGTTCCGCATCCTTCAGGAATTAACTGCTCTGGAGCTGGTAGAAAAAAGGAAGTGGAAGACAAGCAAAGTGTATGGATGTACGCAGAAAGAGTCTACGGCTTTTCTCCGGGAATTGCTGGCGGAAGAGTATGATGGTGTGAAAGAATTTGTGCAAGAGCTGGAGACAGTTCAGGGCATTCAGCAGGTATTGCTGCAAGGAACACGGCGCAAGGGAAAAGCAAACGTGCTGATTATCGGACAGGATGTGGAAGGACGGCGGGTGGAAGAGGCCTGTAAACGCATCCGGGAGAAGGGGTTTGAATTAAGTTACCTTACATTAACTAAAGAGCAGTATGAACAGATGGTTACCATGGGGCTGTATTCGGGAGAGAAAGTGATGCTGAAAGGGTAAGAGAGGAAAAGAGAAAAGGGTTAAACCAACTTCTGCCAGTTCTCTTTATAATATTGAAATTTCTGGTCAAAGATTTCTTTTGGAGTTTCCGCAATGCCTAGTTCCTGCAGTTTTTGCCGGAGAAAAGTGAGAGTTTTCTCTTGGGTTTCTGAAGAGGCCATTTTTTCCAGCTCAATGATGTAGCCATAGCCTTTCGTGTAATCCACAGTTACAGTGATATCCTGCCAGGCAAACTGATGCCGGGTACGGAACCATTTAATCTGCACGGGATACTGCAATGCAGAAAATAATGCTTGCAGTTTGGAAAAATCTTCTTGAGGAACTTTGACTTCAATTTCTTCCCGGCTGGGGTCATGAAGATTTCCTTTCTTTAACCAAATCTTGGCGTAAAAGTTGTTTTTCTGAATTCTAAGATCCTGTGGACAGTCAAAGTAATGGCTTTCCTGCTCATCCTCTGCCACAAGATGGGCATGCTCTTTAAAGTAATGAAGCATATCCTGATACTGTTCTTCCGTAAGGAAGGAACGGATTTCCACTTCAATAGTATCCATGTTAGAGTGTTAGAGCAAGAAGAGGATCAGCGCAAGGAGAATCAACACCAGACCAACACCAATGCAACTAAAAGAAACTTGTTCTCCCACGCTTAGTTTGGAAAAAGAACCTAACTTTTGGCTCAGGAATGAAACAAGGTTTGTCATAACGTAAAGAAACAAAGAGAAGTATAAAAAGATTCTTATTCTGGGGAGGAGTATAGAGAAATGCGTTGATTAATGTAACGAAAACTCGCCTGCTCGGAGCTACAAGAAATGAAACAAAGAGTTCATTTCTGTACATGAAAATAGAACACTATTTTCAGTACCGGAAGCACGAGCTT
>CAYIBV010000126.1:0-2411 GCA_964361725.1 uncultured Methanosarcinales archaeon | reverse complement strand
TATCCACAAACCGACAGGAAAGCTCTACTACTATTTGTGTACGAAGAGGGTTTTTGTATTTGAGATTCATCGTAAAACGGGGAGCAGCAACCGCTGTATCGATTTCCTTGCTGAAGAATTCATCTTTCTGAAACATCAATTCTGTCGTCTCAGTAATAGATGTATCTTCTGTTATAATGTCTTTTTCCGCACTTTTTCGTCGTTCTTCAAAACAATTTTGTACTTGTTCTGGGGTATCGTAATCCGTTTCACAAGAGCGCATCACATTGCTGTCTCTAAGACACTTATCCCGGTCCAGCTGCGGATTGCTCACAGCATTAAAGATGCATTTCACCTGATCCAAAAACGTATTCTTTGATTGTGTCGTAGTCTCGCGAAACGCTCCACTCACCTCCGCCACTTTCTGCGAAGCGATGTCATAATACTCTCGATGGGTCTGATCCTGATACAACAACGGGTTGGATAATAGTAAAGGAAGCAACAAATACAACGCTACTCCTAATACTAATGCTAAAACAATGATTGTTCCTTTCCCTAATTCCTGCCCGCTGCTGAGACGTTCGATAACTCCTAGGCAAAATAACACCACGGCTAAAATAATCCAGGCAAAGACATGAATGGTGATAATCATCTCTTTGAATTCCCCGTACGGGATGAAATAGAGTAATCCCTGAGAAATCCCAATATCCAACGCCCATATTATCAGCACGAGAATCTTCTTCACTCCTTTGTCCATGCTCTGCGCTACGGAAACGTAAAAGAAAAAGCCAATAATCATGCTGATAATCAGCGACAGTATGGGATCATACCCGATAAAATTCTTGATAAGCAGGGAGAGAACTCCTAACAGAAGCAGGATCACATACACCCCCATCCCCGCCGAACCGCCGGAAGTTCTGGAGAACAGATTGCGAAACGCAGAAGAATCTACTCCTTTCGGTACACTGGTTGCTTTATCCTCTGCCATCTATTCCTCTTTTTAATTCCTCTCTCTAGAGTTATATAAGAGAATACTAAATGAACAGCATATAAAAAGGTTACTGCTTTAAAAAATGCTTTAAAAAATAATTTAAATAATAAACAGAAGAAATAAGTTGACTTTGATTACAGTCTTAAACTGTTACCTCACCAACTCTACTCTCACTTCCCGCACTTCCAGCGTCTTCTTCGGCTTGATCTTCAACGCATTCACTCCCCGCACGATATCTTCACTGACATCCACGACATATGTTGCTTCTCTCGTATCAAAATGCTTCTCATGTCCGTTAAACACAAGATCCCCATACTTGCTGCTCACCACATCCACAAAATGTATCTGCACCCGTACCCGTCGTTCTGCTGCCTTCACTTGATCGTACTGTTCAATGGACAATTCAAAATAATACGTAGGGAAATCTATTTCTTTTAACTTGGATTCCACAAGCACATACGCTAATACATACGTTCCCCGCTCTGCAGTAAATTCTATAGCATTTTCTCCGGCATTGATCACACTGGGAGAAAATTCGATGGGCACCAGCGCTACGCCGCAGTCCGGCACGCCGGAATAGATTTCATTCCCATTCAATGTAATGCGCAACACACCCACTTCATTGCCGTTACAGTTTGGCTGAAATTTTAATTTTACGGATTCCATATTCCTCTTTTCCGTCTCTGAAATCAAAAACACTTGCCGGGATGATTGCGCTTCTGTCTGGGTGACATCCCCCACCAAACGGATATTCTTGAGAGAAACTTCATTGGTCGCCCAGAACGCTATCCCTGGAGAAGAAACAGCAAACACCATTTCATTTTCTTCACGCAATAAGTTTTTCGGCACGCGCAGGGGAGGAATCGTTCCTTTCTCCACCTCACCGGTAAATAACTCTTCCCCATTCAATGTAATAATAATGCTGCCCTCACTATCCACCACTGTAAAACTTAACAGCACGTTCTCTGTCAGATCAACGTGAGGAAGGCCAAATACAAACGGGCTGTTTTTCTCTGAGAACGCCCCCCGTTTCGCATACGCGGTATTCTTTTCCCCTAACACTTTACTCTCAGTCTGCGTATACACATTCACAGAAGGCAGGGGATGTTCAATCTTATTTTCCGCAAAATAATCAATCTTTCCCGGGCTGGTCGTAAGCAATGTAACTCCTGATACTGCTGTCCCGGAACTTCCCGTTCTGCTCCCACTGGATGTTCCATCCGGGCCTAACAACTCCGCCCGTTCCTGGGGAGGGATAAGAATCACGAATAAAATCAATGCTCCGGCAATAATAGCTAACAAAATGGCTGCTCCTGCTGCTGCCTGTCCTCTTTTTTCCCACTCTATCATAACCACACATGAAACAGAAGAAGTATTTAAAATATTCGCTCATACTCTTCGTAACACCAATATCTTTTTAATACCAAATATCTTTTAAATC
>CAYIBV010000125.1:974-2506 GCA_964361725.1 uncultured Methanosarcinales archaeon | reverse complement strand
GAGTGTTTTGGCGAAAATCAAGAATAAAATCCGTAGACTTACTTGCATACGACGCGCAGGGAATACTTGATCGCATTGACAATTATTTTGTCTCGTCAGATGATCCCTTTTGGCAGGATGCGGGGAATTATACTCTTCAACTAAGAGAAATGCCGGAACTCAACGAGGCATCATCCGAAGATTTAGGCCACAGTGTCTGGCAGCCTGCCACGGGATGGTCTAGAATATTCAGAACAAAATCCTCGCCCCCACCTCCTCCTCCGCCTGATCCTCATCATATACATCCCAGCTATGCGCCAGAGCTTGCGGTCATTGCCGAGCACATTAAGCGGAAAGATCTCCAGAAAAGAGGGGAACTCTTCCTGCCCATAGAGTCTTCAGATGATGGGGTGTGTATTACACTGTCAGAGGCGGGGTGGTTACGGGTTGAGCCAGTACAGAGAAATTGGTACACTTTGGACTTACCTCCTTTCTCCCGTCGCTTGAACCCGTTAGAAACGACAATAGATCTAGAATACAATGAAAGACAGTGTCCGACAGCGGAGCTTGCACCAAATGACCGGCCAAATAATTTGAAAAGTAGGTGGACTCCTCTTGGTTATGCCTATCCATTTGATTCTTTTTCTCTGAACATTGAGACACCGTTCATGAGGCTGTCGTATGTGGATGACTGGTTGGATGGCCAGCCCGAGCTTGAGGGAGATGGATTGGATAGTAAAGTAAATGAGTCGTTTCGGCGAATGTTGCCTGCCGTCCGAGGGCTCTTGGTCGATGACCGTTACCATGCCCTATATCAATCTGAACTAGAGGATGTCGTACGGGATGTTATGCGCTCTCTTGTCGTGGTCACGGATGAAGTGGTTGATGAACAGGGGAGGGTTCGCCAGCAAACTTTAGGCTTCGGTGAGGGGATAAAAAAACATCCATACTCTCCCCCCGTTGAACTGTTCATTAATCAGGTTGATTATCATTATCAGGGGAATACTATCACTAAAGTAGTATTTCGGGGTCCGTTGTCAAAGGTAAAGATGGTGGACGTATTGCATTATGACGCACGGGGAAAGCTTACTTCGGTAAATAGGTTTGCTCCAGTGTACTATGATGCTGACTCTCATTGGCAGGATCCAGAAAATTATCCACTGAAAGGATCGTTGCCGACAGAATTGTCAAGTGAACTTGCCCATCAAATCTTAGATCCAGCAACGTACCACTGGCCACCAATGGATTAAACCATCTTTCTGTTTACTTACCATACGTTTGTCACGTTTAAGAAATGTTGGCGTTGGTTAAACTTTTCCCGCCACTGCCACTCCCTTCCCGTCCGATGCACGAATTTGCCTCGCATATATATCATCTTTTTCGCCAAGCCAAGATCAATTAACTTAGGGGAAATCTTCTCTTTTTCCACATAGTGAAGCAGTCTCTTCGCCTTACAGAATCCACCTCATTCTAAAAATCTACTTTCGCCGTCAATCTTTTCTGGACTAACTCATGATATATCTGAACCATGGCTTTTCCTTCTTTCAAGAGAG
>CAYIBV010000125.1:0-964 GCA_964361725.1 uncultured Methanosarcinales archaeon | reverse complement strand
GCCTTGTTTTAGCATCTTTTCCACGAAGAAAAACGCTACATCATGCAGTCCATTCCGTGCCGGATTCTCCAGAATAAAAGCATCTCCTAATCCCGCAATGTTCCGTTCTCGTATGATGTTCATCCAGAGAAAGGAAAAAGCATAGGCTTTCGCTTCTTCATCATGCTTCTGGTCTAATGTAGGAGTGAGCACATGGCCTAATTCATGGCCGATAGTGAGCATTACTCGCCCAAGAGTATCATTCAACACAAAAATTTCAGACATCGATCCCTGCTCTCGCCTATTGAGAGACAAGCCAATGGTACTGGGATGGGGGGCAAGCTTCCGGAATTGCTCTTCATCACACAGGGAAATTTTGATATCATCCGGGAAAGTGGTCTGAAACAGAGCCTCAAATGCTTCTTCCACAAATCCACGCACTTCCTCTGCTTTCCCCACAAATTTTCCACCCTTACCTGGTTTGAGGAAATTATCCGGGATGAAATTATATTCAGTATGAGTAGAACTGTGGTATGCTCTCTGATGAGCCTGATAGGAGGGAGCTTCACGTTCTGAAGCGGTGTAAGATCCCAGTCTGGAAATGGGTGCAAAGCGGTAAGTTGATACGGGCAGAGCTTGGGCTGAATACGAAACGGAAGCTGGTTGATAGGAACTAGCAAGAGATTCTAACCTACTGTATCCTCTGTTTTCCATCAAGGGAGATGCGACATAGCTTTGAGACAATTCATACATAAGAATATACTTTAGATTTTGAAGAATAAAAAAAGAATGGAAAAAAATGAGACAAAAAAGTCATTACGCTCTTTGCCACTGTCGGGGTGTATGGGAAGGACCGTTTCGATGCTCCCGACGGTCTCCATGCTCTGATCGAGATGAAGAATGGTATCGTCCCTGCTGAGGCCTACCATTGGAAAGGCGTTCACCATACTGATTCTCCTGCCTACGCACTTCAAATCGTAACCGG
>CAYIBV010000124.1:0-2592 GCA_964361725.1 uncultured Methanosarcinales archaeon | reverse complement strand
AGCACAAGAGAAACTGCGGTTTCTGGGGTTGCTTAGCAGCAACAGCTGCGGGGTATTTTTAATCATTCATGGTAATTGACGATTGCTATCAAATTGCCACTGCAAGCAGTGGGGTATCAGACCCATGAATGAAATGAAGAAAATTATTCAGAACTTTCTCATTTTATTTTCCATAACAGCCCTACTCTTTGCGCTTGAGGGAATTCTTACGAATACAAACAACTCCTATCAACAGCAGCACTTAACGGAATTAACTATAACAAAACAAGTGGGAGAGGCAGTATATTATGAATATAAAAACACACCATACACCATAATAGCCAATGTATTCTTTTACATATACCTCATCATTCCAGCAATCTTTGTAATCTACTTCAGTATTGCAGAACTAAGAGAAACCAAAAACTTTCTGCAAAGTCTCCTCTATCCACTTTTATTTATTCCGTTCACGTTCTTATTATTTTCAAAATTACTGTCTGATTCTATTGGAGGAGAAGCAGCTATTGGTCTCATACTTATCACCGCTTACACGGGAACAATCCTCAGTCTCACCGTAATAATCAACAGTATAATCTATTTTTCAAAAAAATATTGAGTATGGCTACAATCTACTCCAAAAACAGCAATCCCACCATGATGGCTATTCCAAAAACCATCACAACAAAATGCCAGAACGAGTCTTCTAACCCGCATTCTTTATGCAGTTCCGGAATCAAGTTAGACCCGGCAATGTACACAAACCCTCCGGCGGCAAATGGTAAGATAAATGCAATAAACGCCTCCGACTGAGAACCAAACGCTAATCCCACGATTGCCCCTACAATGGCCACCGCTGCCGAGAGGAAATTAAACAATAATGCTTTCCATTTGGACAATCCGGAATATAACAACACCCCAAAATCAGCAAGTTCCTGAGGAACTTCATGCACTATCACGGCAATAGTCGTGGCAATGCCCGCAGGAACGCTCACCAGATAACTTCCGGCAATCACTAACCCATCCACAAAGTTATGCAGCGCATCCCCTAATAGATTAAGAGGCGCTATGTGATGGGGATGATGTGATTTATGCATCAGCACATGCTTTTGGGTGTCATCACCGTGACTGTGGCAGTGATGCCAATGGATAAACTTCTCTAACACAAAAAACACCAACACTCCTGCTAACACCAATAATGAAATTCGGATGCTAAACCCCGAGCGCTTGACCGCTTCCGGCAAGAGATGGAGAAATGCTCCCCCAAATAACGTTCCCGCAGAAAGGCTCACTAACAATAATAACACTTCTTTCATTTTTTGTTGATGGAAGAAAAAAGAAAAAACACCTAATAAAGAAATTAACGAGACAATAATAACACTAAGAATAACATATATACCTATCAAAGCCATTATCTCTACAAACAGAATCTTATTTATATATATTTCCCCTTTTTGGACAAATTTTATATAGAAGACCAGAAACTAATCAGTATGGTTAGAAAAACTGTTCTGATTACAGGGTCAAGCAAAGGCTTAGGCAGAGCATTGGCATTGCATTTCTCTAAGAATAGTTATGACGTCATTATTCACGGAAGAAACAGAAAAGATTTAGAGAACGTGAAAGAAGAAGTTTTAAAGAACAATGTTAACTGTAATGTTGTTAAAGGTGATGTCTCTGATATTAAAACTATAGAGGAACTAACTAACATTGCTAAGATTAAAGATATTTTTGTTCTTATTAATAATGTGGGTATAGCATCTAAAAGTCTTTTACAAGAAGTTAATGATAAAGAGATTGATGAAGTAATTGAAGTGAACTTATCATCAATAATGAAATTGACAGCACGGATTTATCAATTCTTTGTTTCAAAAAAATCGGGGATAATTATCAATATAAATTCTACAGGAGGTATTAGCTGTAGTGAAGATGGAATCATATATTGTACCTCCAAACACGGTCTTAAAGGGTTTACTGATAGTTTAAGAATAAATGCCAAGAAAAATAATATTAAAGTAGTAGGCGTTTATCCTGCTGGCATGTGGACAACATTTCATGATAGAGTTGGGGGAAGAAAGAACATTGAAACAACGATGAAGCCGGAAGAAGTTGCAGAAATTATTTTTGATGCAATAAAGCACGATTCAGTGCATCCAGATGAATTGCTGTTGACAAGAAGAAGTAAATAAGTTATAATTGCTTATATCTATTATTTATTTTCTCTATTTTCTTTTCTAATGCTTTTTCTATATCAACTTCCATTGCTTTTGCTAAAAGAAGAGTTGTGATTATCACATCAGCAAATTCTTCCGGTAAATTTTCTTTTTGATGGAGGTCTAATTTCTCTTTTCTTTGGAAAGAGTTATGCGAAAGAACTTCTTCGCAAAGCTCTCCTAATTCTTCGGTAAGTTTTACGGTTCTTGCAAGGATTAACTTGTCATTGTCAACATTAATGTAATAATGCTTTTTTAATCGTTGATCCTCTAATTCTATAAATTTCAGTAAATTTTTCATATCCTCAGAATGAAACGTGTATTATGTTTATTAAAGTTTCCCTTCGCAGGGCTTGTCCAGAAAGGAATAAAAGTGTATACTGAATGTCATAGGTTATGACAC
>CAYIBV010000123.1:0-2644 GCA_964361725.1 uncultured Methanosarcinales archaeon | reverse complement strand
AAAACTGATCGTTGTCAGTTTTCATGTTTCTTCATTTCTTGTACCCCACAGCTCTGCTGTGATTGGGATTTTTTATCTTAGAGAAACTGAGTGAACAAAGGAAGGAGTAAGCTCAGGGCAAGGAGCAGGAGGAAGGCAATACTGATTTGGCGGTAGCGTCGTTCTCCTTCTTCTGGCCCTTTAAGAGAATGTAAGAACACCTGAGCCATGCGCCCGCCATCAACAATGGGAAGAGGAAGAAGGTTAAACAAGCCGATGCCTAAACTGAGAAGGAATAACCAACGGAACAGACCATTGAACCAGTCTAAGAGAGTGTAGGCAACGTTTCCGATACCACTCTGATACGCTTCTTTGACCTGTACTTCATTGCGCACTTGGGAAATGCCTAAAAATCCTTTTTCCTGGGCATCGGGATTGGGAGCGAGGGTAATAGGATATTGTTTTTCCGGAGTTTTGATCGTAATAGTTTGTCCGGGAAGGGCGCATTGTAATTTGTCGCTGAACTGCTGGAATTCACGTACTTCTGTGCTATCAATACCGGTGATTAGCGTTCCGGGAGGAAGGCCCGCATTTTCGGCGGGGAGGTCTTTTCCAAAATAAGCGTCAAACGTAAATCCTGTTGGTTCTACCATCTGTTGCTGGAGGGGGGTGGTCACGAGGTTTAACATCAGCAAGACCACCACTGCTAATAGTATGTTGGAAAACGCTCCTGCGGCTAGCACAGAATATTGATTGATGTCTTTCTGGCTGCGGAGCTTGTTCTCATCCGGTTCCACAAACGCACCGATAATGGGACCAAGAAAGACAATGCCGGTATTTTTGACAGGAATGTTGTGTGCCCGAGCCACGATGCCATGGGCGAATTCGTGGACGATAGCAATAATGAAAATGGCAATGAGCCAGTACCAGAACGGCAGGACGCCAATACCAGGAACGTTGACTCCGGGAAGGACGATGGATACTCCTGGAGTGGCAGCGGGAGTGGAGATTAAATCGTAGACATTTTTGACAAGGATGACAATGATAAAGATCATGCCAATAAATCCAATACCAGTTCCCGTGTAGCCGAGAAGAATAATCCATTGGCGGAAACGACGGGCGGTATTCTCCATCCATGAGAGACCCCATTTTGTTCTATATAATAAGATAATCTTAGACTGAACGTCAATTTTCTTCCAGTTCAGGATGACGAGGACAACAATAATGGCGTAGAAGAAAAGAATATACTTATATTGCAGAAGAAAAGAAACAATAGCATCTATCATGGGAGAAGAGACTTCTCTCGGGGTTTTTATTTCTTTCTATTTAAGACAGAGCTTAACTGTTTACTTCCTGCGCTTAGGCTTGAGCTTGGTGTAATTGCACTTTCGGCAGCGCACTTTTCCCTGAGATACTTTTAAGCTGGGGGCACGAAGCTTAGAATTACAATTACGGCAGACAAAAATATTTTTCATCATCCGCGCCTGTGCTTGTTCAAATTTAACCATGGGTCATCACTTAAGTTGTTTCATTACTTTAATACCTACAAGCATCCAGTAGAGGATTTCTGCCCCCCCTTGTACTTGTCCCTGCAGTTCTTCGGGAATCTCCAGTTCGAAGGTTTCATAGGTTTCCATATCCATGACATTGGCCATATTCCCGGAAACGGATAATACTTGGGCACTTTTCTTTTCGATAATAGGAGCTTCAATCTTATCATGTGCAGGTAGGACGATGTTTCGTTTTTTGCCGTCTAAGATACCCACCGCGGTAATATTCATTTTAGCGTGGCCATGTTTTCCCGGTCGGGATGTGGCCGTATCCGTAACTTTACATGGCGCTTCTTCAATAATGATGGTGTCCCCTTTCTTGACACTCCCTACCCCGATTACTTTTTTATCATACATACAAAACCACCTATTTCGTTGCGAGCTGAATATCTTTGTCTGTCACTGTTTTTCTGCCTGCATGTTCCGCATATTTCTTTGCTTCGGCAGCGAGTTTAATGCCACGTTCCTCTAACACTTCGGCAAGAGCAGTTTTGGCGTCGTCAGAGACACGTAACGCGCCCGCTTCCCGCATAAGCTTGTCCATGGCATTCAGGGACAGAATCCTCTTTTTTCCCATTGAGCAGCGAAAATCAAGGGGTGTTTTTAAATGTATCGGCAAAAGAGGTTTAGAGTATTATGGGGAGTATCATTATGGTTTTCAAGCTGGAGTTTCACCTAAACCAACTTAAAATTCCAGATTTCCGTTTCTGTAGTTTAATGATCTGTTCGATCTCTTTCTCTACGTTTTGCTGGTGAGGATAGCGCGCTTCGTCTTCTTTGAAAGCAGTGGTGTGAAACCGGCTTCGTCCGTTATGGTGTTTGAACTGGTGATGTTTATGGAGGAGTTCATGGTACATGAGGTAGTCCAGAATATGCATGGGGGCAGTACAAAAGAGAGAGGAAACAGTGATGGTGTCATTATGAAAATTGTAATGAGCCAATCGCCGGAAAGAGGGTTGACCCCACATGACGTTGGGTTGTTCCAGTTGGTTGTAAAAAAATTGGTCGTTCATGCGGTGGAATGAAGCCTGCAAGAAAGGATCTGTTTTGGTCTTTGGTACAAATGTGGGAATTTGTTTGACAAAATTATTGTATAAGTCTATATTTTGAGAATG
>CAYIBV010000122.1:0-2678 GCA_964361725.1 uncultured Methanosarcinales archaeon | reverse complement strand
GTATGCTGAAGAACGGGAATTTTTAGCCCAATTCCTAGTGCAGCAGCACGTCGTGAGACAACAACAGGGAACACAGTTTTGGATTGGGGAGGGAGCACAGGGATTCCTGTTGGATGTGGATGCCGGCCAATATCCCGGCGTCACTTCTTCCCATCCAGCAACGGTTCCTCATCTCGCAGATACCATACTGGGAGTAGTCAAGTTGTACTGCAGCAGCGTGGGAACGGGAGATAGGGCATTCATGTCCCGCATGGAACCACAACTGGAAGCTTCTTTGAGAGAATCTTGGGGTGAATTTGGCACGACTACAGGAAAAGGAAGAGAGCTGGGATGGTTCGATGCGGTGGCAGTAAAGTATGCTATTGAAGCAACGGGGACGGATTATTTAATTGCCACCTGTGGAGATAGGCTGGAAGAACTGGCACGAAGAGGAGAAACTGTAAAGTTAGTAACCGGCTATAAACTAGGAGGAAAAGAATTCAGAGAGTGGGATAGTTCATTTCATCGCCGGGACGTTCTGCAAAATGTAGAACCACTCAGGGAGGAATTTGAGCCTTGGGAACACTTTGTGGGAGAAGATGGAAAAGTAACTTCCAATGCCCAGCGCTATCTAGATCGCATTCAGGAACTAACAGGAAAGGAATTTGTGATCTTAGGAACGGGACCTAAGAGAAATGATGTTATTTTGTATAAAGATCCTTGGAAGTTATGATAAAAAAAGAATAATGTAAATAAAACCCAAAGAGAAATAATACAGAAAGAAAACAAAAAATTAAACAAACGATTTACACAATATCTTCTTCCGCAACGACTAGATAATCACCAGTGGCAATCACTGCGGAAAACGGAATAAGAATATCTCCATCCCGTGTTTTCTCTAATTCCATACGATCAGTGTAAATAGTGGGATTGCGCAGCAGGACATGAATAATCTCCCCCGACCCTGCTTCAAAAATTAAGTCGCCTACTTCTCCGAATTTTTTTCCAGATTTGGAGATGATTGTCTTGCCTAACAATTCTTTAGAATATACTTTATCTTTGTTGCTTTCTGCCATCGTCATTCACCCTCATTCAGTTCTTTTTTATTGTGATTAAACCTGCGTGGGAGGTGGAGTAGAGACTATTTAAAGTTTGCGGTGATAGAGGCTAATATGAAATCCTCGCCAACGGGCCAGTGAGTACTGTGTGTCTCGTAAGACCAGCTTTGCCCTGCTCGTCGATATTCTCTTCAAGATCATAGCGGGAAAAACAGCAAAGCAGGGTACGAACGAGAGGGTTTCATATTAGCCGGTGATGGAGAATAGGCTAATAATAGGTATTTACCAGCGTTTTTACTACCGATTTGTCAAGCCCTTGCTGCTGGAGACGATCAAGAACTATCCCTTTTTTCACGCTAAGATTCTGCTGAGTGGAAATAAAGCGCTTAATCGCATTAAGATGAATCTCTGTAAAGTGGTATCTCTCACGAAGTTCCTGTTCTACACCAAAGCGAGTGAAGACGCGCTGTAAGTCCTCTTTTGTCCAATACTCTTGCTTGGTGATCATGGCCTCGAATTGTTCTTTTGTGGCATGCAAGTCTACCATCTTACGTACCCATACTTCTAAGTTGTCCACGTTCTTGGGTATGGGCTTTCGCGTATGGACAAGATAGATAGATAGTCCCACCACACTAAGAGTTAACACCATTGCTATCCAATAGACACTATAATCACGCAGGAGTTCCACACCAGTGCGTACTGCCTGCCCTGCTAGTGCTCCCCGCCCACCTACGGGTTCTTCCTCCCATGTAATAAGACCTTCAATAAGCGGTCCGGTTTGCACGCCGCCAGCAAGTTCGACGGAGCGATAACTCTGGATGACATATTTCTCAAATTTCAATTCTAAGTAAAACATATATACCCCTGCTTGCGTGGTGGTGGGAACAAACATATGTGCCGATTCTACTTTTTCTTCATGATCCCCTACAAACAGAATATCCGATCCAGAAGTAAGTAATGCACCTTCTTTCTCAATCCAGAACTTGATACGGACATCTCCCGATATGTTGGCCATTCCTTTCAGTAAGTACGTGAAGTTAAAGAAACCGCCAGACTCAGCGGGAGACTGAACTTCTAAAGTCTTAAGGTCAAAGAGCTTGACACACTGCTGATTGACACAGAATTTATCATCGGAACAGTCTTTCTTCTCACGGCATTCTGGTTTTGCCGGCAGTTCTACAGGAACACAAATACCATTCACTAAGCGAGTGCCAAGTGGACATCCTCCGCCGCCACCCCCGCCGCCGCCTCCTTTCGGCGCTTCTGCAGCAGGAACAGAACGATCAACGGTAAATGTCACACTTTCAGTGCTATTAAGGTTTCCAAGCGTATCATTCGCGTACACAGTTAACGTATGGGCCTCTTCCGCTAAGTTGGAGACGTTAACTTCTGCCCCCCATAATCCACTTACGTTCGTGGCCACGTACGTCAGATATTCCGTGCCGTTACTTACATTAAAATATACATACGAAACGTCTACAAAACGATCAAGGACTGTGGCATTGACATCTTCATTTCCAGTAGTAAACGTTCTTCGCGGAAGAGGAACATCTATTGTTACATTCGGCCCGCTGTAATCAATAGTGAATGTGCTATTGACTGTTGCATTAAGGTTGCCCACTGTATCGTTGGCATAGACAA
>CAYIBV010000121.1:0-2793 GCA_964361725.1 uncultured Methanosarcinales archaeon | reverse complement strand
TTTTATCATCGTCGTCAGACTCAACCCTCCATCTCTGGAGGCCCCAATTCTAGCAGTTATACTACGTCCACACTACGAGAAGAAAAAGGGAGTTGTTTTATTAATGTTTTTGTTTAATTTAAGTTTATTTTAAGAGTAGGTAAATTAAGAGGTAAGTGGTAACCTTTTTAACTATTAGTTATTTTACATCTATAATGATTGAACTAGATGGCTCTTACGGAGAAGGGGGCGGAGCGTTAGTACGCACGGCATTAGCGCTTTCCGTCCTTACAGGAAAAGAATTTTCCGTGAAGAATATCCGCGCCGGAAGAGAGCAGGGAGGATTGAAAGCGCAGCATCTGCAGGCCATCATGGCGTTAAAACAATTCTGTAACGCCGAAACAAATGAGGTGCAGGTCGGTTCCACAGAATTATGGTTCAAGCCGGGAAAGATGAAGAGAGGGATTTTTTCCATTGACATCGGCACTGCGGGCAGTATCAGTCTTCTGCTGCAGGCATTAGTGCTGCCCAGCATGTTCGCCCCGGGAAAAGTGACTTGGAATATTACCGGCGGTACGTGCGGAAAATGGCAGGCTCCCATCGATTACATCCAGAACGTCCTCGTGCCGCAACTGCAGCGCTTTGTCGAGAAGATAGAGGTAAAAATCATGAAGCGGGGATATTATCCTGCCGGAGGGGGGATGGTACGAGTAGAAATTACCCCACGATTTTCCCTTGCAACGTATGACTCTTTTGAAGCATTCTATGAAGAACTTCCGTTTAAAGTCCCTAAGATTATTTTCTCTGCTCAGGGGAAACTGGAACAGATTCGTGGTGTAGTGGATGTTTCATCTTCTTTACAAGAGAAAGAAGTAGGGGAACGCATTCAACACGCCGTGGAATCATCATTGAAACAGTACAATGTTCCTGTAACAGTTCGTGTGGAATATGCCTCTGCGCTTTCACCGGGAGGAAATGTGACGCTGTGGGCGTTATATAGTACTAAAGGGAAAGTGGATGTTGATAATCCCGTCATCTTGGGTGCTGATGTTATTCTGGAGAAAGAAAAGACCGCAGAACAGATGGGAAAACAAGCATCAGAAAAACTACAGAAAGAGTTAAATGCCGGTGTTCCTGTGGATCACTATATCACAGATCAAATTATCCCTTTTTTGGGATTACTGCCTGGTTCAAAAATGGCAGTGAAAGAACTTACTCCCCATGCCCGCACCAATGTGTATGTTGCAGAGAAATTCTTACCCATTGCCTTTAAAGAGGAAGAGAATGTTATTTATGTAGAAAAAGTGAATTAACTGGTTAAATCTACAACTTTCTTTATTAATTCATTCACAAACGTCATGGGGCCATCTTCTACAATAACGGCATCAAATGCCTGTGCGTATTTATCCAGTTCTCCGGTATTCTCATTCATGAATCCAATGCGGATAATATTGTCATAATCAATCCCTTCCGTCATATCTATGTCCTCCAGACTGTCTCCTAAGAGAAGAATGTTTTTTCGTTTCTCAATCAAAAGGTAGTATGGTGTCCCTTTGAGTTCAATCTCTTTCTTATTGCAGCTGTGAATGATCTTGGACTTATACCCCAGAACTTTTCCCTGCTCGTCAAACTCATAGAAATTAGAGATGATATATACATTCGGCGTGAGTTTTCCTTCGGAACGGAGGAATTCTTCGATGACATCTCCCAATCCGGCGGAGAAAATAAGAAAGGGGATGTTGTGTAGGGTCAACATATCCATAAATTCAAACAGGCCCTCGCGGGGAACGACTTGTTTTTTCTCAATAATATCCTGAATGACTTCTTTATTCATGCCGCATTCCATCATCAACGCCAAGTGGGTGGACCACCATTCCTGCATGCGTTGATTTTTTTCTTCAGGAGTAATGTAAGGAGAGACTTCAAACTGATAATAAATGTCAAACAAGGCATGGGCACGGGTGGCATAGTCATTTGCGAGATATTTCCCTTCCCGCAGGAGAGCGATCGTGCTCGGTTTCTTTTTTCCCTCTACAAAAACTTTGGTCAACGTGCGGTCAAAATCAGCAACCACATGGAGGTTCTGGCTTCCTCCTAGTTTCAACTGCTGCAGTTTAGCTTGAAGTGCTTCCTGTTGTTCCATGAAGACATTATATCCCATATCTCTCCTCAAAAACATGGTTGTTTAATAAAAGTTATGGATGATGTTCTCGGTGGCAGGATGTGTAATACAGAAAAATAAATAGAAGCATTTAAAACGTGGCCCGTTTTTTGCTCTCTCAGAACATTTTGACTATTTGTTGAATGATTTTTATTTAACAAGGTTGTGAGGATGTTTATGAAAAAAATGAGTAAAATAAGGAGCTAAAAAAAATGAAAGGAACTGTAAAATTTTTCAATGAAACGAAAGGATTTGGATTTATTGCTTGTGAAGATGGAAAAGAAGTTTTTGTGCATAAGTCTTCACTAGAAGCAGGCGTAACTCTCCATGAAAAGGATTCAGTTACATTTGATGTAGAGCAAGGAGATAAAGGCCTAAAAGCAGTTAATGTCAGAAAAGAATAGTTAAAACTTCTTGAATTGGGAAGTAAATTGGATTAACTAGATTTTATCTTTTATTTTTCTGCGTCGTTTTATTATTAATTGCAAAACAAAGTTTTTTCAACAACTATTCTACTCCGTCGTTATACCTTTAAATTCTGCTTCGTTAGCTTCGGCTTCTTTTTTGGTGGCACGCACAATGCCATCTTTATGATGAGCCGGAGAATAGATAGTATAAAGCTTCAACTCTTCTCTATCTGACGTGTTAATGAT
>CAYIBV010000120.1:0-2903 GCA_964361725.1 uncultured Methanosarcinales archaeon | reverse complement strand
TGAAATCGCTGTTTCACTTTGCGCAACGGGGTATGCACCCATTCAAGAAATCAACCCCTCACTAACTCCACAATCAACTCACTATGTGTGGTCTGCGGAAATAAATCAAAGAGTGCAGCACTGCGTACGACGTATCCTTTAAATTTAAGCAATTCTTTTGCCAACTGTTCTGGATTACAAGAAATATACAGAATGACTTCTGGCTGTAATTCTACCAGACGTTGAATTGCTTTAAGATGCATTCCCGTGCGGGGAGGATCAGCAATCACATATACTGGTTTGATAACGCTCAGCTTTTGCAACTGCATGGCATCCAGACAAACACTGGTAACGTTCTTCATTCCATTATCCTCAGCATTCTTCTGCGCGCATTCTATGGCTGGGGGAACATTTTCTACAATCGTTACCCTCTTAAATAAGTCCGCATTAATAATCCCAAACGTTCCTACGCCTCCATAGAGGTCAAGTAAATGTGCTTTTAGAGGCTCATACTTCTGCAACAAGCCACGACAGTATTCCTGCATCTTTTCCGCCATAGCGGAATTATTCTGAAAGAATCCCTGAATGGGAAACACAAACTCTTTCCCCAGAATCTTCTCTCGTAACACCTCTTTCCCTTTCACCACAAAAGATTCGACAGAAGCGCTTTCGTCAATATTGGAAAGAACGTACGCCACCATGACATTCTGCGCCGTGCTTTTCTCCGCAAATAATTGTATGTTTTCAATTGCCCTTTTCAGCCGCGAAGAATCTTCATTCAGTACAAAAGAGATAGAAGAATCGCCAAGAGATGTGGCTCGGATTACAGCGTAACGAAACGTCCCTGTTTTCTTTCGTAGATCAAACACATCAACAGATGAAAATGAAGAACGTACTTCCTGCAACAGCTCATTGATTCGTTCATGAGAAATAACACAGCGGCCAATATCAACGATGTTTGATTTTTGATGCCGTTCCCGCAGCCCTAACCCCTGTCGATGAAAAATAAAATCCATGCGATTGCGGTAGAAATAATCATTTTCGGTAAACACTCGTATATCCTCGATTCCTAACAAGCTGGCTACTCTTTTCTTTTTCTGTTCCACTTGCTGTTCGTAGGCAATATGTTGAGCGGTACAGCCGCCACATTTCCCAAAATAAGAACACAAAGGGTTAACAGAAAGATTAATAGAATTAGTCATGTTCTGCTAAATATTTCTCCGCTTCCATGGCTGCCATACAGCCAGAACCAGCAGCAGTAATGGCCTGCCTGAAGCGCTTATCTTGTACATCTCCGGCCGCAAATAGTCCCGGAACATTTGTCTGCACATAATCTTTTGTCTTAAGATATCCTAAGTCATCCATCTCTATTTGTCCTTTCAAAAACATCGTATTTGGCACGTGACCAATGGCCAAGAATACCCCCTCGCAGGGAAACCACGTTAGGGCATTTGTATTCACATCTCGCAATCGTACGCCATTTACTTTTTTCCCATCTCCCATAATTTCTTCTATCTCAGAATTCCACACCACTTTGATTTTTTCATGCTTCAACGCTCGTTCCTGCATTATTTTACTGGCACGAAAAGAATCTTTCCGGTGAATAATAGTAACTTTTGATGCAAATTTAGTCAAGAAAAGTGATTCTTCCATCGCCGAATCCCCACCACCGATGACGATGACTTCTTTATTCTTGAAAAATGCGCCATCGCAAGTGGCACAAGTTGTTACCCCCCTTCCTTTATACTTCTCTTCAGAGGGAATACCTAACCATCGCGCAGACGCTCCCGTGGCAATAATGACTGCTTTGCTTTGAACTTTTTCTCCACTCATCACAGTTAACTCAAAACCACCAGAGATTTCTTTCAATTGCGTCACAATCCCCACCACAAACCGCGCTCCAAACCGTTCTGCTTGTTTCTTGCACACTGAGACTAACTCTGGTCCCTGAATCCCATCCGGAAACCCCGGAAAATTCTCCACATCTGTCGTCAGCGTCAGCTGGCCACCCTCTTCTGGACCAGAAATCAACAAAGGAGACAAATTAGCGCGAGCGGTATAAATCGCCGCAGTAAGTCCAGCAATACCCGTTCCGAGAATAACTACATTTTCCATTTCTTTCTGGGAGAAGGAGTTATTTATTAAAGTTTAGGTTTTAAAGTTTAAGAGCATAAATGTCAGGTATACCTCTCCATCCGTATCCTCTCCGGCTGTACTCCCTTGCTCAACAACAACTCTTTGGTCTCTAACACCAGTTCTCTCAGGCCACAGATATAAAACGTCTTCTCCTGAAGATATTCCGGCAGAAATTGTTGTACTCTACCCCTCTTTCCGTCCCATATCTCTCGGCTAAGAACGGGAATAAACGTAAAATTTTGATGTTTCTGTTGCAACTTTTGCAGTTCATCATGCAAGAACAAATTTTTCTCCCATCGCACCCCGAACAACAGCGTAAATGATACTTGTGAATATTTATCCACATTCTCCATAATCATGCTGTACAAAGGAGTGATACCTGTTCCGGCACAGATAAACCAATGGTCTTTTGCTGATTCATCAAATGAAAAATGACCGAATGGCCCACGAAACTGAAACTGTTGGCCCACGACAGCACTCTGAAATATCTCTGAAGCAAATCCTTGAGGAATAATTTTGACACATAATTCTATCTTCCCTTTCTGAGAAGGAGGATTAAGGATAGAATAGGACTTCAGGCGCAGTACCCCTTGATTCTCAATCTTAATGATAATATACTGTCCCGCAGAAAACGTAAAGCGTTCCGGCACAGAAAATGACAGGAACATTACATCCTCTGTCAACATCTTTTTTACCACCAGCGTTCCGGAAAACTCTGTAATAGGGATCATACAAGACATTATGCGACCCCGTTTAAAAATTATTTGCCGTATTAGCAACTGAAGAAA
>CAYIBV010000119.1:0-3015 GCA_964361725.1 uncultured Methanosarcinales archaeon | reverse complement strand
TTCGATATCCAGAAAGCAGCATTGATCTTTAAAGTAATCATACAGGCGCCACATTTCCTTTGCCGGAAACTTGCCCACAAAGTAAGAAGAATTATCCTCCTGTAATGCTTTCAATGCCTCCCATATCTGACGGTCATGATAATGTTTTTTCTCCGGAGGAATGCCTTTGATCTTTTTTGAACGCAGAAAATCTGTCCAATGGTGTATTCCCTGCCCCCATATTGATTGCTCTTTGTGTGGCGTTACTTTTTCCAGAAATACAAAAGAATTCTTGATCATGCTACAAGTCGATCACGACTCTTTTTGTCTTCAGATCTACTTTTTTTATTTTTTTCTCTTTCTGTAATTCCAGTGCTACGTCTTTCCACTCTTTGCTCTTCCTCAATTCTTTCACGATTTCCAGAAGCTTATACAATGGAGCGTACTGTTCATAAATCAATTCTCCCTTGCGCGTATTGCGCTGAATCGTTTCTTCCTGCGTCTCAATAGCCTTGCGCTGGTCTTCTATCATGCGTTCAATGGTTTTTATCTTTTTCTCGTACGGAGATTGTTTTTGCATGGGAACGAGCGTATCAAGGGCCTGGCTATATGTTTCCATCATCAGGACTGGATCTTTATCATGCAGAGGTATAGGGAAAATGCCCTCTGCATACACATATCCTTGAGGATGTTTGAGTTGAGCCTGAATGTTCTGAACTTCTTCTACAAATGAAGAACAATCTTTTGAAGTAGCTTCTGAGGGGAGTTTATTTTTGTCTAAGTGTTGGCGGGCACAGATCTCCTCCGCGTAAAGGCCTCCCAACCCCACTTCCATAGCTAAAGCCGTGGCAAGATTTTTCTTTTCACTTTTTTGCAGCAAAGTATGTAATTCTTTTGCGGTAATGGTTTTCCAATTGACCGGAGAAGCAGGGAAAATGTATTTCTCTTTTGCTTTAAGAGTTCGGTCTTTCCATGTATGTTCTTCCAGCACGCCAATAATATACTGCTGTTCATCGATGAGGATAACATTTCCCCGGGAGAATAATTCTATAATGAAAGAATACTTCTTTTCTTTTTCCAGTTCAAACACCACGATGCGTTCCGCATCTTTTTGATATACAGATGTAATGATGGCGTTATCCAGATATTTCCGCAGCAGAAGAGAGAACCCCGATGGTTTGATAATTGTTTCTTTTCGAGAAGTAAGGCACATCCATTTACCCGAAATGATGCGCAGCAGTTGTTTTCCTTTTCCCGACACATGCAATTGCAGGAGAAGTTCATCAAACTCTTTTTCCTTGCGGTGGTAAATCTGAGATACCTTTGCCCGTACCAGGAACTGCAATTCATTCACTACGGCAGAGACGTCCATAGAGGAGAGAGATTTGAGGGACATTGGATTATAAAAGTAGTCTGTTTTAAATACTTTTACTCTTAGCACCCTCTCTTTAACTCTTTTTACATAGAAATATTTTTATAGTTTGAAGCGATAAACACCATATGCAGATTATTCCTCCATTTAGTGATGATAACCTTCCCGGACACCAGAGAGAAGGTATTCTTGCCGGGTGTTTTGAAAATGATCTTAAGTTACGTGTTACCTCTCAGTTTAAAGAAGAGGCATCTTCGTTATTCCAAGGCATTGAACAAAGGTATCCTCTTGCAAGACTTTCTGCGCTGTATGTGGGTCATACAGAAATTCCGTACAGTAGTTTGGTGGTGAGAGTACTTAATGACATTGACGTTTTTTATGAACCCACTAAAGTTTATCTTGATGAGCCGGAAACAACAGAAGAATTGTTCCGGATAAGTAGGGATCTGAGAAGGTGCCGTGTTTCTACTGTGGAAATCGGGCTTGCCGCGTTGCTCATTGAAAGAGCAGTGGAAAGCGGGTATCTGCGGAAAGATGTAAAGCTTATTGGAAAAAGGGATGTAGAGTATCTTTCGTTAGCGGAACGGGATATAAACTAAATGTTAAAATAATCTTCAAAAAAATAATAAGCGCCCGGAGGGATTTTCGTTCACATTTTGGATCGGCTTTCACCGTTGCGTGGGGCTGAGCGAAACGAATGCCCCACCCGAGCTTTGGTGCAGCTTTGTAAAAGGTGCTCTCGAACCCTCGAATGATAGCTGTCTTCGTGCGGACTGCAGGCGATTGCTTTAGCCGCTTAGCCACGGGCGCTTAAGAAGGTCTGAACGCCGAAAGTTTATAAACGTTTTTGTGGATTGAGGTTATTTTCTAATAAACCTATAAATACCCCACAGAAGCTGTGCTTGGTGTCTTTTTTTGCTGAAACGATGATCGGCACCTCTTATGATAAGAAGCTTCTTGGGATGATGGGCCATTTGAAACAGTTCTTTAGCATTCATGACCGGAACAGCTTCATCTTTTGATCCATGAACAATAAGAAGGGGCTTGTGATATTTCTTTATCGCTTGAGGAATATTTAATGTGAAGAATTCATCGTAAAATTCTTTGTTAAGCCGTTTTTTATGATACCATTTTTGAGGGTTGTTATAAGAGATATATCCTTTCTTCCAGAATTGCTGGATTTGTATGTCGGTGAAGTCATAACGAGCAGCGTGTTTTAGATCGCTTACGGCACTGAGAAGAATAAGTTTAGAGATGCGTTTATCTTTACAGGCATACAATGAAGCATCGATAGCTCCGGTTGAAATTCCTATGAGAATCAACTTTTTGAATGAATAATTTTTCTCAAGAAAGTCGAGAGCAGATTTGATATCTTTTACTTCCTGACTCATTAATTTATGTTCAAATTTTCCTTCAGACGTGTCCGTACCAGAGAAATTGAAACGTAAACATAAGAAACCTAATTTAGAAATGATATTGAGAAAGTGGGCAGCTGTTCCCTGCATCGTACCAGGAAAACCATGCAGAAATAGTACTGCTGTGTCATATTTTTTAGGTTTGTGGATATAGCCGTGAAGAGTCTGATGCCGGTTGTTTTTGAAGTGGACAGGGTGAATCATCTTTTTGTAGAATAGTCTTTTTTGGTCATATCATAGAACACTTCA
>CAYIBV010000118.1:0-3050 GCA_964361725.1 uncultured Methanosarcinales archaeon | reverse complement strand
TCGCTGAGTAAGGAGGCGGAAGGGGTTCATAAGGGGTCGCAACCCCTTATTTCATAGAAGAGACGGAGGAAAAAGTGCGGGAGCATAAAGTGGCCTATGAATGCCCTGCCTGTAATAATATTGTTCTTGGTCCACCGCAGATCATCGCTCGAGGGGTAGAGGTGATGGGAGATGAGGTAGGAAAATCAGAAGTAGATATTGAATATTCCTGCCGTTCCTGCAAAGCTCAGTTGCAAACAGTACGCTATGACCCTCTCAACCTTTTTCATCAACCATAAATTTATAAATTATTTCGCTTATTCTGGCTGTTATGATTGGTTTATTTATCCTCAAAGCATTGTATTTCTTCCTTCCGGCGTATATTGCTAATATGGCTCCAGTGCTGGTGAAGAAAGTGCCGTTTCTCAATAGGCCTGTGCATGAGAAGCGGTTTGGCAGCCATAAGACGTGGAGAGGATTAGTGGCAGCGGTTCTTGCTGGCGGTCTTGTGTTTTGGCTGCAGAAAATAGCGTATACAATGGGATTCCGCAGTCTAGCGGTGATTGATTATCATGATTTTTCCGTGCTGTTAGGATTCTTGCTGGGAGCGGGAGCAATCTTAGGAGATTTAGTAAAGAGTTATTATAAACGGAAAGGGGGCATCAAGCCCGGCCATTCCTGGATTCCTTTTGACCAGTTAGATTTTGTGATAGGAGGAATCATTGGTTCATTTTTCCTGTACGTTCCTCCCGCGAGCATTGTGCTGGTGTTGTTGATTGTCAGTCCGGTACTGCATGCTTTGTTTCATTATATGGGATATCTGTTAAAAATGAATGAAAAGAGGTGGTAATGATGTTTAGCTTTTTTACGGGTTTGGTGAATGTGGAAGAGGGATTTCATGAGGCAGAAAAGTTTCTCAAGCAAAAACAGTATGCTGCTGCTCAGAACGTGTTACAGAAAGCGGGAAAATTCATCGGCTCATTGAACGAGAATCATGTTTTATCTCTTCATCCCAATGAACAAGCGGTTCTGGGTAAAGTCCTGAAAGATATTGCCCGTGCAGAAGCAGCGGCACGGGAACAGTCAGCATCTTCCATGACAGCAGTAACGAAGGCACGGGAAAATCTTGGTGAGATGTTTAAGCTAAGTTCTGTCTATCTCCTTCGTCATCCGGAGAAGCCGAAGAAAGGAGTAGATACGTTACCAAATTTATCCTCTCAAGGCGTGCGGCAGGCGAAGAGATTTGCGGAATATTTAGGAGAAGAGATATTACTGTGCCCTAAACCAGTGAGAGTAGTGTTGCAATGCAGTGATTTGCGTCGGGCGTGGTTATTTGCGGAAGTAATCCGGAGGAAGTTGCAGCAACTGGTGCATCATTATCATAAGAACGTGACGTTTAGCGTGGTGACACAGCATCCGGCGTTATATTTTAGGTTTACCAAAGATAATGTAGCTGTTCTGGAAGTGGATTATGCTAAGAATGAGTTTGAAGCGTTTTCCAAGTGGGTGAATAATAAATATCCAAACTTTCCCAAAGCGACGAAAGTAGCGCAGGAAGTGGAATCATGGGCAAGGCAGGGGACGGGACAAAGTAGTGATCAGGAATGGACAGTTGTTGTCGGTGTGTCGCATTCATTTATCATCGATACACTGCTGTACTTTACGACCTCAGAACATTCGAGCATTATTCCTACTGCCAACTATGCCCGTTTTGTAGGAAGAGAAATGGGATATTTAGGGAAGTGGTATGCGTTTTAACGTTCGTTATACGAAATCTCTAACACTATGAAATTACGAACTTCACCTAACATTGACTAAACAAAATTTTTCCTGAAAGTTAAACGGTGGGTTTTGGGCGATAAAAATTACTTCATCTCTGAAAGATATTCTTTACACAAAGCTACAGCAGAATCAGCTAATCTTCTAGTTAAATCAGGAGAGGCATAAGTTCTTTCTTGATCATGACCATTACGAAAAGTATCCCTTGGTGATCTTTGACATAATGCAAAATCTTTTTGAAACATACTTGCACTTGCTAATGCATCTAGAACATGATAAAGAGCTATGCTTTCCAAACCAGTCATTAATTCTTTACTTTCTCTAATCTCAGTGAGTGTTAGACGTTCTTTTCTTAGCTTAGTCACTACAAGACCAACTCCATGACGATTATTCTCATCGCTAAATCTCCTCATCTCGGGAAACTCATCAAAAAGTTCTTGCCACCCTTTATAGTAAGATGCACCAATATTAGAACTGGTTATAGCATTCTGAGAATCCGGCCACATATAGATTAATGAACGCTCTTTGAATAATAGAAGCTGTGCATTTGCAGATTCAAAAGTTCCTTCCTCAATATATTTTGCTACAAACTCAGGAGTATAGAATATTGGAAAAAATGGAGGGATCAGTGTATCTCCTTCGTATGGAGCTTCTTCCTCACTAAATCCTGGTTTGCTTAATTTTCTATCACAACTAATCCTTCCAATATGCGGATTAGAAACTAAATGGAAAATCTTATCAGAATCTTGAACACAATCATATTCAAACAAGAAATGGGGATGTCTGTCTGCTAAAGCTCTTCCCCTATCACTCTCCAGAACACTTGCCAATTCCCATAGCCTTCTCCCTTCAAAACCAGAACGAAGATGAAAGTCGTGATTATCGTAAAGACCTGGAGTAAAAACTATTTGATGTTCTCCATCCTTAGTTCTTGGTGCAGCATCTTTGAGATCTATCATTCTAAGTCAGTTTGGTAACTACTACTAAGTTACTATTTATAAATCTTGCTCAAAAGAAAGCGAAATCTTTATATAGTAACTACTAGTTTCTATGTAGTAACCAGTGGTTACCATGACTTCGCTAACCAAAAAAGAACGAGAAATTGTACTTATCCTATTCAAAGAGTATACTACCTTCTATAATGCCAATTCTATCAGCAAAGTCCTTAACATCAGCCACGTTGGAGCTCAAAAAATCTTTAAACGACTTCTTCAGGAGAATGTAGTAATCAGCAAAACCATCGGAAAATCCATAACTTACAAATTAAATTTTAGTAATGATTATGTTATTAA
>CAYIBV010000117.1:0-3143 GCA_964361725.1 uncultured Methanosarcinales archaeon | reverse complement strand
CCTCAATCCTCAGCAGCCGATTATACTTTGCTGTCCTTTCTCCCCGGCAGGACGCTCCTGCTTTGATCTGCCTGCATCCCAGCGCAACAGCTAAATCGGCAATAAACGTATCCTCTGTTTCTCCACTGCGATGGCTGACCATCACATTCCATCCTGCCTCAAACGCTAATTCCGCTGCCTGCAACGCTTCGCTCACCGTTCCGATCTGATTCACTTTCAACAACAAGCAGTTGCAGCTTCCGGCATCAATCGCTTTCTGAAGGCGTGTCACATTCGTCACCGTGAGATCATCTCCTACAATTTGCACTTTTGTCCTCTCCCGCAACGCTGCAAAGCTGGCAAAATCATTTTGTTCAAAAGGATCCTCCAAAGAAATAATGGGATAACTTTTTAATAAAGAAAAATAGAACTTCAATAATTGATGTTTTGTTAATTTTTTCCCATCAACTGTATATTTACCATTTTTATAACATTCTGAAGCTGCACAATCAATGGCAATATCCACTTTTTCCGCATAGCCCGCATCTTTAATCGCTTTCAGGAGCATCTTTAACACTTCAGAAGTCTTTTGTAGTTGTTCTGGGGCAAATCCTCCTTCATCCCCTACATTGGTACTTCCTTTTCCATATCGAGCATGCAAATCACGCTTCAAGAAGTGATAAATCTCACTCCCCGCCCGAAGATTCTCTGCAAACAATTTCATCTTTGGCACAATCATAAATTCCTGAAAACTCAACTCGTTATCAGCATGCTTTCCCCCATTAATCACATTAAAGAACGGCCGTGGCAGAGAAAGAGGACGATGCCCTGTCAGCAGGCGATTCAAGTGTTCATACAATTCCAATTCTTCTTCCGCTGCACCTGCCCGGGCACATGCTAACGACACTGCAAGCAGGGCATTTGCTCCTAACCTCTTCTTCGTCCGTGTCCCATCCAGAGAAACAAGCAAGGCATCAATCTCTTTCTGACGGGTACAATTCTTGCCCACTACTTTCGGCGCAATAATTTTTTCTATATTCCTGACCGCGTTCTGCACCCCTTTCCCTACATAACGCTTTCCTCCATCTCGCAATTCCAGCGCTTCATATCTTCCCGTTGATGCACCCGAAGGCACAGAAGCACGATATATCCCCCCCTGCGTATGCACTTCCGCTTCCACTGTAGGATTCCCCCGACTATCAAGAATCTCCCGTGCCGTAACATTTGTGATGATAGACATCGTTCACCTTATTATAGATTTTACTGTCGTTTACTGTCCTTTACATAATTTAAATGTCTGATATCTTCTCTCGACTTGAGGAGTGTCTTCTTGGCCGGCATATCTTCCAAACACGCGACGCACTGCCGCTTCCGTCGAATCTAATGACGCCCCCTTTTCTTTCAGCAAGGCAATAGTTGCTTTAATATTTTCGTCTGCATTAAGCAATTCACAATGTGTATACCTTTCACCACCAATGGTCACACTCCTTTCTCCGGCAAGAATGTTGATTGCTCCTAACCCCAGCCCATAGCGTACAGAGCCATCAAAATTATTTGAACAAAACTCATTTTTCGTAGGCACGGAAACACCATATGTTTTCACATCCAAAAAAGCATCCAGGCAAGGATCAACATTTTTCTTGGGACGATTGTGATTTGCAAACTGAGAATCTATGTTCTGAAGGCATAATGCTTTCATATCACTTACAGTCTTGCCATTACAAACAGGAGCACGCTGTATCACAAAATTCCATCGTATTCCGGACTGACATACGGGAAGATTCACCTCGGCCTGTTTTGCTTCCGGATTGCCAGCAGACTCATACTTAATGACTGTTAATGGATAACAAGCATCTATCCCCTGCCGTTCCGCTTCTGCAAATACGTTATCTGCATAGGCAAACTGTGAAAGACCCATCACTTCAAGATTCCCCCGTACTACTGTTCCCGGCAGCCCCAGTTGTGAATACACTGCGACAAAAGGACGCCACTTTTTCTGTGTCGTATCCCATACTTTGGTGGCAGCCTCATCTCGTAACCCTAACTTCCCCTGAATCGTTTGCCACACCATATCCACATTTTTGCAGCGCACACAGCCCTGCATGGCCTGTTCCTGCACAGAACCCGTGACGACCGCACGGCTTCCTCCCACTGAAAATCCGTCAGATGCAGACACTATCAGGAGCGAAATCATACTGATAATTCCAATTAAAACACCAATCCAAAATATGTTCTTGTTTAGCGTTAACATGTCCATTCTCCCTGACCTGCAGCCTGCACAAACGCACGACAATTCGCTTCATCTCGATGTCTGCAACAATAACCATTCCTCCGATGATCTTGAAGCCCAATTTGAGTCCAGTCAAACGATTTTTGGGGATCACCGTGTTTTCCTACTTCAAAATGGCCGATAATATGATCATCATCACGAGGGATGTTATATTTCACCGCTAGTTCTGTAAGCAAGCGGGACAATCTTTCATACTGTTCTCTAGTGGCGTACACATTTTTCTCCGCACTGCAATCTCTCAAATCTACACCTATAGAATAAAGATTAACCGTTGGAATGTAACAATCTTGATCTGTCCCGCTGCATCCAGCATGGGAAGCCGCAAGAGTATCAGGAATAATCTGAACCACTGCTCCATCACAATCGATATGATAATGCGACGACACTTCCATGGAAAAACAAAGAGGATATTGTCCACGCAAATCTCCCCTACGCGTTTTATCAGCTGTAGAGTACTCATTCAAAATAGGAGAACATTCCGGATAGGAACTAAAATCTACATTTCGTTTTACCCAGTCATTGAGAAGACTATCATAACTATACATCCCCCCATCATGAATGACTATAAACGTTGTTGCCGCCCGCACCGCCCCACGATCTAAAAAACTGATCTTCTCTTCAGGAGAAGCGCTTGTTGTAAGCCACTGCTCAAAAGAATCCAATGTGGGAAACCGAGACAGTCGTTGATCCTGAAGTACCCGTGGTTGGAGTGGTAGAGCACTGGGATACACTTCCGTAAACAATCTCCACTTTTTCTGTGTCGTATCCCACACTTTCGTTGCGGCCTCATCTCGTAACCCCAACTTCCCCTGAATGGTCTGCCACACCATATCCACATTTTTGCAGCGCACACAGCCCTGCATGGCCTGTTCCT
>CAYIBV010000116.1:0-3376 GCA_964361725.1 uncultured Methanosarcinales archaeon | reverse complement strand
GCTTCTTCCTCCCAACATTCTGGAATGAACCCATAATCCCGTCGCTCCCGTAAAATTCCTGCCACTTCCTGCTCCGCATACGGCCGGAAAAATACAAACTCCGGACCAAGGCGGCTGCGGATGCGCTCGTCCATTTCAGAATAACTATCACGATAATTTGTCAGGAGAAAAATAGATTTTCGATAAATATCTTCCAGGATAGTATACAAGAAGTCGGTATCTTCTAGCTTGTCAATTTCATCAAATACGAATACCACGCTTCCTTTGTTCAGCTTTGCTTTGATGAGAGAGAACAACTCGCTTGTTTTCTTGTTAATTAAGAATTTATACCCGAGATCTTCGCAGATCTTATAAAAAATCTTAAACGTGGTATTCTCCTTCCAGCAGTTCACATAAATAGTTACAACATCTCCCGTCGTTTCCTCCAGTTCCCGTAACACGTGCTTGCAGGCCGTTGTTTTTCCTACTCCGGGAGGACCGTAGACAAATAAATTACGTCCGTTATGTTCCTGCAGCAACGGGCGGATGGCCGCAGCAAACTGCATCTGCTCCTGTTCCCGAAACTTTAATACTTTTGGCTGGAAGTCATAATCTAATACAACTGTGTCACGAAAAATGCTTTCACCGCTCTTCAACATTTCTTTAAATAAGGACATAGAATGACAAAAACACGCTGGAATTTATATTAGTTATGCTCTTTGCAGGCATTATATATATTCTCAAACAGTTGTTTTAGATTTTTCTCCGGCACGCCAGAAAACGCTATACGAAGCAGATTTCCCAGCGAAATGACTCCAGTAGAATACTTGTGGAGCAGTGTGCGCCGTATTTTATCTGCATCAAGCCCTTGCTTTAAAGCAATACATATAAAGTAACCAGAGTTACAGGGCAGGGGCGTAAAGTACTGAGCATATTTCTTTTCTTTGAGGATGTGCTCTACGGTGGAAAAACGCTGTTGTAAGATCTTAAAGTTCTCTTGTCTTTCTGTGGTGTACGTCTCTGAATGGAGCGCTTCTAGAAGTAAACTCTGGCTGAGGTGTGAAGCATTAGACACACTGCCCCGAATAACACCGACGGTTTTTTGTTCCAACACCCCGTATGGGGTAGGAGTAATCCCTTTTCCCGCAAACGTGATAAATCCGATACGCAATCCCCATGCAAATAATTCTTTCGTCGCGCCGTCAATCTTTACTGCCAATATATGGGGATGAGCATCGGCAAGCAAGGCAAATAACGATTCTTTAAGAATACCTTTTTGATACACAAATCCCCCATAAGCATCATCGCACAGCACTACAAAGCTATCGCCATGTTCTGCCCGCTGGGTAAGTATCTGCACAATAGATTCTGCCTCTTTCACAGTGATACTGTATCCCGTAGGATTATGGGGGAAATTAAGCAGAATAATCTTTTTCCCTTTTCCTTTCCGCACAATTTCAGAAAATCCCTGAACGTTAAACTTATTTCCCTGAAAGAAAGGAAACGTCACGATATTTCCTCCGTAGGCGTTCTCTAAAATCAACCGGTAATTGCCCCAAAACAAGTCTGGAGAGATAATGATATCTTTATTATCGACAAACAAATATCCCGCGACGGATATAGCGTGCGTAATGCCAGCAGTAACAAGAGGGGTACTGATCTCTGTGTGCAATGAGGGATTCTCTGTCTTGATATGGCTCATCCATGCTTGACGCAGTTCTTTAACACCATATCCTGAAGCATAGGGAAACACCAACGCCGGGCTTAATGTTATGTTCTCTGCCATGGAAGAAAGCCTCATAGGAGAACCATCATCATTCATGGCCATGCCAATAGTGGCATTGATCGTTGTATCAGACGCTTCCGTAGTCTGTACTGGAACGCTTGTTGTAGGAAAATAAATCTCTTTTCCCCGCTGCGAGAGAAGCTGGTATATAGTAGGATTCTCTTTCTGCAACTTCTTATTTATTTCTGCTGCCTCGGGATGCATATCTTCAGAAAGAGAAGAAGACTATAAAAGATTAACTATTTAAATTGTAGCCCAAAATTTTACAACCTGTTTTTCTTCGCTTAATGCTCTTCCCCTGTTCCCCCAAACACTTCCTGCTCGGGATAGACCACACCCATCAGACCTAAAGCATCTTCTTCATTTCAAAAATAAATTCTTTTGCTCGTTTAAGAGAAGTTTCTGCTTTTGCTCTTTTAATCTCTTCCGTTGATTCATACTGAAAAATAGATCTCTTTTCCAACTCTTTATCAAAATGGGATATTATCTCGTCTGCTTTTTCCCCCATGATTTCTAACGCTTCTTCCTGAGCTTCTTCATATTCTTCCAATAATTCCTTTCTTAATTTATTCTTTACCAATACTATGAGGGCATCGGCAGTTACTTTATGGCTTATTTTACCGCCTACTTTGTAGCCAATTTTGTATAAGACGGCATTGGCGATATAGTACATAGAGTAATAAGAAATGACAATTACCCATAAAGGAGACAGGTTCTGCTCGAATAGTTTTTGGGCCACTTCCAAAGAATCTTGATAATTCCGAAGGTAAGTTTCTAGGATTTCTTTTTTGTAAGAGTCATACTTCCAGACTAATCTTTCTTCAAGATACTTTTTAATATTACTTTCTGCTTCTTTTACTCTTTCTGTATCAAGCATGCTGCACCATCTTATAATAATCCTCAATTCCACATAAAATAATATTATTATAAAAGGCTTCCTGCCCTACATTGAATTTGGTGGTTTTCAACATCGAAACAAATTCGGATGAATTAAACTCCGTCAGATGTATTTCTAAAGGGATTAGGGCTATTTTACTTTTTATTTTCTTTTTCGTATCTTCATTATCGGCAATCAGCATTAGGTCAATATCTGAGCCTTTCCTGTTTTTGCCACTGGTATAGGAGCCAAATAAAAGCAAGATAAAAAAAGGCTCTTCCAGATCTTTAAAATAGCTATACATCGAAAATAAGTCTTTATTCTTCAGTAATTCTTCTCTTCGCAGCGTTTCTGCCCGAAAAATATCGGTATTGAATTCAGTTGGATTTATAGAACAGAGTACGGTCTGCCCTATTTTCTTAGCTCGTACGAGGTTAGCTTTAATTAAATCCTGCATAACCCCATGCACGGTTTTATAGTCAATCGATATCTTCTGAGATATTGACCTAATGGTAAATTCAGTGTTTTTATGGGAAAGTAAGAGTTTTAGTATGTAATCTTTACTATTATGTATTTTGACCATAATATTATGGTATTTTTACATAATATATAAAAGTTGCGGTGGAAACCGCGAAACTTGAATAATCATAGTTCCTCGCAGCCAAAAAGAAAGCCTTTTATACACTAAAAGGACATAGCTCCGCTCTGTAGTGCAAGAAATGCGAAAACTGTCG
>CAYIBV010000115.1:0-3433 GCA_964361725.1 uncultured Methanosarcinales archaeon | reverse complement strand
AAATGTCGCTTCAGAAAGAATATTCCCATTTTTATCTTTGCCCTGCATGGATTCAAATTGTCCATTCTCCCCATAGGTGCGCACTAAAGCATTGCCATCATTCTCAACAACCCGTTCCACTCGCGGTTGACCATCACACGTATTTGTTTCACAGGTGGTGACAACTCTCTTTCCATCGACGTTCTTAATCTCTAACGTTCCTCCCGTTCCATGCAGTGTGACTGTACCAGTATCAAAATCAACAGTCCCCACATAGGGCTTGCCATCATAAGTAATTTTTGCCTCATTTCCCGTTCCTTCCTGCACAATCTCCACCCCGCCAATAGTATACACCGTTCTGGGTGTGACAGTCTGTCCACTAGGAACGGGAAGGGTGTGTGTAACCGCAGAATCGCCGTTATCTTTTGTTTCAATTTCAATTATTTCTGCACTTTTTCCATCGGCTGCAGGTAAAGTAATAGTTTTACCAGAAACTGTTCCTCCTGTAGTCTCAATTACACTTTTAACTTGCTTTTCATATACGTCTTTCGGCATTGTAATACCGCCAACGGAAACTTTATCACTTTGTAAAGGAATCACAGGAAGGCGATTCTCACCATCGCCGATGGAAGAAATGGGACCGGTTATAGTACCAGTTAATGTCCCAGCAGGTTTTAAGTTTCCATCTGCTCCTACAATTTTGATATTATTATTATCCACTACCACTCTTCCATCAGGAGAAACAAGAACTTCTTTCCCTTTCAAATTTCCATGGGTATCAATGCCAACACCAGTAAGATATAATGTATCAATATTAACTGTTTTACCATCACCTTTTTTAGCAGTATCATACACTTTCAACTCATCTCCCACGACTTCCCAACAATTACTTTTTACTACTCCAGATACACATGAAGTTCTACTACCAAAATCAAAAAAATTACTTACTTGAGATTGAGGAATCCTTCCATTGCCTAAATTAATAGTTCCGGCAGTAGGTTGTGGTGCAGCTCCCCCTGCTGTCGCTCCTTCCAGCTTGGGAAGATTAGCAAGTACCAAAGGAAGGCTTAGCATCAGTACCATCAGGAACACTGCTATCATTGTTCGTTTCATTCCTTCTCCTCCTGTGCTTCCAGAGCGTCACAATAGGATTCACCCACCGCTTCTTTCTGTTCCAGCGCAGATTGAATCATTGATGCACCATTCATTAATTCACGAATGGCCGTAAGCATCGTACACATCCCTGCCTTTCCCGTACTGGTGGGACATTGTGTGATGCACGCATAAAATCCAATGGATAATATCGTTCCCATCCAATCGCTAATCGCTTCTTTGATGACATTCACCCAGATGTCAAGGCCACGCAGGAAGGGCATCAATTCTAACAAATCTCCCACCACATATTTACAGATCAGCGTGTCTTTCACGGCGTCACACGCCTTGACGGGAACACCCTGCGCTACTTCATTCTCTAAGCACATGGCATACTGGCATTGAATCTGGCGAAGCTTATCCAGATTGTAGATAATGCCGGGAATGCATAACCCTAACCCAGAAACAACAATATTATCATTCAGGCTACGGGCGCGCATGGGACTGGCAACATATCCTGTCCCTAAAGCAGCGCTCTCCCCGCTGGCGATGCCCACATAATAATTATAGGCATCAAGGACGTTCTGTTGTACTTTTCCCACAATGGGAATTCCGTCCGTACAGGTCAGAATCCCCGTGACAATCAGCAATTTATTATTCACTTCCGCTGCAACCCCCTGCGCTTTTTTTCCCGCCACACAGAATCCCGTCACGGCAGCATATGCCGGGGGAGCTTTCTGCACTGGATCTAAAGAAATGTTGATGATATCATAAATTTTAATAACAGTAATAACCACGTCCACAATGGTCTTGATAGTACGCACAATATTTAAGAACTCCTGCACTTCATTGGTCCATGACCAGGCATCATGCAATGCTACTTCTTTCGCTTCTTTGATTTTCTCTTTCAACGCTTCATCCTGTGCTCCTAATGGAGATAAGCCAAACGGAACTTTAAACTCGATGTCCTGTGATTCCGGCACACTGATCGCGTTATCTCCAATGCGCGTGAAGATACTCATCTGACAGGTATAATTCCGCAGATAGACTTTCGTCTCAGGATGATGAGCGACGTCAAAGAACGACTCGCCATCGAATTGCTGGAATTCAAGAACAATAGTTGGTTTTATCTCATTATTCTGTACTCCCCCATACATCAACTGCCTTTTAAGAGGCGGTGAATCAGAAGCGCCGGTACATCCTGTCAACTGTACACGTAATGGCTTGAGCAAGTTGCTATTCTCTTTTGGCTTCAACGTAACAAAGACAGGCATGCGCAGGGGCGCAATTTTAGTGGAAGAAATATCGACAAAAGGAGATTTCATCTCTGCACTGTCCAGTTTCCAGAAATCCGGATTGGTGATTTCCTCTCTTCCCAACAATTCAAAAGTGTACTCACCACTATTTTGATTAACACGACGCACGTTCTGTGCTTCCGGCCACGTTGTCACTTCATTCCCCGGCGTGTCTTCCACTTCCAATGTTACCGACGCTCGTTCCAGGAATGTTTCTTTTAATGGTTGGGGAATGGTTAATTCACATTTCCACTGCTGTTCCTTTTCCGGATTGCGCTGACAGGAACTTTCCGTAAAGACTATCCATCCTTCTTCATTAAACTCACCGGCAGGAAACTGCAGTTCCGCATCCTGCACAATGTTTAACAGATTAACTTTTATCTGCAATCCGCTGGCATCGGTGATATCCGCATCTATCTTTAACGTGTCACTAACCTGAAAAAATGAATTTATCCCCGTTCCGGAAATACTGGAAAAGGAAAGGGAATCAATAATAGGAGCAGCTGTATCTACAATCAAATTTAATTCTTGGCTGTGCTCAATACTGTTTCCCACTTTATCTTTCAACTGATTCAGTGAAATCTGCGCTGATCTTGTTCCGGGATCAAAATTCCGCCGGGCAGTCCACAGGCACTTCCATCGTCCTTCTCCTAATTCTGTACATGTGGGCGTTGCTCGTCCATCACCACCAAGGGAGGTAAGATCTGCCTGAATGTCTTCCTGCCTGATGCCTACTCCCTGATCTAAAACAATCAAGATAATGGTATTCTCTCCACTCTTCACGTAACTTTCCTCATTGAACGTACGTACAGAGTGGAATTCTTCGATGACGGGAGCAACAGTATCCTGAAAAAACGTGAACACTTTTGAGGCTCGTGCTGTATTCCCCGCAGCATCAACGGCTTCTATATCCAATGATACCGATGCTTCCGGATTGATCTGCACATTATTCCATACACAATGCCATTTGTTGTCTTCTATCTCATCACATTGGTCTGCTTGTTTTCCTTCTGCTCCTAAATTGGTTTGCATGGAACTTGCTATCACCCTCTGTAAACTGGTGGATT
>CAYIBV010000114.1:0-3469 GCA_964361725.1 uncultured Methanosarcinales archaeon | reverse complement strand
AAACAGGAGGTGGAATATATGTATTTTGACAAATTAGTAAAAAGTTCAGGAAATTATTTATATTTGGTGTTCCGGCTGCTCATTGGCTTAGTATTTTTTCTCCATGGCAGTGGGAAGTTATTTGGCTGGTTTGGCGGAAGTGTCGTACCATTGGCAGGCTTGTTTGGCGTTGCCGGAATTATTGAAACCTTAGCAGGCTTAGGCATCCTTTTAGGATTCTTCACCCGCTTAGCTGCTGTAGGTGGACTAGCGGTGATGATCGGTGCTCTTATTATAGCGCATCTCCCGCAAGGATGGAATCCTTTACAGAATGGAGGAGAACCAGCAACGTTGTTTTTAGCTGCTTTCCTTGTATTGATCGTGTACGGCGCGGGGAAGTGGAGCTTGGAACGGGTTTTGCTCAAGAAAGAACACTTCTAAACCCTCTTTCTTTTTTCTTTTTTTTTCGATATGTTATTAAATAAGTTTATCTTTCTCACCATATTGCAAAAAAGAGGAAATCCCCATGAGATTAAAAATAACAGTACTTGTTATGGTTTTGAGTGTATTCTTATTTATCCTTACAGCCTGTTCTTCCGAACAACCTGCACAGCCCGTTGTTCCTCAGCCACAGCTTGTAGCACAACCAGAGGCACTTCCTGCAGATCCTGCTGTACAAGAACCCATTACAGAAACACAACCATCGCCACCACAACCCGCCCCAGAAGCAGCAGAACCAACATCAGAGTCCAACGTCAAAGAATTTACCATTACCGCTAAACAATGGGAATTTGATATCAAAGAGATACGGGTGAAAAAAGGCGATCGTGTCAAGATACATGTGAAAAGCCTTGACGTTCGCCATGGTTTTTTCATTCCACAGTATAATGTGAACGAAAATCAAATCAAGCCCGGACAAGATGCAGACATCGAGTTTGTTGCAAGCAGGGAAGGGACATGGGCATACTTCTGTTCTGTTCCCTGTGGGAAAGGCCACAAAGACATGCGTGGGAACTTGATTGTAGAATAAGTCTTTTCTAATTTCAAAACATTTATATAGGTTTTGAATAATTATTGATACTATGAAAAGAATAACTGTAATTCTTTTGATTATCACACTCGTAGCGTTTTTTGTTGCAGGTTGTTCCTCTGATACTGATCCTTCTGTAGGACCAGGAAAATATGATACATTCGCTCAATGCTTGACAGAAAAAGGAGCAAAGATGTATGGTGCGTACTGGTGTCCTCATTGTATTACTCAGAAAGAACTGTTTGGTCCCAGCTGGCAATACGTCAATTACATTGAATGTTCTCTCCCTGGCGGGCAAGGTCAAACGACACAATGTACACAAGCTGGTATTAAAGGTTATCCCACGTGGGAGTTTGGTGATGGCAGCCGAGGTTCTGGAACTCAGACGTTTGAAGAATTAAGCCAGAAAAGTGGATGTCCTCTTTCTTAATTTTACTTCTGTATCACACATATTTTTGTTTCCACTTTTCGCGAAAGTAAGAATATTGAAAGAAGAAGCAGACCTACGGCCACAATACTTAGCTCTAATCCTTTCCAGGGGAGGAAGACAAAAAGTCCTCCAAGTCCCACTATTCCCAGAAGCCCCATAGCACATGCCGGGCATGCTGGCGCAAGAAGACCTAAAATAATTCCCCCCATGCCAATAGTAGCATCAGTGACAATTTGTCGCTGGAGCAAAAACACACTCAAAGAAAAGACCATTCCCGCTAACAGTGAAATAACAATGAGTGTCAAAAATGATGGCACTGTCATTGTTGCTGGTGAACCCACAACTAAATAATAGGCTAATGGGAAAGAAAAGCCTGAAACAAAGATTTTGTAATTGAGAAGAAGAGGATTAGCGACAAAAAGAACCACAGCCACAAGGAATGTTAAAAAGAAATAACGCTTCTGCCGATACACTTCTTTCAGTGCCAAAAAGATAACAGAGAAAGAATATTTTGTCTTCATTTCCTCTAGAAAAGAGCAAATCATCATTAACATTTGGGTACAGACCATAGTTGCAAGACCGCCTGAAATCCCCTGATTTACTTACTTTACTGTTCACAGCGCTGTTCCATGACCTTTCAACTTTCACCAAGAAAAAGAAAATAAAAAAATTAAAACTTATTGTGCTGCCAATGCGGCATCGATGATCTGCTGGAATGCTCCAAAAGGCTGAGCTCCGGAAATTTCCTGACCATTCACCCAGAATGCTGGTGTTCCTTGCACTCCTGCTCGTTGTCCGTCTGACATGTCCTTCCGTACTTCTCCCGCCATCTGGCCGGAATCAAGGCACTTGTCAAAGTCAGCAGTCTTTAATCCTATGTCTCGGGCATACTGCTTGAACCCACTTACGCCACCCTGTACTCCTTTCTCAAACAGAACATCATGCATTTCCCAATACTTATCCTGTTCTCCTGCACATTCCGCAGCTTCTGCCGCTTTCTGGGCATTTTGATGGAAATTTAACGGGAAGTCACGATATATCATCTTCACTTTTCCTGTCTTTACGTACTGTTCATCAATTTGCTTTTCTGTATCGCTGTAAAATCGCACACAGAACGGACACTCATAGTCACTGAACTCTATGATAGTTATCGGCGCATTTGCTTTTCCTTTCACGGCATCATCATCTGCCAATGCTTTCATGTCTATGATTGGTGCGCTTGGTGCTGGTGCGGAAGGTGCTGCCACACTCGGTATTCCTACTGCTGCGCCTTGAATGGCGCTCCCTCCTACATTAGCTCCGCTTAACTGAAAGGCGATTACCGCTAGAAAGACTATTTGCACGACTGATGCTCCTACTGCCCATTTACCCCACTGTTGAGCACTCCCTGAACCGCTGTGCTCATGATGTTCTACTTTTGATTCTTGTTTTTGTTCTTTTTGTTCTTGTTTTTGTTCCATAACTCAAAACCACCTCCATCTATAGTTTTTTTAATTATGGACTACCCCTCTTGTATATATAGATTATGATACAAACCACAACGTTAAGAATGGCTGAAACTAACAAATCCGTAAGAATTATCGTTCATACCCATTAAAAAGGTAACGTGCTGTACACAGCCCGCGTTTTCTTCTGCGCTTCTCGTTTGACAAGCTTTTTTTTCTCTAAATTAGTAAGCACTTGGCTTAACTTTGCTTTAGACATATTTACCCGTAGCCGTAACGTATTCTGAGTGATTCCTTCTTGTTGACATACTTGCGTTAACACGTTCTGTTCAAATTCATCAAGTCCTCGAAGAAGCAGAGCAAATTTCTCTTTCTGAGACTGTTTTTCCTGTTCTTTATGAAGATGTTGGATGACTGCTTGTTCACCCTGAGAGAAGAAAATCAAATAAAACCCTAATGCAAACAAAAATCCAAATAAGCCAAAACCCACATGTACCCACGACAGAGTCGCTTGCACCGGGCCACAATCCTTTGCGTTAAAACATCCTAACAAGTCACTCCTCGCCGCAAGGCGATTAAATGCTG
>CAYIBV010000113.1:0-3518 GCA_964361725.1 uncultured Methanosarcinales archaeon | reverse complement strand
ACTTGTTCTTGCGGGAGAAAAGAGAGGATAAATAATTTGGGTTTAAGAAAAGCAGGGTTGGAAATTTTACTTCGATTCCAGTTTGAGTGAATATAACCAGACAGAGAGAGGGGACAGCCCGTTGTTGAAATTCTCATTAATTTCCCCCAATTTTTTCATGAATGGGGTGCTGGATAGTTCCAAGGCCGGACGGAATGATTCCTCCCCTTTTGGACTGTTCATTCTATCAAATAAACTCTTTGAAGTTACGCCACGCCCGCCAAAACGATAAGAGCTGATCTCCTTCAAATTGTCATTGAGTTGTTTCAATCTTGCCTGGTAGACCTGAACATCTTCCCGTGAGCGGAAAAAGCCATCCCTGAATTTCCACTCATTTTCCAGACCCCACTTTGTTGACCCTGCCCGTGTTGGCAAAGGAAGACTCGCATAGGCGTGTCCCACTATTCTAGTAGTGGCATAGCGCGGGTACATGGGAAATTTCAGTTCATCAACTGTTGACCAGAGGGAAATAATATCTAAAGGATCAACAGAAAAGTGACCTGTCCGCTCAACGCCATCAGCCAGAAAACCAAAATTCTGACAAATGTAGTGCTGCTGTTCCGCATTTCCTTCCACCAAGGAATAGTTCTCCAGAAATGCTCTTAATTCGGGAGCCTGTGCCTCAAGAAGCTCAATAAGGGGATGATGAACTCCTTCTCTTTCTACCGCTTTCCGTACCTCTTCATCAGAGAGTAGTTCACCTATCATTACGCTTTCTCCATTAACTGGGCAAAGTATTCCACAAACTGAGGGGCTTCTACCCAGACCGCACAGTCGTAACTCTTATGCACTTTCGTGTCATCTGTCAAGAACAGCAACATTTCTTTGTTGTCAATGATGCAGAAGCGGGCAGTGCCGGCTTTATGCTGCTTTGTTTTCACGATCTTGGAAAAGTTTTCCACAACATCTTTGCTGGCATTCTGAGGAACGGACACTTTGACATCAACGCCAGCTTTCACTGCTTTCTTCAGGGCGGCATTGAGCAATTCATACTTCCGTTCAGAGCCATCTTTAGATAACATTAATGTGATGCTTTTTTTAGCGTTCTTGATCATTGTACTAAGGTGTTCATTGACTTTTTCCCGGCCGCGGAAAGAGCCGCTTCTATCTGTAGGATCAACAAGTTTGATGCCTTCCGTGTGAAGGGTATTTAATTCTCCCAACACTTCAGAATCTTTTAATTGGGAGAGAACCTGATTGCGCTGTTCGGCTTCTTCCAGCACTTTTTTCTTGACACGTTCCACGACTTCGTTGGGAGTTATCGCCAAGTATTTAATAGGTTTTCCTACTTTTACAATTATAAATCCTTTCTTTTCCAGAGATTCAAGAACATCATAGGCTCGGGAACGGGGAACGTTAGAGATGTCAGACAATTCACCGGCAGTGGAAACGCCGCGGCTTAACAGAGCAATCCATAATTTACTTTCATAGGAGTTCAGCCCAAAATCTTTGAGCTTGTTCAAAAAGTCTTTTTGTACGATCATTGTGTCTGTTCCTCCATGGAGTTGTGATTATTACAGCATCTATTCCTCTTCTCCTCTCCAGAACCCCTTTATGCACATCCAAAACGCTGCACCTTTATAAATCTTTTGCATATTTAGTACTTAGAGGTAGTACTTAATTTGAGTCTACGGTGAAGAGACGAGAGTCTTTGACCTGAAATAAACCTATTCTCGCTCCAGCATCGAGCCAGCCATGAGCATAGTTAAGAGCGGCAAAGGCAAGAACAGCGTCTTGTTTTTTCTCCAAGAAATAGTGGGCATCATCATAGTAGCGCTGAGCCATGTCCCAGAAATCCTCAGCCTGCGTTTTCCGAGAAAGGTCAAATGCCAGTTTTGCTTTTTCCAGCGCTTCATGAGTAATAGAAAAATAGTGATCCAGTTTCTCAGGGGTGATAGTGTTGTGTAAGACCATGTCACTTATAAAATTCCCCCCTCCTATCTTTTAGAACATCATTGTACTCATTGATCATTTTGTTATCTGCTTTGGTTATATCAATCTCAACTACATCCACGAAGGTTTTGTCTTTTTGGGCAGAGGAGAGGATTTTTCCATCAAAAGAAGTAATCTGGCTTCCACCAGTGAAAGTAAAATCATCTTTTCCTCTTTTTTCATTGCCAATGCGATTTGCAGTAACAGCAAAAACTCTGTTTTCAAGACATCTTGTGGTCATGGCTTGTTGGCAATAAGGCATTATTAGGTTTGAGGGATGGGCGAGTATTTGAGCACCGGTTAAAGCAAGAGTTCGGCTTACCTCTGGAAAAATCCAGTCAAAGCAAACCATCATTCCTATTTTCATTCCATTAATGTTATGGACTGATAATTGTTTGTTGCCCGGGGTGAACCAAAGTTTCTCTTTATTGAAAAGGTGGATTTTCCTATAAGTATCAATAACCTTATTTTTGTAAACCATGATTGATGAATTGTAATTTTTCCCCTCATCTTTTTCAATAAATCCAGCAACAATTACAGCTCCGGTTTTGGCTGAGATTTCTTTAAGAAAATTTGCTGTTTCTTCATCGCTTGTTTCAGCTAAATTCTTGACCTCTTCTTTTGAGGTGAAAGTGTAACCTGTAGCAAATAATTCTGGTAATACAATAAGATCTGCTTTTGTATCTCCAATAAGTTTACGGACTTGATTAAAGTTCTTTTCTTTTTCCCCGAAGAGTGGGGAATTTTGAATATATCCTATTTTCATGGTATCAACTTTATGACATGGTGCCTAATAGGTTAATATTTTTGGTTTACACCTCAAACTTAATAAATTTAATGGTTTGGGGCGTAATGGAATATAACACTTATTGTTATAGGTATACTTACAATCATTACTCAGTTCTTCTAAAGAATCACATCTTAACTATCTATTTACTTCGTCCGTGCTTTGGGACGCTTGACCGTGATAGGTAAAATGCCTTCCTCAAATTCGCGCAGGGCAATGCGAATGGGATCGTAACGCATTCCTTTCAAATCTTCATCGTTTATCTTGAGGAGAAACGGCGCACCCATAGATAACTGCAACGCCCGAGAGCCTACCATACGGGCTTTCTCATACTTGGTATACTGAATTTTTTCTTCTGAAATTGCTACTGTCATGGTATTATACTGCTCGAGAGAGCTCTCCCCTTAAAAATTTTGCTTTTTCTAACGCCAGATCAATCATGGCACTGATGTTCTCCACAGATAATGGCGCATCTCCCCCTTTCTGCAGGGCAGAGATCGTTCCTTTGGAATCAGAAGTAATGGTTAAGCGGGCATCATAAGCGTCTTCTTCTTCTGAGGTGGGATCAACAAGCAATGCCCCGTTGATTTTATACACTGTAACGGGTAATGGTTCTTTCACGATGGGTAAAGGTTTGTCGGTCTTTTCTTTATAGTGGATAGTATGGGTGGTTTCATCCACGACAGGAAACGTCGCAGATTTTAACGCGGCCAATGCCGCTAATCCCGCGGCATCAAATAAATTTCCCGCGTCATTGATA
>CAYIBV010000112.1:0-3604 GCA_964361725.1 uncultured Methanosarcinales archaeon | reverse complement strand
CTGGGAAAGAGAAAACATTTAAAGGGGAAAGTCTTTCCCGAAGGGATGATACCAAAAAGAGGATTTGCCAAGACTTATTTTATTATTGCTCTTATTTTCGGCCTTCTGGGGTTAGTGGATATTCTCCTTTCGTTCCTGCACAAAGAGCCAGTATGGTATGCTTCCACGATTTCCATCCTGCTGTTCTTTTTCTTCTTCTTTAATATTTTAGCTATTGCTTTATTCCATCATCACCACATGGAGAACATTGCTTTTGTGCTTCCTGTGTATCATCTGGTAAGTTACGTTATTTTTTTAGGGATAGGATTATGGCTATCGACACAAGAAACATTGCTTTCATGGATTGATCCCACACTTCTTACAGTAGGAGTTATAACATCTTCATTTGAAATCCTCTTCAGCTTTTACCTGCTCGCCCACGTGAAGAACCTTGAAGCTGGGAAGACAGCCACGTCGCATATGACGCGTTAGGTACCACGGGTATCTTTATAATACAGGGAATGGTATAGGAATGCATTGCTTCAATTTCATGTTTGACACGGTTTGCTTTTCCTTCCGTTGTTTTCAGGATAACGGCATATTCCTGCTGAGAGGTTATTTTTCTTTTCCACTCGTACATGCTGTTAATGGGAAAGATATTAGCGCAGGCGATATATCTCTGGGTTAACAGTTGGTGTGATATATTCTTAGCCTCCTGCTGAGTAGAAGTAGTAACGTACAGAAAAATGTATTTTTGTTTCATCATTGATCTTATCTTTTATCATGTGTCAAAATAATTACATCTCTTCCGGGGCATGGATGCCTAAGAGAGACAAGCCATTGACAAGAACCTGCCTCAAGGAATCTACTAATAGGAGACGAGCGTTCATCAATTCTCTGTCATCTGAGATGACGGGAAGAGCATGATAGAATTCATTGAAAGCCTGCGAGAGATCAAGAAGATAGCGGCAGAGGAGATGGATTTTGTATTGTGTGCTCACCTCTTGTGCTCGTTCCGGAAACTGCGCAAGAAGTTTTAACACACGCTGTTCCAAAAGATGATCTAAGAGGGAATACTGCACTGTTCTTGGTTTAGTTCCGGCTTTACGAAGGATAGAACATGCCCGGGCATGGGTGTACTGGATATATGGTCCAGTCTCACCGTCAAAACTAATAGATTCTTCCGGATTGAAGATCATATCACGATTGGGATCGGTCCTCAGAACGAAAAATTTGATAGCTCCAAGAGCGATGAACTCAGCGCGGTACTTTCGCTTTTTTTCGGAAAGAAGGGCATAGCGTGTCTGTACTTCTTGTTCAGCTAACGAGGCTACTTCATCGATAAGATTGTCAGCATCCACCACTGTTCCTTCCCGTGATTTCATCCTTCCCGTGGGCAGGTTAACTAACCCATAACTGAGATGATACATCTGTCGAGCATAAGGGCGCCCAAGCAATTCCAGAATTTTAAATAATTGTCTGAAGTGAAGATTTTGTTCAGAGGCGACGACGTAAATCATCTGGTCAAATTTGTAGTCTTTATAGCGCATGCCCGCTAAGTACAAATCTTGCGTGATGTACAATGAAGTCTCATCACCACGAAGAAGAACTTTATTGGGGAGATCATACATTTCCAGAAGAGCGGTAACAGCATCAGTATGGTCTTTTTCAAATATACCTCTCTTGAGCCCTTCCAGAACGACTTCTTTTCCATCCTGATAGTATGTGGATTCAAAATATTCTTTCTCAAAGCGAATGCCGAAGCGTTTATAAGTCTGGGCAAATCCTTTCAGGACCCATCCATTCATTTTTTTCCATAACGCTCTTGTAGATTTGTCATTACGTTCCCATTTAAGAAGCAACTCCTGCGCTTCGTTCTTTACATTCTCATCTTCTTTAGCATGCTTGGCAAAGAGAACATAATAATCACCCACAAAATGATCCGATTTTTTGTCAGGTTTCTTATGGTTTCCCCATTTCTGATATCCAAGCATGGACTGGCAAATATGAATCCCCCGGTCATTCACGACGGACACGGGATGAACAGTATTTCCCTGAAATGCCAGAAGACGACAGACCGCATCACCTATGGCCATGTTGCGGATATGCCCCAGATGTAAAGGCTTATTGGTATTGGGAGAGCAAAATTCTACCACGACTTTCTTTTTTTCTTTTCCTGCACCGTAGCGGTCCTTTTGTTTTTTAATTTCCGCTATGGTCTGTTCCGCCACAACAGCAGGATCAAGATAAAAATTAAGATATGGCCCAGCTACGTCAATCTTTGACAGGTATGAGGGAAGAGAAATCTTGGATTTAAGATTCTGTGCGGCCTGATGCGCATTAGAATCTAATTTAAAGCAGGGAAAGGCATAATCTCCTAACGCCGGATCGGGAGGAACGGCTATGCGCTGGGCAATCTCATCCATAGAGAGAGAGGTACAGCGATGAAGCAGGGCGATAAGCTGGTAGCGAAAATCCATACCAGAATCTGATTTTGTTGCTCTTTAAATACTTTTTCAGAGCGTGGCGGAATTTTTTCTGCGATGAAGCTGTACGACCGTTACCTTCCCTCCACAAAAAGAAGTGATAAGAGAGCGAAGTTCTGCCACAATGACCTGTACTTGCTGTGCTGTCAAAGGAGGTAAGACTTCCAGATGAATCAAAGCGGAGGTTGTGCGTTTGTCCAGCTTGGTTGTGGAGCTTTTCCAATAATCGAGTTTTGTCCCAAGAATATGGGCGTTATCACGATAATACAATGCTCCTGCTTTTAAGCGGCGGAAAGGAGTGACGTGTTCTTTTCCCGTAGCGATGTGAAAGACAATTCCTCCTCGGATAGAATCACTATCATCTACCCCCACAGGCACGATGTACTTTAATGAGATATAACGGACAAGATTAGTTAACGTGTCTGAGGCGGCAACAGATTTATGGTGAGTCACTTTCTGCAATAATCTCTCTACAGAGGTGTGATAATGATGAGCTTTGTTGCCAAAACGTATTTTGGCTGCTGTCCAGGGAGCAATCAAATGATGCGATGGAAATGTGTCTTTCTGGAATGAGAGGCGCACAAGGTGTTCCATCTCCTGCAGAAGATGAATGGATTCTTTCAGGTTTGTCTTATTGGCAATATCAGTAACAGAAAGAAAAAATACTTTAAATTCAGGATGGAATTCTTTGAATACGTTGTGATGGATGCGGATGTTCATTTTTTTCTTATACGGTTTTTAACATGAGAGGCAAGACGACGGATGAAGCTTTTACGATGGGTGGAATTGGGAAGATTATAATGGGTGTTTAACTGGTCGAGGTCATAGCGGATGTCTCTGAGAATTTTGTAACTTTTCCGTTCATAATAGATGCGCACTATGAGGAGAATAACATATAAACCAAAAATACCACCGACGATGACGCTGAGCTTGAGAAGAAGGGGCTGAAACGCGTCAACAAAGACTTGCGGCGCAAAATCAGAGATATTTTCTATCACCATTTATGGAAGAAAAGGGGGAAGGTTTTTATAAGTTTCGACTATCACCTCTCGTATGGCTATCTTTGACTTTACCATGCCCATTGATACACTAAAAGGACATAGCTCCGCTCTGTAGTGCAAGAAATGCGAAAACTGTCG
>CAYIBV010000111.1:0-3641 GCA_964361725.1 uncultured Methanosarcinales archaeon | reverse complement strand
TAAAGCAATTAAGCTTTATATCAGAATGGTGCTAAACACCATTCTGGACAAGCCCCCTTCGCATTGTTTTTATTAGACAATAGTATTGAGGAGAAAATTTAAAAATCTTTAGTAGAGTTACTTTCCATCAGCGCCCGTACCACCATAGTGGCATAACTGCCTTTTCCCAACGTAAACCTAATGAGAATTTTTTTCTTCCCCACATTAAGATCATCGTCTTCCAGTGAACCAACCTGTAATTCTTTGATGCGCACAAACATCTTCCGTAATTCTCCTTCCAACGTCAATTCAGGAATCTGTTTAATGATAAAATCAGCATAGTGTATTCCCTCCTCATCCAACAATGTATCAATAACCTGCTGGATTTCTACAGGAACGTCTTCCATTTTCCCGGAAAATCCCACCAGCGGCACTTTTACTCCTACTAGGGGCATGTCCACAAAGATCAACGTTCCCAAAGAATATTGTACATCTGCTTTTACTGTTCCTGTCGCACGCAGGTATCGGCTCACGGTCTCATTCCAGAGATAACTCTGATAAGCATTCACATACAGGCGCAGCAATCGTATTGGCACTCTCTTTAACGCTCCCACGGCATCATTTGGAGTCTGCACAAGATGTTCCTCACAGCGTGGGTCATCTACCAGTATCACTGCCTCTTTAAACTTCTTCTGAATCAACAATTTTCCAATTGTAACATTCTGGCTGCCAAAGCGCTGCTCGTCAAAATAATTGGGGATATATTCCTGCGGTTCAGGCGCTGTGCCCACATCTACATTGCGCACGGTAATCTCAAACTCATTCCCTGCCAGATCACCGAGAGAGATAGGTTCAGGACCATATCCTTTAATTGTTAACTCCACATCTTTCACTTTAATGCCCTGCACCTGCGCAGCGCTCACCCCATATAATGAAATCAACTGCTCTGTGAGGGCATTCTTATCCTTGCTTCCGGCAAATCCGATCTGCTTCTCCCTGATACCCAGAATGTCTGCTAACTCTTTGACTATATCTAACGTATTCTTGTTCCTCTTTTTCATCACCACATACAGATACTTTCCGCTCTCAGAGAATACCGCAGTAGAAATCTCTTTAACAACAAAATCCTCTGCACGCTGTTTTAGTTTGTACATGGTTCTTATGCGAGTGTCCGTTTTATAAATATTTCTAGAGATAATATCAACGAAGATAAATAAAATATTAGAGATACAATATTAGAGATAAAATATTATAGTTGTGGTGAACAACATCACCACACAATATTATATACTTTTTCTCTCTTTATTTTTTGTATCATAAAAACACAGAAAGGTGATGCCAAATGATTATTGATTTATCCAAACCGCGAAAAGAATACTTTGAAGAGCCCACAATCGCAGAAATACTCCGAAAATATGTTGAGACCAAAGGCCCTATCACCATACATCACCTTAAAGATCTTGAACGAGAGGGAAAAATTGTGGTGGGAACAACGCAGGGAAATCTTGACACCATCCTCCAGAGAGAAAGTACAGTACACTCTTTAGATCTTGTCGATAAGATCGATTCTTTGGATGAATCACAACTCCTCGTCCTTCCACCAGAATACAGGATACCGGCGGGAGAAGTTCGACGGGTTGTTAGTTATTCTTCAGACACGCTTGTAAAACTAGACACTATGGAAGTAAAACGCGCCCTTCTCGGTGACGTTGTCCCTACCGGGCCATTGTCTGGGCGAAAGAAACAACAGAAAGAATGGCATCCTGAAAAAGTTCTTGCCACGGCGTTTAATTTGCTTCATGAACAGCGACAGGATTTGGCAGAACAAGTGTTCACCTGCTATAGCTGGTGGGGGAAAGACCATCACCGCAGAATCGTTTCTTTGTATAGGGCCATTCAGGGAGCAGAACTGCGGGCGTTTCAGGATTATGTTGCCTTCCGCCTATTAATCCCAAAAATGAGAAAAGAGTTACGGGTAGGACAAAACCTCCGCACCAAAGAACCATTAACATTAGAAGAACAAAAAGATCGGGAAGAAAAAATACAAAGATATGAAACCTATCTCCAGCGGCACGATCTCAAAAATGACCTTCGCCGCATGGATGTTGATTTTACAGATTTAATTGAGCTTCAGGGAGATTTTGCCTATAATACAGGACAGACTGTCCGTGTACCTTCCCGGGCGCAACATGAGCGAAAGACATACACGGTAAAATTAACAGATGTGCCACTTCTTCCTGAAGATCACCGTGCTGCCTACAGCTTAGTGTGGGAACTTGCCGCGAACTGCCCCTGTGATGATAAATCATACCGCAGTGATCGGCGGAAACAATCTCCTGATCGCGGCCAGCGGGAAGATTTCTTCTGCGCCCATGGCATTGCCGCCGCACACACCCTGCGAAAGAAGTATGAACGTGATGCAGACACGATCCGTTTCCTTCCATTCGTGCTTCCCACGGCAGAGATGATGCATTATGTCGATGTCCTGCGCGAGCAGACTATTATGATCACGTTCAATGAAGAAACAGGAAAGCCATCAAAGAGAGCACTGAATCACACCGAGATGGAAAACCTGTTGATGAAAAGAGTGCTAGCACACGGCTATGAATCCTGCTTTACCACGGATATCAACCGCTTCCGGGCAGAGCGCTATGATCCCCATCTTGATTTGATACAATTCAGATCATAAATGCAAGATAAACCTGTTTCGCATTCAGGGGATTATCAAAGAAAATCGTACTCTGGCATTTCCCATAAAATTCAAATGCCGCCCCTTCATTTTCTTTGATGTTTTCTTTCACCACACGGTGCGCATCAAATCCTTTGCCTTTCTGTTCCATTCCCAGCACAAATCCTTTCCTCCCAAACCATATACAAAATTTAAACGGAGCTTTAAATTCAGAATTATGCAGAGCATTTGAACCCGCTTCACTCAAGAAATATGCAACCTCATCGTTCTCTTCATAATGCAGCCAATGCAATAAATCGATAAGGAAAGGCAGTTGTGCTCCATATCGTGCATTCAGTGTATCCACCACATCCCATTTGGCATTGCCGTAATGGTCAATAAAGACTGAAGAATGCCTAACCACTGTTTCCGCTTCATGCACCACAAACTCTTTGCATTCGCCTGTAAACTGAATGTCCTGCAACGCTTCCGGCAATGTCTTCTGAAAATGAATGACCATAAATTGGAAAAAAGTATATTATTTTATCCCCACACCGCGAGGATTCCTCCCATCAACAGCAACGCCACTAAGTAATGCCCAATGTTAATCAAATATAACTCAAAAGGCTTTCCCTCCCAGAACACGCTGCCGATCATGGTCGTGACAAAGAACCCCAGCCAAATCCAGAATCCCGCAACCATACCTAGAGCAAATGTCCCTGCCCCAGCATAATCCACAAAATGCGCTAACACATAGGACATCAGCAGCATGGCAATAAATGTCACCACATATCCCCGCGCGACAGTTTTCTTCATTTCCGCTGTCTTTTTCCACCCAAAATCCATTAACTTTAGCCATCGCTCACCAAACAATGTTGGAGAATACCAGAATGCCCCTATGGCATACCCCACTATTGCTGCCACCAGCACCCCTACATAATTAATGTCAATCGTAGCCATACGTTCCACCTCCAAAGATGTATGACAAAGAATA
>CAYIBV010000110.1:0-3683 GCA_964361725.1 uncultured Methanosarcinales archaeon | reverse complement strand
AACTAGAAGGGTAAATAATGAGTTCTGGCTGACACTCTGGTTGGCAATGGCAGTGAGGGCGGGGGGAGCGTTGATACAAATGGTGGCATTTCCCCCGATACTGTCCACCGCTTTTCCCGTAAGCGTCAGCATAGTAATGGTGTTAAAAATACTCACAACTACTAGAAGCAAAGCTAACGTAAAAAGCACCTCTTTTTGTACTTTCATTGAGGAAGAATAAATGAACAAGCCTATATATAATTATCTCTTTGTTGGACTCTGCAGAATATCTCGCTTTGCTTAGGTTAGGAAGAAGAATTTACACTATAACACGGTTGCGGCAGTAATGGCAATACACGCTTTTCACCCCGGGAAAAACAAGAGTAATAAACTTGTATTTGCAATGGGGACAATCCATGTTTTTTTTCATCATCATGCTCACACCGATTTTATGTTACCTCTTTCAACATATAAAGACTCTTTTAACATATAAAGAAAAGAAAAATTAAAAGATTAATTGGATGCTAGTTTCCATATGGCTTTCAGTCCTACAATGATCGCGCCGGGAACAACAAACACCACGATGTTGCTGAGGATACTGCGCAAGTAGAGGCCTACCCCAGGAATCAAACCTAAATTAACGATCCCTGCTAACATAAGGGCAATAGAAGCAATCAAAAAAGGAGTGGTTTCTTTTGCAGTTAAATTGAACAGCCCAACGACTAATCCCAGAAGGACTAATGTGGTTACTAACACTTCTGGCTTAAGATCTAAGACGTTTCGGAATAGACCGGCAACGATTGCTAACAATAATCCTATAAAGAACGCATAATGAGCAACACGATGAATCTGAATGTTTCCTTTTTTGACCATATACCTATCACCTCTTCTGAGAGGGAGTTAATTAATTTTAGTATATAAATCATTCGGTTAGGTTTTTATAGAATGGGGGTGTTTTAGGGGTTATGACTATACTTTTTTCCCTCGGAAAATGTAAAACCAGGGCGGGATATTCAGCCAAACTGCAGAAAATGCAGAAATTAGACCTGAAAATAATTGAAAGACAATTTGAAGTGGTGATGGAAACGCCTATCCTTCTGGTCATTCGCGTGAAAGGGGTGGAAGTGATCGTGCAGGGATATGGGGAATTATTGTTTAAAGAGTGCGATGACGTGCCGCTGATGGAAGAGATTGCGGAGGAAGTGTTTACAATGGGGTTGCAGAAATAAAAAAAAGCGCCCCGGGCCAGATTTGAATTCGCCCAGTCTTAGACAATTCTAATACCGGCTGGCGACCTGATGGTTAACAGCCATCCGCTTTGGTTGATTATTCTCTAACCGCTGAGCCACCGGGGCATACTTATGCTTTCAGTGCAAATTATTTATAAAGATTTCTAACCGTAAAGAGAAAATGGAACTCAGTCCGGGAATCAAAATCATTCATACTGCTCTCTGGCTCACTACAGAAAGGATCCTCATCGTGAATGATTTGCATATCGGCTATGAAGAAGCACTGCATGGCAAGGGCATTCTGGTTCCTAAATTTCAATTACAAGAAATAATCAAAGAAATGGAGAAAATATTTCAAAAAGTAAAACCAACCACTCTTATCATTAACGGTGACTTGAAACATGAATTTGGAACGGTTCTCCGGCAGGAATGGAAAGAAGTTCTGCAATTTTTGGACTTTGTATTGAAGAATGTTTTGGAAGTGATTATAATTCAAGGCAATCATGATCCCCTCATTACACCCATTGCAGAAAAGAGAAATGTCAGGGTGGTTAAGGAATATGTTGTAGGCGATACCATTATTGTTCATGGCGATAAGATTATTGAGACTACGCTGAAACGTATTATCATCGGCCATGAACATCCTGCTATTACCATTCGTGAAGGAAGCAAATGGGAGAAATATAAATGCTTCCTGAAAGGGAAATGGAAGGGAAAAGAATTGATTGCGGTGCCTAGTTTTAATCCATTGCTGGAAGGGACAGACGTTCTAAAAGAAGAAGTGTTAAGCCCGTTCCTGAAGAATATAAAGAATTTTGAAGTGTTTATAGTGAGCAAAGGAGAAGTGTTTAGGTTTGGGAAGGTGAAGGATATTTTGAAATGATTAAATAAATGAAGAGTTTTATTTACAGTATGAACGTAATTCTCTACATGGCCATCACTGCTAACGGCATGATTGCGAAAGAGAATGATAATACCGATTGGGTTTCTCCTACGGAAGGGAAAAGCTTCATCGGCATGATTCAGAAAGCAGGAAATATGATTATTGGCCGAAGAACGTATGAAGTGATGTTAAATAATGATGAGTTTAGAAAACTGAAAAAGATTAGGATTATCGTAATAAGCCGAAAACTAAAAACAAATAAAGAAGTTACAGTTGTAAATTCGCCACGAGAAGCAATCCACTTTTTACAACAACAAAGATTTAGCATTATCTTGGTATGCGGCGGTGGAAAACTGAATGCCTGCTTTATGAAAGAAAAACTTATCAATGAAATTTATCTGGATGTTGAACCGATTATTCTAGGTGCAGGAATAAAACTCTTTGCCGATGCAGAGTTTGAAGCGAAGTTAGAATTAATGGAGGTTCAGAAGTTATCAAGGAATGAAGTGCAGTTGCACTTATAAAGTGAAAGACATCATAAAATGAAAAGATAACTTATTCTTTCTTCATCACAACACTTCTTCAAAAAAAGTAAAAAAGTTTATAAAGTTTAGATTATACTAAACGATCATGCTTACAGAAAGAGTATCAAAAAGGCAAGAATGCCGTGATTGTCTTCCTTGGTAGTTATTATTCTATTACATATTTTTCTGTTACTAAACTGCAAAAAATAGGCTGTTCTCTGGCAATGCTAGGCCCTTGATAGATACTTCTGTTTAATTCATTAAATTTCAATTTAGGAGGTATTAAAAATGCTTAACATTATCAAAATGGGATCAGCTTGCTTATTCGATGAGCAAGGAAGAATTAACTATGCCCTCTTGCGCCAAAAAGCGCGAGAGATTGAAGAAAGTACTGATAAGGTGGTATTGGTTGTTTCAGGGGCGATAGCGCTCGGAAAATTACGGGAAGGAGAGAAACGAAAAAATGCAGAGCTTCAAGCAGTAGAACTGCAAGGATATGCCTGTGTTGGTCAACCAGAACTAATGCATTTCTATCGAGGATTATTTACCCGAGGAGTAAGTCAAGTACTGGTTACAACTACTGATTTGCAACACCAACACCACGTACGTGACCTTATCCAACACAACTTGCAAAGACACCGCGTTACAGTAATTAACTACAATGATGGTGTAGACTTTGAACAACTACGTAAAGATAACGATACTCTCGCTGCCACTATCTTGTCATACTGTGGTGCTGACCGCCTTTTGCTGCTGGGACATTATGACGGGTTTCGAGAGGGAGACCATCTAGTAGAGAGAGTGGCAATTATCAACAATGAACTCTACGCTCTCTGCCAAGGAAAATCTGAACATGGTAATGGTGGCTTTACTACAAAACTAGATGCCGCAAAAATTGTTCTAAGTGCAGGAAAAGAAATGATTGTGGGAAACATTAAGTATGCATTAGATGACTTGGTACAAGGAAAAGTTCCGCGAACATTGTTTAAATGGGATGGGAGGGATGAAAAATGAAATAAAAAATCCCAATCGCAGCACAAGAAATACAACAACGATTGTATTTCTGTG
>CAYIBV010000109.1:0-3800 GCA_964361725.1 uncultured Methanosarcinales archaeon | reverse complement strand
TGCACAGAAAATTGATAGTTTTCAATTTTCTTGTGAGCGAAGCGAACATGCCACCAGTCTATTGACCGGTGGTCCGCCAGCCTCATTTTGACAAATAATTACCCTTTCTCCTTTCCCCTCGGCTCATTAAATGACAAAAACTTTAATAAACCAACCTCTCTCTTTATCCCAAAATGCCACACACCACTTCAGAACTTGCTATCTTCTGCAAAAAGAAAGGCTTCATCTATCCCTCCAGCGAAATTTATGGCGGCGTAGCCGGGTTATATGATTATGGTCACTTAGGAACTAAACTCAAACACAATTTCGAACAGCTCTGGCGCCAGTATTTTCTGGGATTAGATGACAATTTTTTTGAAATAGAAACTGCAACCATCATGCCGGAAAAAGTGTTCAAAGCTTCTGGGCATATAGATCATTTTATTGACCCCATTGTCAAATGTTCCAAATGCGAGTTTGGTGACCGCGCTGATCACGTAGTAGAAAAAGCGTTGAAGCAACGCGTGGAAGGGTTTTCTCCGGAACAGTTAACGAAACTCATCAAAGAGAATAAATTGAAATGCCCGCAATGTAAATCTGAGTTTCAGCCCGTTACCGTAATGAATATGATGTTTCCCGTCAAGCTGGGTGTGGGCTCGGGACAAATTGCGTATTTACGTCCGGAAACTGCTCAATCACCGTACGTTAATTTCAAATTGCAATACGAACTTCAACGGAAAAAATTACCATTAGGGCTAGCTCTTATTGGCCGGGCCTATCGAAATGAAATCTCTCCTCGTAATTTAACGTTACGTCAGCGGGAATTTACCCAGGCAGAATTACAGATTTTTTTTAATCCGGCAAAGATCACGGAACATAAACAATTTGATGCTGTAAAGAATTACAAAGTGCGCACGCAATTACTTCCAGATAGGGAACAGAATGTGATCGTGGAACGCAGTGCACAAGAATTAGTAAACAGCGGCCTGCCAAAATTTTATGTCTATCATTTAGTGAAAATCCAGCAGTTTTATCTCGAGCACCTGCATATTTCCAAAGAGAAATTTCGCCTGTACCAATTGAGCGACACAGAAAAAGCATTCTATAACAAATATCATTTTGATATTGAAATTGAGATGCAGGAACTGGGATTTGTAGAGGTAGGAGGATTACATTACCGTACTGATCATGATTTAGCAGGTCATGAAAAGATTTCCAAAGAAAAAATGGAAATCTTTGATGAAGAGAGTGCCAGCAAATTTATCCCTCATGTATTAGAGTTAAGTTTTGGTGTGGATCGCAATGTGTATGCGTTATTAGATATCAATTATGAGGACAATAAAGAACGGGGAAATATTATCTTGCACTTGCCTGATTCTGTCACACCGTTTTACAGTGCCGTGTTTCCGTTAGTAAAGAACAACGCAGATGTGGTAGCGAAAGCAGAAAATGTGTATGAACTTGTAAAAACAGAATTCTCGTGCTTCTATGATGAAGCCGCTTCCGTCGGTCGGCGCTATGCCCGTGCCGATGAAATTGGGATGCGCTATTGTATTACTATCGACTTTGATTCTTTAACTGATGATGCCGTGACCATCCGTGATCGGGAAACCACGAAGCAGGAACGGGTGAAGATTGGAAAGTTGAGAGAACGGTTAGGAGAATTACTGTAAACCTCTTATTTTTAAGATTTCCCAATGAGAATGTTTATATTACCCTCGTTCTTTACCTATTCCTGATGATACAACAACTCTCTGCTTTGTTTATGACTCCTTCCCAGCGTGTGCGCCAAGAAATTAAACGGTTGCAATTGCACGTAGAAGAAAAACCTCTGGGGAAGAATCAATATCTCTCCCTCTATCATGACTATCAAGCGCTTTCTCCCGCTGATCGGCAACGAGTCCTTCTTTCATTAACTCAATTGCGGGAGCGCATGGAAGATCAATTAATCGCAGAAAAACGTATAGAAGAATTACTGCACTCTTCTCCTAAAACGATGAAACAACAGTGTCAGAGATATACCCTCATGCACGCTCATTTCACCAAGCTTTCCCGAAGTAAACAAAAAGAATATTACTCCTCTCTAATCAACTTGCGCCGGGAATTAGAGCGTGGGAGATAGAAAACTATTTAAACGGTCTTCTCCACCACTAAAAAAATGGAAATCAAAGAAGTTCAATCTAATAAAGGAAACGTAGACGTGGTTGCCACAGTAGTCTCTAAAGAAAGCCCACGGGAATTTGAAAAGTTTGGCAAGAAAGGGAAAGTGTGTAATGCCAAGATCAAAGATGCCACCGGCAGTATTACCCTGACGTTATGGAATGAAGACGTGGAGAAAGTAAACGTCGGGGATAAAATCCATCTGGAAAATGGCTGGTGTTCGGAGTATAAAAGTGAAAAGCAGCTCTCTGCCGGCAAGTTTGGAAAGATTGAGATTCTCGGTTCTGGGGAACCAACATTGTTTACGAATGATCCTAAGATCCTGCAAGGCTCTCTTGGTGGGGAAGGAGAAGAGGAAGGATCTGCTGAAGAAGAACCCGTTGACGAGGAAGAGTACGTAGAATGACGTTGCTTCCTACTTTACGCCAGAAGAAGAGGTATCTTGCGTTTGAAATTCAGTGTTCTACTCCCATTTCTGTGGCAGAGGCAAAAGAAGAGGTCAATGCCGGGTTACTGCGTTTTCTGGGAGAATTAGGCGTGGCTAAATCCTCTCCTCTGTTCTTAGAAGAAAAGTATAAAAACAACCAAGGAATACTCAAACTTAACCACAAATACGTTGATGAAGGCAAATCTGCGTTGATCCTTATCAAAAAGATTAAAAACAAGCCCGTGATTATCCGTTCATTGAGCGTGTCTGGCATATTAAAGAAAGCCAGTGCACATCTATAAAAGAGGTGTTACCTATGAATCCGAACAAACAAATGATTGACAAGATGGGGTATGATCGTTCTATTACCATGTTTTCTCCTGATGGACGATTGCTACAGGTAGAATACGCTAAGAAAACAGTCCGCCAGGGCAGTACTGCCATTGGCATTGCCTGTAAAGACGGTGTTGCATTGCTTACGGATAAACGCGTTACATCCAAGTGGATGGTGCCGGAAGCCATAGAAAAGATGTTTAAGATTGATGATCATATCGCCGCGACGGCTGCGGGATTGATTGCCGATGCCCGTGTGTTGGTGGATAGAGCGCAACTGAGAGCGCAGCAACACTCTGTGACGTACGATTCTAAGATTGATACTTTATCTATTGTGAAAGAGATGTGTGACTTAAAGCAGATTTGTACGCAATCTGCGGGGTTACGGCCATTTGGCGTGTCCATGATTGTAGGAGGAGTGGAAGAGGATGGAGAAATCAGGCTCTTTTTGACAGAACCGTATGGGTTATACTTCCAGTATCGTGTGGTTGTCATTGGGGAAGGCGAAGTAGAAGTGGGAGAAGTTCTTAATAAGAAATATCGTCTCAATATGCCATTAGATGAAGGCATTAAATTAGGGTTAAGCGCCCTCAAAGACTTCCTGAAAGAAGAATTCAACTTTGATCGTGTAGACGCTGCGTACGTCGATATTAAAGAACGAAGGTTTACCAAGCTGAGCAATGAAGAGTTGAAGAAGTTGATGAAATAGGTGAAGAGAGTTATTTGGAAAGAATTATTTTTTTATTTCTTAACTGGGTTCATACCCCGTTGCACAAAGTGAAACAACGATTTCACTTGTGCACCAATAAAGTCGTTGCTTTATTGTGTGCTTTGCAACGAGGATTAATTAGTAGCCCAGTTAAGATTAAAAATACCCCGCAGCTCTGCTGCGATTGGGATT
>CAYIBV010000108.1:0-3822 GCA_964361725.1 uncultured Methanosarcinales archaeon | reverse complement strand
AACCTGCTCGGGCTGTGGTTTGCCTCATCCCAGATGCCACCCATTTGAAACTTCGCAAAGTTGCGACGTTTAAGGACTTTCCAATAATTTTTGGGATCAGAGCTAACAGCTAAAGCTCTTATTACATCCACCACTGAGAAATACCATTGTCCATTATGCCAAAGTCTTCTTATTTTCTTGTCTTGGAAGACAACTAAAGAGTGGTTTTCGTCCATAATCTATTAAAAAAAAGAAGTAGTTTATATACTCTGTGTGAGGTTGTCCAGTGGGGAGTGGCTATACCCTCAAAACCTTCCTTTCTCAATCAACTTCTTCATCCTTCTTACGAACTCATCCGCTTCTGTATAATACTGCTCATACTCCGCTCCCTGCACTTCTTTCATCTCACGATGGGTTATCATCTTGCTGATCTTATAGAATTTCCTCATGGTCTCTACATACTTTTTCTCAAGGAGATTCTTTTTCACATACACCCGCTCCAGAATATCCGCGACGTGATCGGGGGTGGGAGGAACTTCGTTTGCCCTCATCAATGCAGCATGGGCCGCGTCAATCACCGCCCAATATAAATCCAATGTTGCCTGCAATACATGCCATCGGGAATTCAGCAGGGTTTTTGGTGATCGTCCAAAGTATCGCCAGACACTTTCTTCTGTGGGACGAATCCTTCCCTGTTTCAGAAGCATTTGCAGGGGGGTAAAAAATCCTTTATCGAGCATGGGCACGCCATCCCGCAAAATGTTCACAGCAACGGGATCACCCGCTTTGACATATTCCCAAAACGAGGTAAATGTCATGGAAGTAATATGTAATTTAGGGGACACTTTCACAATCAATTTTTCCACAATCAGGCGATATCCTTCCACGAGTTCTTCCGTAATGAGAAAAGTGGTATCATCCGTGACGATCAGAACATCAATGTCACTTTTTGCCGTTGTCTCCCGCCGCACGGCGCTGCCAAACACCACAGCGCCTAATAAAAAGTCTCCCAATTCCCGCTGCAGTTCTTCTCCAAATTTGTGGGCAATGGTAAGATCATCTGTAGGGTACTTGTGGAGGTTTTCATTCTCCTTGCGCATGATTTTGAATTCCATTTTCGTATTTATAGCAAATATAGCAAAGGCGTTATTAAGCTTTTTTAACTACTTTTAGATGAAACTAGTGCTCTCTTCTTGCGAAAAAGGAATAAATCAACACGTTTGTAAACTCCGTTCCTTTATTTTGGTGCAAAAGAAGGTGCAGGAATGAATAAGATAGTATTTTTTGTTGTTGGTGAGAAGTAATATTGTACATAATAAACTTTATAAGTAAACCTCCTTTTCTCTTTCTCATGAATCGGTTATATTCTTCTCTGGTGGGATTAGCAGCGTTAGTTTCCGGTGATGCAGCAGCAATAACCTGTGATGTTTCAAACTGTGAATCTACTCCTCCCCACGTTTTTTACGCTACTCCAGAACTGCCTGAAAAATATGTTCCGCAAACCTATGTTGTTCAACGTGGAGATACGTTATCTGGCATCGCCCAGAAATTAGGGGGAAAAGCAGATCATTACCGTGTTTTGATGGATTTAAATGGCATTTTAGATGCACATAAATTACCCGCTGGAAAGAAATTGATAGTTCCTCAATTCTGGCCCACAGAGTACACGGGACAGAAAACAGATTTTGAAATACTGGGCCTGCGCACGACAATAGTTTCTGGTGGAGATTGTTCTTTGTCTTGTGGCGGCCTAACCAGCGATCTGTAACGTTCGTGTTACCCTCAAAATATTCCCACTAGAAAATACGCTTGCCATATATGAAAGCACGAAATAATCCTATAAATAGATCGTGCTTTCAGTATATCTTCTAAATAACCTAAATCTTTATAAGTAATTCCCTTCCCATTTGTGACGAGGGTGATGGTTATGGAACAAAAGCAATTAGATGAACTTGATGAATCATTTTTCGGCGAAGAATTTGTGGACGACGAAGAGATTGAACAAAAACCGGTCAAAGCCCATGATACTATGAGGGCAGAAGAGAAGAAAGAGAGAAAAGAGCCTCTTAAAAAAGTAAAAATCACAAAACGGAGCACGTCGAAAATGGGGGAAAAAGAGCACGAAGACATGGACAAACTGGAAGATGCGGAAGAAGAGAAAGAAGTGAAAATCACACCGGCAAAATTATCGAGTAAAAGCTCGAGTAAAGTAGAAACAGCTTCTCCGGTCGATCCCTGGGGCGAGGAGAAAGTGAGTGGCAATGGAGTGTTTAAAGAAACGTCAACATGGCAAGCTATTGCCGGTATCGCTGTAATCTTGCTTATTGTGTCTGTTTTTACTCAAGGCTTCCGTTTTACAGAACAGCCACTGGCAGCAGGGGCATTAAGTTTATCTCAAGCCACTGAAAAAGCGTTGCAGTATGTTAATACAAATCTATTGCAGCCACCATTTACCGCCACGGCAAAAGAATCGATAGAGGCAGGGAATTTATACAAAGTGACGTTAGATGTTGGTGGACAGCAAGTGAATTCTTATATCACTAAAGATGGGAAATTGTTTTTCCCGCAAGGGTTTGACACCTCGTTGGAAGTGGAAGCACAATTAGGGACACCAGCAGTGGAAAAGAAACCTGCTCAAGCACCAGCAGCAAAGCCTGTGCCCCCAACTGCTCCTACAGAAGCAGCGCCTCAGCCCGTGGAAGGACAGCCAGATAATGGCGTTGATGTCTTGCTGATTCCTCTTCAAGCGAAAAAATGGGTGTTTGCTCCCAGTAAAATCACTGCATCACAAGGAGATATTATTCGCTTATCTCTTATTCCCATAGGGTTAGAATTTACTTTTGCCATTCCGGGATTAGGAGTGCAGAAAGAAATCTCAGGACCCACAGAGATAGAGTTCGTTGCCAGCAAGACAGGCACATTTGAGTTTACCTGTGCCAGCTGTGAAGGCTGGCGGGGCATGAAAGGAACACTTGTGGTGGAATAGAAAGCTCTGGACAGCTTTCTCAGAGAGTTTTGAAACAGATTTAAAAACTCTCAATAGAAATGTTTTTAACTGTATTCTTTTTTTCTTTCTTTCTATGGTAAACAAACAACGATGGCGTCAATGGGCTCTTATCGCTTTTCTGGCGATGATTGTAATTGGCTTTACGGTTCCGGGAGTGATTCAGTTTGGTTCTGATATTCAATCTCCTATACAGGCAGAACAACGGCTCTGCCAGAGCGATGCTGATTGTTACCTGACCTGTGATGGTGCTCCTCTTTCCGTACTCTGTTCACAGAATCTCTGCCAGCAGAATGCCTGTGAGGAAGCAGGATTATATTCATACAGCACAGAGCCGACCACATTCCAGTTAGCAGTAACCGTGGATGAAAAGAAAGAAGATCTTACCCTGCGACAGAATACCAACAATTTCTTTGTCTCTATGGAGGGAGATACGATACGAGGGTATGCTAAAAGGCTTTCCCTTCGCCATGTTCTGGATAAAGTGCAGATGCGCCTTCAGGGAACGTGTTTGTATATCAGGCAAAATTCCTACTGTGATCAGGGAGAGAAGAAACTTCGTGTTATTGTTGATGGCAACCAGACTTTCTTGGGAGAGAATTATGTTCCTCAGGAAGGAGATGTTGTAGAGATTGTGTATTCGTAGGTTCTGTAGAAAAAGTCACCGCAACACTTATTAACCAATACTTTCCCTTAATCATATGACTTCTTCTTCAGCCTCTCTCGACCCATTACAATACCATTCTGTTCCTTCACCAGGAAAAATCTCTGTTATTCCTACCAAACTTTGCCAGACCGTAGCAGAGTTATCTCTGGCATATACACCGGGGGTGGCTGTT
>CAYIBV010000107.1:0-3851 GCA_964361725.1 uncultured Methanosarcinales archaeon | reverse complement strand
TGTTTGTTTTCTTGCGAAATTTTTGCACAAGAAAACCGTTCTGGTTTTCTGTGCAGAAGGCTTTGCCTTCTTGCATCCTATGATTTAAACACCCAGTATTTACTCCCTATAAAATTAACGCCTGACGCAATACTTATAGAGATAAATTGACCTGCAATGTACCACCATCCATAGTGTTCTACAAAGTGAGATAGAAGAAAGAGATTTATACCTAATACAGTAACAGCAAGAACGAGGAACTTGAAGTAAAGAATAAGTACTCCCTTTTCTTGTTTTTTGCTCTTAAAAAACGTCCATGAACGATTTAGAAAGAAGTTATGAGTGACTGCACCAAGAAAAGCGAGGATAGAAGAGTAAAGGTAATACATCCCAACATACTCTGTGAGAGCGTAAAGGATCAAAATATTGATCACTATTCCCATGGCACCAACAGTTATAAAACGAAAGTATTCTAAACATGCTGGCCATTTATAAAATACATACTTACATAAATTACGTAAATAATATACTCCTTCCCAGAAGTTTGCTTTACTTTTCCCCCGTTTTCTGTTAGTAAATGTTATAGGAACTTCTATGATCTGCTTCCAGTGCGCTTTAACAATAAATTCTAGACAAATTTTAAACCCTTTAGAATCAAAATCAATTTTTTCGATACATTGTTTTTTGATCATGAAAAAACCAGACAATGGGTCTTTCACAGAGGTAAATGGTCGCGCAAGCAATGTTGCTCCTTTTGAAATAAGTTTACGCACCCATGGCCACCCTTCAATATTGCCACTGGTGATATAACGACTTCCAATAACAAAGTCTGGAGAACTTCCCGTAGATGGACTAGTTATTGCCTGATACAAATGAACAACATCTTGAGAAGAATGGCTCCCATCTGCATCCATAACCCCTACAATTGTTTCTTGCGACAACGCAAATCCCGCTAACACTGCGGAAGATAGTCCTTCTTTTCCATTTCGGACAACAAGTCTAATATTTGGATGCTTTCCTAAGATGGTTTGCACTTCTGTGGCAGTTCCATCTGGAGAATTGTCATCCACAATAATAATTTCTGCTGGGATGGAGTTTTGCTGGAAGATAGCCAGCAACTCTTGAATTAGAGAAATAATATTCTCGCGTTCATTATATGTAGGGATAATAAGGGAAAGCATTTTTAGGATTTTAAAATTTGAAGGTTTTTCCTTATTTTTAAATTTTCTTGAAGTGTTATCGCTCGTTCCCATGCCATAATGGCTCCTTGAGTGTTGTTTTGAAAGTAGGACACAGTACCAAGGACATTCCAAGCATCAAAATGATCTGGAGTAAACTGAGTGGCACGAAAAGCATAGTGATACGCACGAGCATATTCTTTGTGCTGAATATCAGTAAGTGCTTGCATGAGAAGACTTTGACTTACAATTTGTTTTCCTTCTTCATGTACAATGGTCAATGGATATTCTGAAAGTAACCCTAAAACTGAAGGAACAGGAAGACCACGATCAATCAAAAACAATGGACCAGCTGGTATGAGTGTGTAATTTAGAGGGATGTGTGAAATAGTTGTATAAATAGAAGTAGACTGAGGACTCTTTTCAAGAATAAACGCAACCTGTTTCCACGCCCTAGTGCGTGCTTCTTCTTCACTCACGTACGTTGTAACGATTCCTTCTCGAGGTAAGGACAGATGGAGGTGTTTCTCTACATAGGACAACGCCCATGGTTTAGTAAGCGCAGACAGTTCCACAACTGCTTTATCTTGATATTGGCCTAATACTTCCTGAAAGTATAATGGTATAAACATGTCATGCGTTCCCTCTCCAATTATAAGGCTTCCCGAAGGAACGGATTCAAAAATGTTCCGCCAATAGTATTCAGCAGAATAGTCTTGAGAAATGTTGTTGTGAGTAAAAGTGTGCATCGCAAGAAGAAGCAACAATACTCCTACCACCAATGAGAATAATACTTTTATGTTCTTTTGAAAAGAAGAGATAACGTACGAACAAAAAACACCCCCTAACACTACACTTATAAGTACCACAGGAAGGAAAAACGCACTGCTATCTGTGTTATAATTTAAAGCAAATACTATGATGGGAATAGCACTCAAAGAAGAAAACAACGCAAGCATGCGGAAATGGTATGTTGGTTCTCTTATAAAGATAACCACAGCTGCTACAGGGATGAGAAATATGAGTAGTCCAAACAGGCTATCAGTTTTTACAATGCTCTCATTGAGAACATACATATTTTGGAGCAGGAACTTCCCCAAAATAAACTGGCCTGTAGTGGTGTACTCTGTTCCCATGATGTGATACATCCACTGAGAAATAGTTTGAATATTTCCCCAATTCCATATTGGTTTCATAGAACTCCTCACAATGAGGTACAAATAAGGAGTAAGACCCAAAAGAAAGAGGAATATGCTTCTCCAGAGTATTTTTGCCGGAGGAAACACTTGTTTTTGGGAACTATTTTGGGAACTATTTGGGGAACTATCTTTCCCTTTCTGTGTAAAGAAAATGAGATATCCAAATGCGGGAGCGAGAAGAATAGTCGTAAGGTGGTTCGTAAGAGTGAGTCCATAAGTGAGACTAAATAGATATAACCATGTCTGGTTATTGGTTTCTTTCCAAGAGAGAATGAAATAAATATCCAATGCAATAAAAAACGCGCTGAGGGTATGTACTTCTGCGATTACAGCCTGGCTCCAGAGCGCATAGGAAAACGCCAAGAACAAAGCGGCAGCACAGGAAGAAAACACAGATTTAGTCAGACGATAACAGATAAAATATACTATCATCACTGCCAGAGCGGCAAAGAACGCGGACATCAGATTGACGCGAAATGCAATTGTCCCCACTGGGAGAAGTGTAAACAGATGAGCAAGAAGTGTGTAGGTGGGATATCCTGTGGGGTGAGCCACGCCTAACGTATGGGCTACAGTTATAAATTCCCCAGAATCTCCCCAGTACACGGTCGGGGAAAGAGTCCTGAGATACAATAACAAAGAGGATATAAAAACAAAGATTCCACACCAGTAGGGAAAAAGTTTATCTGTGTGAGGTATGATTGATTTAAGAGAGAGAACCATATTAAGAAGATTTTAAATGTACTACTTAAATAATTATGTGCTCAAAAAGATGATTACAGTAAAAAGCCATACATTTAAAGTGATTTAATAATAAGTCCTAACCAATGCTGTTATTACCTCTTTATCCAGCCCTTTCTCCGCAAGAAGGTTAATGACACCATTCTTTCGCTGACCGATGCGGCTATGAACTTCAACGAAGCGCTTCACCATATTGGTCTGCTGAGGAGTTAAACTATGTATTTCTTCAAGAGATTGCTGCGCCTGTATCCTGTCAAAAACACGCTGTAAATCGCCCTCATCCCAGTAATCCTGCAATGCAACCATTGATTTAAGCTGTTGAGGAGTAGCATACCGAGAAAGCATTTTTAAAGTCCATGTTTCGAGGAGGTCTACATTTTTTGCCGGTATCTTCTTTCGTTTAACGACATATACTACCAAACCAACACTCGTACCGGTAATCACAGTAGCTAACCAGTATATACTATAATCACTAAGAATATTAATTGCAGAATACATTGCCCGTCCTACCAGAGCGCTCTTGTCCCCTGCAGATGCTCCTTCAGGAGAAGATAACGCACCTTCCGTGGGGAGAGTTGTCGTCATCCCTTGTTCTCCCCTGGTTTCCTCTTTTACTGTTGTACCGGAAATATCCTCTGAGGCAACAGGTGGTGAGGGAGGGACTGGTATGGCTGAGCCGCCACTGCTCTCCCCTGTGCTTTTCTTAGTCTCCTCTTCTTCCGTCGTAGAAGCAGCGGAGACTGCCGTTATCTTG
>CAYIBV010000106.1:0-3888 GCA_964361725.1 uncultured Methanosarcinales archaeon | reverse complement strand
CAGAGGAAGTAGTTTCTTCATCTTGCGGACTGCACTCGGTGCTCGATGCAAGTGGGCAACGATTCGAGCAGGCGAACGAGAGGGTTTCATATTAGCCCCCTTTACAGTAATCTTTAAATAGCCTCTTTCTATACCTCACCCATGCTAAAAAGAGGACAGGTAACGGTGTTTGTGATAGTGGGAATATTAGTGCTGAGTATTATCTTTGCCCTATTTTTCTTGGTGAGTTCATGGACAAAAGAGATGCTGCCTTCTACAGAAAGTCTTACTCCTGAAACTGCAGCTGTGAAACAGTTTGTGGAACAATGCCTGCAAAAGACCACTCACGATGCTGTCTTTTTAGTATCTCTGCAGGGGGGATATTACCATACGCCTGCTCCCTACGTTGAGTTTGCCTGGTTTTCTATCCCCTACTATTTCGATCAGCAGATGTTATCGATTCCCTCTAAATCAGAAGTAGAGGAACAGATGGCATTATATATAGAAGACAAGCTCTTGGATTGTGCCTCTGGGTTTCAGCATCCCTCACTTTCCATTCGTTTTGGAGATCCTTCTGTCACAGTTAATCTCCAGCCAGAATCAGTCGAGTCAAACGCAAAAGTATCTGTTTATATACGGAAAGGTGATCAGGAGATAGAGCTTACTTCTTTCCGCACTCAGGTTCCTGCAGAATTGGGGCTAGCTTTGGATATGCGGGATATTCTCCTAGAACTTCAGCAGGAAACTCCTAATGAAATGCCTATGAGTAAATACACTAGGCTTTTACGGGAGAAAAATATTTTCCTTGACGCCCGACACTTCGAGAACACTGTACTGTACAATATTATTTATCCTCATTCGTCATTTAACAGCGAAGATTATGTCTTCACCTATGCTGTAAAATATGATTGGTCAGATGATGAACTCCCCCAGATATAAGTTTTTTGTACTTCTCGTGGCGTTTCTTGTAGTGATAGCAATGAGTTATTCCGAGGAAGGAGAACAATACTCCTATGAGCAGTTTTCACAAGACTTAGTTGACAACGGTATTGAGCCCGGTAGCATCTCAGGCTGTGAAATGGGCTGTTTTTTTGATAGTGGGTCAAACACACTTACCCTTGCTCCGGGAGCGACGATGACTAATATCCCAGAAAGTTTAACAGTTGATTTAAACGGAGGTGTAGTGGAAATCCCCGGTGGGGAGGTTATGGGGAATGGCCTGTTCCAGTCCGGAAATACAGAAGAGGGAGAAGCGCCGGCAATAACGGGGGGAATTGTATCGTTTTCATACACTGATTCAGGTGATCTTACCATTGATTTTCATGATAGCATCATAAAACAGGCTGGTGGCAAAGAGATTCTGAATGGGAAAGGGAAGATACAGAACGGAAAAATTACCATTGACGATGCTGTCGTAGGCGGTGAATTCTTCTCCACGCGGGTGCAGAATGCCATGATTAAAAGTGTAGAAAATGGGAAAGAATATGTTCTCATCACCAAAGAAGGCTTTCACTTTGGCGGAATTCAGGATTATCTCACTGTTCCCGCTGATCGTCAGGTGACTGTGTTTGGGGCGACGGAAGAGCGCATCCCGAAAATAATGGTTGGACATTCCCTCAAAGAAGACCCTTACTACGAAGGAGAACTGGATAGGTCCTCAGCACCGGCTGTTCTAAAAATAGAAGGCAAACCCAGCCTGTATATTATGGAGAATTCATTTACTGCTTTTGATGATAAGCCCTTAACCCTTAACATCGAAGGGAATGATCATTCCTTTTATGGAGATTTGCTGATAAAAAATGGCCAGGTATATATCCCCCAAAGTTATGCCGCAAAGGACAAACCCCGGTCTATGATTGATGGTGTATATGTTCATAACTCTGCTTATTACCTAGATTCTAGTGAACCCTCAGGACTTCGTGCAGAAAGAAGCGGTGATATCGCCGTGTACTTTAATGATCAGGAGCATGAAGGAAATTATATTTCACTGGGCAGAAAATTGCACATTGGTGGAAAAAACTTTATGGTTGCGCTGAGTGAGGAAGGGAGGGGAAAACTATCCAAAACATTTAACTATGAATTTAAAGAGACCAGCTACGTGCAGCGAACTGACGAGGAAAAAGATGGTTCTTTTTCTGCTGTACGATTGATCGTTCGCCTTGCTGGTGAAACAACCGGTGGCGATTCAGTTCCCGGAAAAGTTATTATTGACCCAGAGGAGAGAAAGATAATGTCTTCAGGAACTGTTGATCTTATAAACGGCCCTAATCGTATTAAATATAATGTGGTTAATGGTGAACAGCAGTATACGTACTCTTATCATGGCTGTAATGCAAATTCCTGCGCAGAATTAAATTACGATCTTGTAGATGGGGGAACGATTAATGTTGTCCAGGAACGAAATACAGTCTCTATGGCCAGCGGAAGTGAATCCGTTCCGTTGGAGTTTGGCAATTCCGGCGATTTAGGGACAAAGAACTTAGATTTGCAGAAAGATCATGTCTATGTTCTTGCCTATCGGGGGGGCGAGGCCGCGCAGCAGTTATTTGGAAAAGAGAAAGAAGAATTTGATTGGGGGCATGTGGGTATGTTATATAATAAAGATGGGAATTGGTGGGTCGCCGAAGCTACGGGAGCGAGGACGGCGATTAATCCCTTGCGAGGAAGTTTGTTTCAGCGTGATCCTGATAATACAGAAGACGTTGCTGGCCTTTATGGTATATGGGAGGTAATGGACGATAACGATGTCCCCGTTCAGTCCACACAGGCTATCCAAGCCGCGGAAAAAATGGCAGGAGCAAAATATGACCTTAATATCCTCACGCGAGATGCTCTTTCCTGTGTGGAAGTGGTATGCAATGCTTTGGAAGCTGCGACGGATGGTGATTTTTCCACCCGTGTAATGTTTCGGGACGTGGAACATTTGGATGTCCCCTTTTCTGCCGTAGTCAAAAGCATATATGGGGGAGTATATGGGACGCCCCGTGCTGTCATTGGCAGCCCAAATCTGAAACCATTATACGTCGTTCTCCCTGAAGAGTCGCCTCCAGATGAGTTAAAACAAGGAAGAGAAGAAGAAGAACCAGAGGAAGTAGCTGCACGTTAGATTATGAGTGTTTAACGAATATAGTTTTTCAAAACTCTCTATAGAAAAATTTGAATCATCACTTATGTTTTTTCAGCCACAATTCTTGCGGTATTATAATGGACTTTTACCGTATCTGCAATATTTCTAGCATATCCTCCCCCTAACACAACTACTGTGGGAATTCCCAGTGATCTTGTGCTGTCGAGAACATGCCTATCTCGTTCTTCCAAGCCTTGGTGTGTGAGTTTGAACTCGCCTAATTGGTCATCTTTAAATGGGTCTGCCCCAGCCACTACAAAAACTAAATCTGGACGGAAACGATCTAAAGATGGTCGTAAATGTTTCCTCAACTCTGTGAGATAACACGTGTCATCGATTCCTTTGGTAGATAGCAAAGGGATAGGACAATCCATGGGAAATTTTTTTCCGGGATAATTATCTTCTTGATAGATATCAAATGTGAATACGGAATGGTCGTCTTGAAAGATATAGGCATTGCCATTTCCATGATGTACATCAAGATCAACGATCATTACTTTCTTTGCTTTTCCTTCCTGCTGCAATTTTTTAATTGCTACTGCCACATCATTGAGATGACAGAACCCCTCTTCATGATCGGGAAAAGCATGATGGAATCCCCCACTTAAGTTCATTGCTCTTCCGGAGGTCAATGCTTTTCTGGCAGCATCGTATGTTCCAGCACAGGATGCTTTTACAAAATCTAAGAGTTGAGGAGTAACAATAGTTTCTCCATTAACTAACCCATCTATAGAATCCGCCAGATGTTCTAACCGCTGAAGGTATTCTGGTGTATGAACACG
>CAYIBV010000105.1:0-4022 GCA_964361725.1 uncultured Methanosarcinales archaeon | reverse complement strand
TTATTTTGAAGCGAGCAATGGTGTCGGAAAGGCAAGAGGGAGCATCATTGACAGCCCGGATAATGGACCGGTTTTGTTTTCAGAAAAATTTGACAATAATGAAATTATCTTATTAGATAAAGATGGTAAAAAAGTGTGGACTTATCCTATCGGCCGGGATTGGGCGGAAGGAGTTGCTATATCCAAAGATGGAGATTATATTGCTGCTGTAACCAATTTCTATATCTATTTATTTTCTAAAGAAAGCAATGTTCCTTTATGGTCGTTTTGCAAAGAATGTGAAATACATTCTATAGTTTCAGGGAATTTTAGAGGGATAGCCATCTCTGCTGATGGTGCTTACATCGCCGGGGAGTTGGATGGCACTCTTTACTTTTTCAGGAGAGAAAGCAACAAGCTTTTATGGACGGCTGATATCGAATCAGGCTCAATAGGGATAGATATGTCTGATGATGGAAGCGTCATTGCTTCAGGAACTGGTAATTCCGGAACAAAAGGAGATAAAATCTTTATTTTTGATAAGGAAGGAAATAAATTGGGTGAATACAAAGCTTCTCATCCAGGATATGAACAAACAGGAAATTTTTATCGGCCTGATGTAACACCTGATGGAAAATATGTTGCTGTTTCTACCGGATGCCCGGATAGAAGAGCTTATTTATTCTCTGGAAAAGGAGATTTATTATTCAGAAGCGAACAAATGACTGAAGACAGTCCTGTCCATAAATCAGCAATTTCTGATGATGGAAGCTTAATAGCCTATTCCGCAGATCATCAGCAGGGGAAAAATATTGTTTTCCTGTACAATAAAGAAGGAAAACAATTGTGGAGCTTTTCTTCTCCAGAGGATAGTACTGCTAGAGCAATATCTATTTCTGCTGATGGAAATTATATTGCTGCTGGTACCAGCACCGGCCACGTTTACCTGCTTTCTAAGGACAGCAACAAGCCTTTATGGAAATTTACCGAGCCGGGAAGATATGTGCAGTTTGGAGATGTAAAGTTAAATTCAGACGGCAGTTTATTGGCAGCGGGAGGAACAACAAAAAAAGTATATCTTTTCTCTAAGAACAGCAATACGCCACTATGGGAATATCAAGCAAATACTTGGATAACAAAAATTGACTTTAATGGTAAATATATTGTTGCTGGCACTGGCCCAAGAGAATATTTCTTTGAAGGTGAAAGTGTTAGTCCAGACATCATTCAATGCAATGAAATAATCCAGCCAGAACCATTTGAGAACTATCTTAAAACCATGGGTGGAGGAGATGTCGAAGGAGGATGGATAGAAAAAGAAGGACCCTGCACTGAGAACTGTATTGAAAATAATGATGAGGGGAGTGAGAGGACTGGACAGCCATCCGAGTCATCTTGTGGTAATGATTTTTGTGAACCACCTAAAGAAACATTTGAGAACTGTCCGGAGGATTGCTGTCCTCCAACGGGCTGTGTTGGCGATTCTGAAGAAAGAGGAGAGATAAAAAGAAGTTTTGAAGAAGAAAAAAGTACTGAAGAAAAAGAAAAGCCTATAGAAACAGAAGAAGAGAAAAGTTTCTTTACCGCTATAATTGATTTTTTCAGGGGGCTGTTTGGAAAATGAAACTATTCGGAAAAACTCTGAAAGAATACATTTGGCCGATCAAGTATTATGTTATCGGTGCTGTTTTAGTCGTAATCTCCCAATACTATGTGGCGGTTCCGCTCAACGAAAGATATGGATTGCCTTTTATCTTAAACTTAACGCAGGCTCTCTGGGCCATAATGGTGGCTTTGTCGGTAGTCAAGCTCACATTATATCACAATTTTAATTTTAAGAATGTCTTGTTTTTGGGCGTTTTGTATTCTGTTATCATCCATGGACTAAAAGCCTTTGTCTTCAGGGTATTTTTATTTCCTTACTCCGGCACTTCAACACAGGTTCTTGAAAAGATTATTGGCAAATTTTTATACGGAAGTTTTCTAGTGATGGTAATTACAATAATCTTGGGCCTCATCTTTATCAAACTGAAAAATAACCCAGAAGTTAGAGGGTCTTTAAGGTGGTTATGAAATGATGAAAATCAAAGATTTTCAGCATGCCAAAAATCCCAGATTTTTGAGCATGAAAAAAATAATTTTAGTCTTATTATGTGTGATTTTGATTTTTATTATTGGCTGCATTGTACAAACACCCTCTGAGAACAAAACTGAAGAGCCAACCAAAGAAAAAGTCACAGAACTTCCGCAGCCGTTAGCCGACTATCTTACTGCACGGCAATGCGGTAATGCTCAATGCGAATTTCAGGAAGACAGCACCACTTGCCCTAAAGATTGCTCCAAAGCAGAGCTTAGCGCTGACAAATGGACACAGGTCAACGGTCCTTATGGTGGATTGATAACTGATATGGAAAAAGTTGGTAATACTTTATGGACGGCAACATCTTTTACCTATGAATTAGGCGGCAATGGTATTTTTGAGGTTACGAACAAAGGTTTAGAATGGAAAGCTTTGGGAGGCACCGACAAGAGCGTGTCAGATGTTGCAGTCGATCCAAGCGATACTAAAAATATTGTATTCATTGCAGATGCCCTTTTTATTTCATGGGATGGAGGCAGTAGCTGGAAGAGAATTGAACTTGGAGCTGATAAATTTACTTCAGTTGCCATGAGCAAAGCAAACCCCTCACTTATTTTTGTGGGAGCGGTTTTTGAGGGAAAAGGATTACTTTTTGTATCATTGGATGATGGGAAGAACTGGGTGAGAAAGTCATTTTTACCTGAGACCAAGTGGAGTATGCAGTCAATCTGGGCAGGTGCTCCCGATGAATCAAAAAATTGGATAACCACCATTGAGCCTCATCCCACCAACGAAAACATTTTGTTTGTGGGCACAAATTCAGCATTATTTAAAAGCGAAGATAAAGGTTCTAGTTGGGAAAGGATTGACAGCACTTTTCACAGAACAGATATATTAGATATTAAAATAAATCCGCAAAATCCGAATGAGGTCTTTGTGAGGGTTGGAGTCTTTGAGGATTTGATTTGTTTTGAAGCCGCCGGCATGGAGAATCCGGAAGCTGCTGCCAAACTGGAAAAAGAGAAATGCGCTGGCGTATACAAAAGCAATGATTTGGGTAAAACATGGCAACAGCTGGATGCATATTATTTTGATCCTTCAGAGGGGGGCGTTTTTATAGACGATAATAATCTAGGCATTGCGTATGCTATTTTCTCCCGGAAAATTCTCAAAACAGAAGATGGCGGAAAAACATGGAATAATTTTTTCTTTACGCATGACGAGCCGTTCATCCAAAATTCCGGCGTAGAAAGATTAGCGGTAGGCGAGAATAGCGATGAAGTATTCATTGCAGGCAGACAGGGCCTTTTTCACACCGATGATGCTGGTGAACATTGGCATGAAAGAAACAATGGTTTTATAGGAAGCGAAGTAGTTGATATTATTAGAGCGAGCGATGGAACGTTGTACGCAGGTACCTATTCGCTAGGTCTGTTTAAAAGCACAGACCGAGGACAGAGCTGGACGTTTTCTTCCTATAACTTGGAGAACCCGTATATAATGCTTATTGCAGCGCATCCTACAGAACCACAAACAGTTTTTGTTACAACCAATGGCGGGGTATATGTCAGTCTTGACGGCGGATTGACCTGGGAGCGTGTCGCAAAAGAGTTTTTCAGTGATTCAAAACTTCTTCCTGGTATTTCACATTTCCATGGCATTGCTTTTGATCCAAAAGATCCAGATCGCATTTATGTTGGAGGTGGCGGAGATCAGTATTCACCCAACGGGACTGGAATATCGCTCAGTGAAGATGGCGGCAAAAATTGGAAGCAGGCGAATGTGGGCTTCGAAATTGATGTGCACGTGAGCAAGATTGTTGTGGAGAAGAATAATCCTTCCATAATCTATGCTACCACTCAGGGGGCTACGAACTTTGCAGAGAAGACTGGAAGCGGGTACGGTGTCTTTAAGAGTACAGACTATGGAAATAGCTGGAAGAAGATTAATTCAGGGCTGGAAA
>CAYIBV010000104.1:0-4068 GCA_964361725.1 uncultured Methanosarcinales archaeon | reverse complement strand
GTATCATGCTTGATACTGTCAGTAACCAAATGCCACAGGATTCCGGTGGTGAGGGAAGGGCTGCCGTTCAGTATCTTGTTAATAACAGAACTTTAAATGAGCATTATGATTCTTTTAGATGGGTTCCTCCTGAGGGAGTATTAAATCATCCAGTATATGGAATACGGGTTGAAGATAAAGGAAAAGGGTATGATCTAGAGAAATTAGCTCTCTTGTACACAGACAAAGAAAGAGACGAGTCTGGAAATTCTCCTATCGGTGGTTTTGGTGAGGGAGCAAAGCTTGTTTCCCTTACTGTCCTCAAAGAACAAAAGTTTAATCCAGAAGCAGGGAAGATGCAAATTAAATTCCGAAGTAGAAGCAGTGCTGGCACGCCTGTTTTTCAAGAGATAGACATAGAAGGGAGAAAAACACAAAAAATGCATTTTCTTCTTGCCACTGGCCTGGAGGAAACAACTGGCTCTTCCACCACTATCTATGACCCTTCGCCAGAAGTTATACGCCTTTTTAGAAGTCTCCATTTGTATGTTCTTGATTTTAATGATGATTATACCCCATTGCATCGTGGAGAGGAAGGGGAACTTTTTGATCCCCATAAGTATAGGTTTGTAAATAGCTGGGAGGGGAATTATCTCTTTGCGAATAGTTTTTTTATTACAGATACTTATAGGGATAATTTACTTTTTAATTACAATCTGCGGTTGGGGATCGAGCAAATCTCACCGGACCGGGACAATGTAGATATCACTGTAGTTAAGCAGCAGGTTGAGGGGTTAGTGCGATCTTGTAAAGAAAAGGAAGTTGTTACAGAAATAGTTAGAAAAGCTAACCAAAAGAAAGAAGGGGCATTTTTTGAATTTATCGCGATTCCTTTAGAAAAAGATGATGAAAGAGCAATAATCTGGAAGGAAGCTTTTTATACATTATTTGGAGAGAGAGCAGTCCTTTACACTGGAAGTTCTGCAATAGCTATGGAGGCAGAACATCGGAATTATACTCCTATTGGTATAAATGATAAAATAAAAGAAACTCTTCACCGCGCTGGTGTTTTAACCGATAGGGAAGTAATTAGCGAGGGCTTGGTGGCAAAAGTAGTTCCTCTTGGCAATCTTACTGATCAGGAAAGAAAAATGTATAATTTAATACAAGCAGTAGATAATGCTATTTTTGCTGAACGAGAAGAAAAACCACCTCTCCCCTCTGTAAGAATATTTTCAGAGGTCTATTTAAAGAGCGGTGAGCTAAGTGCAGATACTTTAGGTTATTATGATGGTAAAGAAGATATTATTTACATTAAGAAAAAATGCCTCGAAGATTCAAGAGAGTTTGTCACAGTATATACTCATGAACGAGGACATCAGGTTACGGGAGGAAGGGATGCTGATGACATCTTCCGAGAATTTTTTGAGGAGTTATCGTATAGGTATATTAGAGGTGAGGTATTTGAAGAAGATCAACATAATGTAAGAATACAATCTCTGGAAGAAAGACTTAGAACGCAAGAAGACTTACTCCATCGATTAAAAGAGGATAATGATTCTCTCGCATATCAAAATGTTGATTTAAGATTAGTGTTGGCACACTTAAGAAAAAAATCTCAGTCCTAAAGATAGCTGTTAGGAGAATAATTACTGTTTCCCCACATTCATTTCTTCATCTGCATATGCGCTCGTGCTATCTGCAGCAGTTCCGGAGAGAATTCCATGTTTCGTTTTATCTCTCCTTTCTTGGGCAGTGTATGCAGTGGTGCAGCAAACTCTTGATCAATCTTTTTGACGTACTCTTTCACCCGATCTAAAACAGAACGCAGGATAAAACTCTCTACTTTTGTTTCAAACAATTCAGATAAATCTGACCATTCCGTGATGCGGTACAGATTGGCATTGGTCTCAATCAAATGCAGGTCTTTGATTCTCTTTAACTGTCGTCGGATATTGGAAGCGGCGATGCCTAACATGGGCAGTCCCATTGTTTTCCGTTCTTTCATCACTTCATTTTTGATCTCTTCAGAATGTAATTCTTCCCGCCGCTGCTTTGCTTTGAGCAGAACATGCAATACGTCTACGACCACATCTCGAGAATCGCCGGGCTGCAATAATCCCAGGGATAAGCAAAATTTTCGTACTAATTCTCGTTCTCCCATCGTAGGTTTTTCATATCGCCGTAGCGTAAGCTCCGCCAACGGCGTATCGCGCGCAATCCGTTTTGTTGTTTGTTTCATCGTAACCACCTCAATAGTTATTCTATTATTCTCTTTATATTCTCTTTATGTAAAGATTTATTTGTGCAAGTACCATAATGAAATAGTTTCTCCCACCATAGCATCTACTCGGGCAAAGTATCGTCGTTCCAGCTGGATAATATCTCCTACTTGTAATGACGTAAGTCCTTCCTCTCCCAGTCCACTCACAGTTATTCCCGTGTCCATTAACACCTCTACTTGTACTGTTTTCTTTGCCGGCAGCCAATGGATAATTCTTCCTTTGTCTTCGGCGTTCTTATAAGATTCATAGTCTTCAGACAGGAAACGGAACGCCTCTTTTTCCACCACGAAATTACAGCAATCCATCAAGCGATGGACATATCCCTCTGCCAGCTGCATGAGATCTAATTTTGAAATGTAAAACGCTTCAGACAACGAGAATGTTCGTTTTCCCCGTTCGGGATGGTCGGGATGTAAAAGAACTTCCGCGCTCTTGCGGTTCATTCCTTTGATGGTAATCTTCACCGGACGATCGATGAAGAAATAACGGTTTGCCGTGGGTTCGATCAGTTCCCGGTTAAAAGCGTTAATGATTTTCCAGAACTCTTCCTTGCTTACGGTTTTGTCATTAAGGCTCAATCCTATATCATTGGCAAATTTTCGAAGAGCAGCGGGTTGATATCCCCGTCGTCGTAATGCCCGTACAAATGGAAGGCGGATGTCATCCCATCCTTTGTACTGTCCTTGCTCAATGGCTTGTCTCATTTGTGTCGTGCTTAACACAAAGCCTTCAAAATTGATCCGTCCCCAATGCTTGTATTCGGGATGGTTCCAGCCAAAACAATCCATGATCATTTTCTCTTTGATAGCATTATCGGTGTGATCTTTGCCGTTGAGAACATGCGTGATGCCCAGTTCATGGTCATCAATCGCTACTGAAAAAACCATTAATGGCCAGACGCGATGTTCTGTTCCGGTTTTGGGATGGATATGTTCCACGATGCGCATGATGCCAAAGTCACGCAGGGCGGGATTTTTGTCTTGGATGTCTGTTTTCAAACGCAGGACAGCTTCTCCTTCCGCATAGCCGGAGAACATCTTGGCATAGCGCTGTTGGTGTTCTTTAAGGGGAAGGCTGCGGCAAATGCATGCTATAGCTTTATTTTTTAATTCTTTCCAAGTATCAGCATCACAAGTGCAGACGTATGCTTTTTCCATCTGCACGATCTTTTCTGCGTAATCATAATACGTGCCTAAACGGCTGGATTGGATAATCACTTCCACGTTATCTTGTTCTGTGAGCCACTTCACATCTTCTGGAATTAACTCATATGCAGGGGGGTAAAGGTTTTCCGGGTTTGTATCTTCGATACGCAGAATAAGTTTCCCGTTGTACATCTTGGCATATTCATAATTCAATGAAAGACCATAGGCATGGCCGATATGCAATGGTCCGCTCGGTGAGGGGGCAATTCTCACTACTACTTTTCCTTGCTGGGCGTTGGGAAGAGGTTTTAAAGGGCCTTCCTGAATGTCTTCTTTCTGTTCTTGGAGAAGTTCTGGAGCAAGTTGTTGTAATTTTTGTGTGATTTGTTCTGGAGATAATACTTCTACGTGGCGGATGATTGAGTCTATTTCCTTGCGTAGAGAAGGCACATCACTTTTCAGCTCAGGATTTTCTTTGAGTACTAATCCTAAGACCACGTTAGGATTAACTTTTCCTCCAAACTGGAAGGCATTCTGGAGAGTGTGCTTGAGAATAATGTCTTTCATCTGTGCTTAGAAGAAAGTCGAGATTATTAAAGGTTTCGAGAGGAAACGAAAAAGGGGGTGGTTTTAGAAAGAAAAGAAAAAAAAGAAAGAAA
>CAYIBV010000103.1:0-4089 GCA_964361725.1 uncultured Methanosarcinales archaeon | reverse complement strand
CTTCTGCTAACACTAACGCTACCCCCCCGCGGATAAGGTTGGTCTCAATCCGGGGAAGATCTTTGTAATTTGATACTTCAAACATTTCTGTGGGATCTCCGTCCACTTCTACGGGGAGGTGAGATACTAAAAATTTGAGTTCGTCGTCAGAAGGGTGGTACTGTAAGTTGGTAACGCGTTCATGATAGTCATGTACTTCAATAGCGTATCGACTTATTTCCTGCTCGTCGGGATCGTACGGGGCGTACCCCATTTTTATCCGGACGTAATCTGCCAGAATAACAGACGTTGATGCGGCCGTTCCTCCTGCCGCACGAATAGGCCCGGCATACTGCAGAGCCATGTATTCTCTTCCATCTTTGCGTTTCTTAAATTTGATGCCAATAAGCCCTTCGAGGGGGGCAGAAACGATACCTAACGTGAGATAGGCAAAACCGACGCGAATTCCCACTTCGATAGCTTCATGTTTGGTTTCAAAGGTACAGAATTTTTCTTGAGCTACCTCTTCAGCAATATAAAAACCAACTCTCCAATCTAGTTGGCCGTGTTCTTTCTCCAGTTCTAAAATGCGGGCAGGAATGGCAGGACCCATCACTTGGGGTGCAACAACAGAAATCAGGCCTACAACACGTTCCGCCATGTTTTGGGCAAGGGGGATGGGAACTTCTGGTTCGGGATCTAAATTCTTAGCCCGGGCTATTTTTGCGACATCATAACAGCGTTGTACTTCTGTATTCAAACGATGAAAGTACTCTTGCATCCGCGGAGAGGAGTTAATGGCCATAAAGTATGATTATGGGGATTACCTAGGATTACTTTGGATTACATGGGATCACTTGGGATATTTGAAGAGATTATCCAAAACGAAGGACTTTTACTTCACGCGTTTTTAAGTTTACGACAGGAACACGTGCTGGCTCGGGCCGGTGGCCTAGTTTTTCCTGAAATGTGGTTTTCCCCTGCCAGCAACTCCCACTAATCATCGTTACCCCTTTATAATTGGCAACACAGCAGTAATGGATATGCCCTGTAATAAGGAAATCGGGAACTTTACGTATCAGTAATGGGTCTTCTTCGTGCGAAGGATAATAAGGGGTAGATTTAAACGAGGGAGCCAAATGGCGGCGCTTGAGAAGAAATTTCATAATGAGATCCGCGCGGTGATATCCCCCACCCCTGCGAATGGATTCTACATTTGCCACATAATAATCAAAGCTGTACCCATGATACAGGAGAACATCAAACCCTGAAAAGGTCTCCGTTTTTCCAATATTCACCAAAGAAGGATTTGTCACGAGAGTAACATTCGGAAGTTGGTATAATCCGGGGGCAAATTGTTGGTAAAATACAGACTGGGGTTCTGCTAAATGAACCACGTCGTGGTTGCCCGGACACATGATAATTTGTTTATTAGAAGGTATTTGTTTAAGCAAACGGGTAAACTCTTCATATTGCTGGTTAATGTCTTTGAGGGCAAGCTCGTCTTCCTGAGAAGGGTAAATCCCCACCCCATCTACAAGATCTCCAGCAATAAAGACATATTTTACGTTTTGGGCAATGGTGCGTTGTTGTTCGTTGCCGCTTTGGCCGTTGATCCATGCCAGAAATTTTGCAAATTCTTCCTGTAAAAATAGCGCGGATCCCACATGGATGTCAGACAAAAAAATAGCATATTCTTCTGTTTCTCCTTTTTTTATTTCGTGGTCTGCAGGAAGATCTGGCCAGAAAAAATTCTCTGCAAACAAAAAGTTCTCGCTATGTTGTCCGGTTATTCCAATAACCTCATCAACAACTAAGTCTTTTGCCTCTTTATAGAGGTCTTTCTTGGATTTATTAATGAGGACCTTAATGTGTCCAGTGGGGTCTTCTACAGTAACAATAAGATTGCCATTCTTGGTCTCTCCTATTTCTTCTACTAACCCGATCACGGCAACGGCTTCTCTTTCTTTTTTGTTGAGAATACGCGAGATGGAAGTTGCGCTTTCTAATCCTCGTCGATTCCGAAGCATACCTTCTAGAAATTTATATCGGGAAAGAAAAAAGTTGGTAAAATCTTTGATCTCATATTTCTTGGGCTTGTTAATGTAAGAAATAAGAATGGTGACGACAGGGGGAGTCTCAAAAAGGAAGAGAGGCGTCCCTACTATCGCAAGAGAGGGGATTGATTCTTCTGTGTCATCAAATTCATTCATGAACGTTGTTTCTGTAGTCTGGCCTGTTAATTTTGTTTCAAGGCTCTCTGTGTAGTGTTCCGTGGGGGTCGTTTGTGATTCTATTACCAAATGAGACCGCTGAAGGGTTTGTAAGTGGGTTTGATACAGTTCGTCATCGCGGTCTTTTTCAGCGAGAGTGCGATATTTATCGATTTCATACCAATCCACAAGAGCAGTGGGTTGCGTAATCAAAGAAGCATAATCAGAATTTAACACTAAAAGATCTCCTTCTGTTTCAATTCTTCCTAATACAGTTTCATCTAATTCCTGATTTAAGAGATCTTTCTGTACTAAAATGCCTTTCTCAAATAAATGTTCAATGCGTTCTTGAGGGGTTGCCATGGCACAAACAAAAGATGTTGTCTTGTTAACGCTTTGTTAACGCTATAAAGACTTATGTTAATGTGAGGGATTTCTCCAGTATGTCTTTTATTTTGGTAGCAAGGGGGCCTTCTAAAGATAAAGAAACTTCCCTTGTCCGACCATAACGGCCTTTAGAGATTATTTTAGCGTTAATAATGCCCAACATATCTAATTCAGCGAGAATGTCAGATACACGGCGCTGAGTGAGGGTGTTGTTTTTTGTTTTTTGACATAACATTTTGTATATCTCATAAATTTCGCCGGTAAAAATATTCTTTTTATTAGGAGAGAGGGTGATGATTGCATATAACACACACTGGAATTGTTTGGGTTGGTTAGCAACAACGTCTAGAATCTTATCTGCTTCTACTTTTTGTTCTGCTTCATCAAGATGGGTGATTTCTAAATGAGGGGCGTTATTGCGTTCTGCTACTTCTCCCGCCACCCGTAACAGATCAATGGCCCTCCGGGCATCGCCATGTTCTCGGGCAGCATAGGCAGCACATTTTTCAATGACCCCGGGCTGGACAATCCCTTCCCTAAACGCAAGTTCTGCCCTCTTTTTGAGGATTTCTTTGATCTGAAGAGCATTATAAGGAGGAAAGACAAGTTCTTCCTCAGAGAGGCTGCTTTTTACCCTGGGATCAAGATTTTCTGCAAAAATAAGATTATTAGAAATACCTATCAAACACAATTGGCTATTTTTAAGTTCAGCATTGATACGGGTAAGATTATAAAGCACCTCATCACCAATCTTCTTAGTAAGTTGGTCAATCTCATCTAATACTAATAGAATTAATCTTCTTTCACGATCAAGCAAGGTATAAAATATATTATACACCTCATCTGTAGGCAAGCCGGTGGCGGGCACATTTTCTCCTAATTCTTTAATGAGTTGAGCAATAAGCCTATATTCTGTATCAGCAACACGTTTTAACTTACAATTAACATAAATTGTTTGAAGGGGAATGTTGTTTTTTACGGCTATATCAACCATAGATAAGAGGATGGATCGCACGGAAAGAGTCTTCCCCGTGCCTGTTTTTCCATACACAAACAAATTAGAGGGCTTTTCCATGCGCAGTGCAGGTGCAAGAACTTTTGCCGTTTCTTGAAGAAGATCTTCTCTATATAAAACATCAGAAGGAACATAAGAAGATAAGAGGACAGATTTGTCTTTAAATAAAGAGTCCTGTTTAAGGAAATTCTCAAAAAATGTACTTATTTTAACCACATGACACCCCTTGACTTCCGATGGAAACAGTAAATAATAAGGAATAATGAGGAATAATGATGATTATTGGATTGTTGTGATAAAGATGATGGGGAAGATAAAGAGTATTTAAAGTTAGAGGATATGAAACCTATAGATTGGAATAAGTGAATTAAGAGTATAGAAAGAAGGGTGTTATAAATAAGTTTTGTTTATGTAATATTTAGAATAATTTTAAGAGGATAGTTATTAAATTCTTTTGTTAAATGTAATTTAAATTAATAAATAAAAAACAAAACC
>CAYIBV010000102.1:0-4139 GCA_964361725.1 uncultured Methanosarcinales archaeon | reverse complement strand
TGAATCCATGCAGGGCAAAGATAAAAATGGGAATATTCTTTCTGAAGCGACATTTTCTTTAGACAGTAGTAATAACCAAGTAATCGATTCCATCAATCATTATGGCTACGTTGATGCTAATGGAAATCCATTATCACCTGATGATCCCCGCTATGGAAAGCCCTGGAATCGAAGGACGGTTGGGATAGATTATACAAACTGTGATTCCACAAAAGGTACTTGTGAAAAGAGTGCCAGGTACGACCCTCAGACCGGACAAATAACCGGCGGAGATAAAAACGCAAAAGCCTTCTTACAAGAAATCCGTGACGATGAAGCGTTCCGTTTCGGGGAAACGGCAGGACAGGAAGCTTTCCGTGGGGCGTTCGTGGAACAACGGTTTAATTTTCGTGGTACTGCTGCGCTCTTTGGTTGGGATTCCTATGGGGAATGGGCGCAGGACGTAGAGAAGTTCTTTGCCGCTAATCTTCTGGGCATTGAACCACTCTCTTCTGCCATCTGCGACGCTCGGTATGGCCTTGGTTCAGATACTATCCCCCAAAATATTGCCGTCATTGAAACTCAATCCGGCACGTATCAAACCGTTGCTCACATCGAAGCAGAAGTAAGTCCCGGAGGATTTCATCCCTGCTCGGAAGAAGGAACTTGCCCTGCGGATTTAGAATGCCATGACGATGGGTTCTGTTATGCCGCTAGTGAAAATACACCAAAAGAAACATTCTTTTACAAGATTACATGGGGGGTAACTGCTCCCAAAGATGAAAAGTTCACTCCTCGCATTGATGAAGACAAACAGCCTGTGACATTTAACATCCAGCTGAAAAGCAGTGGTTTTTCCGTACAACCAATATACCTTTTCAAAAATCCACAAACGCAGCTCTCTGACGTCAACACGTTACAGTTAGATAACGGCCAGAAAAGCAGCCAGTTCTGGAATGAAGTGATTGCAGAATATTCCCTCTACCAGTTTACAGAAGCATGTATTGTCTGGGGCGTCAATAAGCCAAAGACGTTGGATCGATTTTGTTTGGGTGAGTGCCTGAAAAATGTTCCAGATGTCTGTGTTAGTATTGAACCAGCTAAACCCCTTTCCACCAATGATGCCCGGGAGGATATTGGTCTGGCAAAGCGCACGGAAGAGCGTCCCGGGGAGTACTGCGGGTTGAATGGGTGTTGACTCTTTTCAATTAGTGCCAACAAAAGTGGTGAGAAGCACAAAAGTTTAATAATGCATTGGTTTTCTGTACTGTTATGTTACGAGTCATATTTGATACCAACATTTATGGTAATTTGCTCGAAGAACCTGATGCTGAGGAGATAGAGAGAAGAATACAAGAAGAAAAAGATTTCATTGTATATAACTTTCCTCTTATTCGGAAAGAAATTAGAAATATTCCAAAACTAACAGAAGCAAGCAGAAAAGCCCGTATCTCTCTTCTAGAGATGTATGATCGGATAACGGGAGGGCACTATCTGCGAAATTCTATTGAAATTACTTTATTGGCCAAGAAATACTTTGATCATTACAGAAATTTAGGCGGAACATATGGATGGGACACCAATATTCGGGTTGATTTTATGATTGTGGCCTGTGCCAGTTCCTACGGATTAGATGTTGTCTATTCCAATGACCAGAGGACAATGTTAGGGCGGGAAGCGATGAAAGCGTATCAGCACATCAACATAAATGAAAGATTGCGAACTCCTAATTTCTTAAAGTATGCTGATTTGTTAAAACAATTTAGAACAAGTTAATTCAAATCGTAATCTTTTAAGTTATAAACCCCAGTAGTAATTTTTATAAAGTTACGAATATCACTGTGGAATTGCGGATCCCGGCGTGCTTCCTGTAATAATTTCCTAAACTCTGCGTTAGATAACTTTGGTTTTACCATAATCAGTTAAAAATGAAACGTTAATATAAATGTTTCGGCAGATTTTTATACTTCTTCTCATTTAATGATATCATGCCTGCTTTTATTAAAACCTACCTCCACAGTTTCAGACAGAAGAACATCCTCCACATTTTCTGTATTGACCTCCTCTTTGCGGGAATTGCTGCTTTTCTTCTGTTCAGTTTTGGTTCTTACATCCAGAACAAGACGAAACTTCTTCCTCCACCAGAACAATTGCAGCAGCTGCTTACCTCCTCACCACAACAAGCCCAAGCCGCTTTTGCCGGGCTAAAATCCGTGCTTGTTGTCTCTCTCCTTGGAGCGGTCATTATTGCTCTTTTTCTTTTATTTTCCTATGCCTATTCCCGAGCATATATCTGGAATGCCCTGCTTCAGAAGAAAGTTTCACAGCATAATTACTGGAAGTGGAACGGCCTGTGTCTTGTCCTCATTATTCCTCTCTTAATATATCTCCTTCTGATACTTGTTCTTACTCTCCTTTTTCAGCAGGTCTTTTCTCTCATTCCCAGCATAACGGTCATCAATCTCCTCAATGCTTTGTTAAAATTATTGTATATTCTTGTTTTTCTCTTCTTTTTCCTCCTGGTAAAATATAACTTTACGAAAAGTTATAAGATTTGGGAATCTATCGGAAATGCCTTTACTCTTCTCAGGACAAAATGGAGTTCTCTCTGGCGTGTTTTTATCACCATGCTTATTACTTTTACCATTGTTAGTCTCCTCCTCACTCTGCCCCCTCGATTTGTCCTGTACAATCAGGCTGTGCTCCAAGTCATTGACATCATCGTCTTCCTCCTCTTCCTCGCTTGGTTCCGGGTTTACCTGGTAAGAACTCTGGAAGAGTAAACGATGAACCTCTCATCACACCTCAAAAACAGCCTTCTTTTCCTGAAAGTCATCCCTAACGCTAAACATACGGAACTTAAAGAAGAGAATGATCATCTGAAACTCTACGTACACGCCCCGCCGGAAAAAGATAAAGCTAACAAAGAAGTGATTAGATTCTTCAAAAAGGAATACAACCTCCAAGTAGAGATCAAATCAGGGGAGAAAAGCCGGGAGAAAGTGTTACGAATAGTCCGGTGTCTACAAGAGCGATAACTTTAAATATGTAGACACCCATTACTATGTTATGTTTGTAGAAATAAGGGAGAAAGGAAAAAGTAAGAAGTTTTATCTCGTTCATTCTTACAGAGAACAAGGGAAAATTAAGAGGTTTTCTCGCTATCTTGGTTCTAACCTCAATGAGGAAGAGTTGTTGGGATTAAAGAAAAGAGCCGAGCAGCACATTTTAGAAGAGATCAAAGAACCTCCTATTTTAGGATTTGAACTGACAAAAGAAGAGATTGAGCAGTTTAAAAGATATGAAAAAGAGATCGAAGTAAGTCATCTACAAACACCACATTGGAAAAAATTCATTGAAGATTTCACCTATAATACCAACGCTATAGAAGGATCTACCGTTGCCCTTTCTGAAGTTAAAGAATTGTTGGAACAAAAAGAAAAACCAAAGAATCGTGATGAGGTGGAAACGTTAAACGTTGCCAAAGCAGTTGAATATATCAAAACGAGTGAAGAAAGGATTTCTCTGTCTTTTCTTAAAAAACTTCATCTGATTTGCTTCAAGGGAACAAAAGAATTTGCGGGAGAACTTAGGACTGTTGAGGTTATTATCAGGGATGGTTACGGAAACGTTGTTCATCAGGGAGCACCAGCTAAGAATGTTGCGAAATTATTACATTCCCTCTGTACATGGTATGATGCCCATAAAGATAAATATCCTCCGCTTTTACTTGCCGCGGTGATGCACAACGAATTTGAGAAGATTCATCCGTTTCAGGATGGGAATGGGAGGGTTGGACGATTGCTCCTCAATTATGTTTTATTACGACACAAGTATCCCCCCCTCAACGTCAGATTCAGAGACAGAGTGAGATATTATAAATGCCTCCAATTGTATGATCATAAGAATGATCTTAAATCAACGTTGAAATTTTTGGTAAGTCAATATAGACAGAGAAAGGTGTCTACAAAATAGTTATGTAAACACCCCCGTTTTTCTACTTTCCCACATCCCCTTACAGGCTAATATGAAACCCTCACCAATTGGTCAGTGAGCCAGTTTGGTGTCTCGTCACGCAAAATGAGGCAAAGACCTCATTTGCGCGCAGAGGAAGTAGTTTCTTCATCTTGCGGACTGCACTCGGTGCTCGATGCAAGTGG
>CAYIBV010000101.1:0-4231 GCA_964361725.1 uncultured Methanosarcinales archaeon | reverse complement strand
AAGGAAGGATCACTCTTGTTTTGGTGGTCCTGACTGTCTTTGCTGACGGTTTGTCCTCTGGGATGGACTTGGGCGGAATCAGGTCAGATCCGGAAGGAAGCAGCCTTAACGTTTGAGCACCATGTTCAGGGGGTCGCAAGCTTGAGAAGCAGTTGGGGTTCAACCATCAAAGCTTGATTGGTTCGACTGCGGGTGTGCCCCTAAACTATGAAATTTATTGATGCAAAAACTATCCAATTAGATAGAGAATTAAGTGATTTAGATGTATTTGTTCTCGATTTTGTGAAAATATTGGAGAAGCATATTCATTATGTTCTCATCTCTGGATATGTTGCTATTTTATTTGGACGTAGCAGAACAACGGAGGATGTAGATATGTTTATAGAAAAGCTTTCAGTGCCAAAAGCAGTAGATTTGTATAATGACTTGCTTGCCCACGATTTTTGGGCCCTCAATGCCAGTTCGGGGGAAGATTTTTACGAGGCGTTGACCAAAGAGAAGATTGCTGTGCGCTTTGCTAGGACAAGCCAGGGTGTTCCGAATGTGGAATTAAAGATAGTCAAAGATGTCTTAGATGCAGTTGCACTGCAGGATCGAATTAAAGTCCTCATTACTGGTGGATATTTTTTTGTTTCTGATATCGCTATGCAGATCGCGTATAAGAAATTTGTCCTTATGAGTGAGAAAGATTTAGCGGATGCTCAATATCTTCAGGACATATTTTCCATTTCAGAGGAAAACATTAATAAATGCAGAAGAATACTTCAAGATTATGGCCGTTGCTAGAAGAGTCTTGGATCGGGAAGGATTTATAAGTTTTTGGGGGGAGTATGTACGAACTCATCCTGACATGGAATGGAGTCGGCAGCAGAATGTATTAATCAATTCAGTATTAAAAACATGTAGGCAGCCGTCTCGCGAAGAATATATGCGACAGAGAAGAGAGACTTCGAAATCTTTATAATATTAAGTATATTGCTTCTTCTTATGGAAAATATTCCAGTCGTAATTCCTGTTGATGACTTTGTACTACGAAAATTAACCAAAAAAGACGCACAAGCCATTACAGATCATATCAATTCAGATATTGTTCGCTATACGCAAAATATTCCTTTTCCCTATTCTGTTGATGACGGAAAAAAATTTGTGTTAAAAAGCATTAAAGAGTGGCGGAAAGGCAGGGGATATGTGTTTGGAATTATGCAAGATAATACATTAATTGGGATTTGCAGTATTGACGCAGTTAACAAAGACAATAAACAGGGAGAGTTAGGGTATTGGTTGGCAAAAGAATTCTGGGGCAAGGGAATGATGACGAAAGCAGCATCGGCAGTAGTACGCTTTGGATTTGAAGAATTAGGCCTGCATCGAATCTATGTTATCCACTTTGAAGAAAATGTGGCATCACGACGGGTGATTGAAAAGCTAGGATTTGTCTTGGAAGGAAAAGAACGAGAAGCGATTTATCGTTTTGAGCAGTGGCATACACTCTATAAGTATGGGTTGTTGGAAGAGGAGTGGAAAGCAAAGCGTTAATTAAAGTCTAATTTATCTCCAACTTTATATTCTCCCTGAATTCCCAATTCCACCACATACTTCCCTTTCTGTGTTGATTTCCATAAAGTAAATGGCCTGAAGTTTCGTTTAATCTCTACAATTCTCTTATTGCTATCAAGAATCAGCACATCAATGGGATAAAAGACAAAAAACATATGGAGGGATATTTTTTTTTCTTCTGGGAATATCATCACGATGTTTTGTTTAGGAAGGAACATTAATCCTCTAGCTTGACTCCAGAGAGAAGTACACACTCGTTCTTGGGTTGAGAGTACTGTATGTTTAGCATTATTTGTCATCATACTTCCTCTTTCCAGATTTCATCTCCTACATAATGAATATTCTTAATAACTTTTCCTGTAGTCATCTGCTGCATCTCTGTACCGGTAAACAAAGCAAGGCCTACAGCTAATGGTTTTTTGTTGGTTTCATCTACAACCACGATGAATTCGTCTTTCTTGATGTCGGCATCTATCTCTGTTATTCCCGGACGCATGATGTCTGCACCATTTACCACAAATTTAACAGCGCCCATATCTACTATAATTTTCTTGAGAAGGTCATGCTGCTGGAGATAGCGAAGGGTAGGAACTAATTTCTGTTGGTAATACCAGAACGCCGGCTGTTTATTGATGACTAGAAAAGTATGTACTTCCTCTACTTTTTCTACAACATCTTTCTTATTCAATTCCATGCCAAATGGCTCTAGCTCTTTGCTGATCTCTTTACTGCGTAATTGAGTGCGTTTCATATAGTATGGAAATGGAGAAAGGATATAAATATTTATGTTGTTTATTTGCCTCTCTTTCAAGTTAATAATGTTCTTATTTGTTAGTACTAAACGATAAGAAATGTTTATATACATCTTATTTGCCTGCTTAGTCCTATGATAGATCTATCTCGTTATAGACAGGGCAAAGACCGACCGGAACCTACCACGTTTCATAGCCGGCTAGTACGAGCGTATCAGGATGTCCATGAAGAGCTTACGGCTAGTGATCCACGAAATGTAGGAGTTGATCCTCGTGCCAGCCTTATGTTGTATGATAGCAATTTTGAGTGGGCAGTGGGAGAATATAAAGAGCAGGTTACAAGAGGAGCGGTTCTTAACGTTGCGGGTGCTTCTCAGATAGTATATGTTGGTGATTTCCATCCTCTGCGTGCTCCCAAAAATCTGTTTGTTGATATTGTTAAAAAAGCATCTGATCCCACTAAAAAAACTGTGCTTCTTCTGGAAGAATTTACTCCCAATTGCAACGAAAGTCTTGAGGGATTTCTTACAGGGGAATATACAGCCTCCCAAATTAAAGATTGGTGCTGGTCGCATGCCTCAACAGGGAAATGGGGAGATGTTAAACATATCTTGTCATACGCTCAACAACAGCGAAAAGCTGGGCGGGAAGTAGAATTATATGGTATTGACGCCAGATTTGATTCTGTGCGTATGAGGACACGAAATCTTCAGGAAGAGGTTGCTAAATTTATTCAGGAAGGAAATCATGTTTTTGTATTTGTGGGGGAATTTCACCTCAATGCAAAACATCTTCCCGATGCTTTTCAGAATACAACTTCTTGTACTATCCTTCAAAATCCTGAGGAGATGTTCTGGCAGCTTTTTAATTTAGGAATGGTGAGGCAAGCGGAGGCAGTAAAAACATCAACAAACATTTACTGTTTGGATGGTCCAAACCCTTTGCTACGAGCATTTGCCCAAAATGATAGCAATAGAGACCCACGAGACCGTGATTCAGATGAAGAAATGATGGGGGCATACAAACAACTTCTTGTTACTATTTTGGGAAATGCATTGGGAGAGTCTGGGGCTGTCATTGATTCTGATGCTTTACAAACATCTATGTTAGAACAACTGGTCTATGATGGTTCCCTCTCTGAGAGTGATATACGCGAAAGATGGCGTGGCTTTTTTCCTCCAGAATTGTAAGCCAAAAATCTCTTTTCTAAGAATAAAATCTAAAAATAAAAGTTTATTTGTGCTTTACTGCTTTATCAAGTAATCTATATCCTACCCAGACAACAATAGCTAACGCAACACCTAACAGAATGAACTTTAGCCAGTCGCTGGCATAAGGCCAATATCTGATAGAACCATATAAGATAAGCAGGATTCCTCCACCAATAAATCCGGGACCGATAGCTTCTTTTTTAAGAAGGACACCTGCAACAATACCAATAACTCCTACAATGAGAGAAACAATAAACACTACTTTATCATGCTGTTGTGATACTTGCTGGTATTCATAACCTTTTCCTGGCGGTGTCTGGCAATATCCTCCTGGACTACCTACAGGCTGTGGTTCCGGGTACTCCTGCCACATTCCCCCAGCCTGAACACAGGATTCTGAGGTAGTAAACCTATATAACTCATTATAGGGAGGAATATCATGAAATACTTCAATCCCATATCCTACAAATAATGCGAAGAGAAGGGCAATAGCGATCGCCAGCAACTTTGTTTTGACTTCCATAATTCATTTTTATTTTTACGGGTTTAATAAATGTTTCGGTTTGATTTTTGTCCTAACAAAGTGGTGTCTTTTATACAAAACATTTATAAACAACCTGTCCTCCCGCACTTCAAAGCGTTAAAAAACATATACTTTATATGAAAATGGAACGATTCAGTCAGCAGTTAAAGCGGTATGGACGTACCTCC
>CAYIBV010000100.1:0-4244 GCA_964361725.1 uncultured Methanosarcinales archaeon | reverse complement strand
GGCAAAAAATTTGGGAAACCGAAGTGCAACGAGGTTTCCTGTTAATGCCTGTTATGTGCCCTGAGCGAAGCGAAAGTGCAACGTGGTTCGACGAACGAAGTGAGGAGAAAGTTGCGAGCCAGCCACTATTTTGTTTCATCAAGAATTATTTTATCTTTAAATCCGCCTCTTTCTTCGGCTTTCTTTTTTCTAAGTAGTTCCAATTTGTTTTTATCAATCTTTTTGTAGTCGCATATTGCGTAAATAACTTCAAGAATGTCGGCTATCTCTTCATCATTATTATCTTTCATAAATTCATCGACTTCTTCGTGAAGTTTTTCTTTTAATTTCTGCCAATATTCATCATCAGAAGCAATATGTGTAATTGGAACTGCTCCTTTTTTCTTTATGATTTCTGGAATTTTGTCACGAACAAGTTTATTGTACTTCATAGGATTATAGTTAAGAGGCGGATTTTATTAATCTTGTGGCTGGCGAGCAATTGCACATAACTACGGACTTTGTCCGTAGTTTTTACGCCCCTCATCTTTGAACGGATTTTCTATACTGAAAGACATAAATTTTATACAAAATATTTATGTCTTTCATATATAGTAAGTGACTTTTTGTATAAATATTTAGGTCACCTACTATAATTAGAAATGATGGCAACTTATTACGGACTGCGTCCGTGGTCTTACCTCACATCATTTCTAATAATGTAAGCATTGTAATTATCATTAAAGAATTAATACAATAAAAATATTTATAAATTACTCTGTTTAGAGAGTCTAAAATGGCACGAAGTTCACCTTGTAAAGAGGGAGCGATCCCGCTCTTCTGCGGAGCAGCTTGTTGCTATATCCCCAAGAAATATGTTACGACAGATGAAGTAGAAGAAATAGGCTTGGAGTGTGTCACAAAGGAAGGGGATGATTATTATCTGCGTAATAATCCGATAACAGGAACCTGCATTTTTTTAGATGCCGCAAGCTCTCAATGCAGGATATATGACAAAAGGCCGGAGACATGCAGAATATATAATTGCAGGAAAGATACTAGAATAGACAGCATTGTTGCCATGATTGATTCCAGAACGGAAAATGATAGGTTAGCCCGTAGAATAATAGTTGCAGAACTTCAGGCAACGGCAGAAGCAGCTTATCCAAATATAGGACGGGGGGAAGCTCTCGAATTACTTTGTCCCGGGATTTACCTCACTGGTTGAATAAAAAATCCCAATCACAGCAGTCTAGTCACTGCGTTCTGTTCCGCAGGAACGCTCCGAATATCAATGAGGTTGGTGAGTTTCCTGCGGAAACAGCTGTGGGGTATTTTTTAATCTTAACTGAGCAATTAATTAATCGCAGCAGAGCTGCGGGGTATGACATCCAGTTAAGAAATCATGATCTCAGATCCAAATAGGCATAACAACTTTAAAGAAGCACTCTCACACAAAAGGTATGAGAAAAATACTGGAGTCTGAAATAAATGATTACACCCCCCCTCTTCAATGATACCACTGCATTTGGCTTTGCCAAGGGGGAAACTGCTGAAACAATGACAAGACTTTTTAGAGCACGCAGTTCCCTGAGCGACCATTTGAACTTTAGTCTCATAAAAGCTTCCTATCACGGCTATCACCAAGTAGAGGAGAGGGAAAGATTAGGTGTTCCAAAGCAAGTGCTGCAACAGTTAGACACCTGCGACATTGCTGCGTTGTACATAGGTATCCAACTGTTAAAAGGATGTTTTGTGAGGAAAAAAAAAGAGAATCTTATCGGAGCGCCTTTTGGAACACTGTTAGCCGGCTTGGTTTCCTCTGCATATGCTTTCAGCGAAAGAAAGAACCCCACTAAAAACGCTGTTCGGGCCATGAAACAAATGAAGACAGGCTTCTCTGGCCATCAGGAATGCCCTCTTTCCATTGCAGAGCGTATGGATTCTTTAGAAGAACGCGTTCAGCTGCAGTTCCTGCGTTCATTTTATACTGACAGACAGTACTCCCAAGAGGAAAAGCATGATGCTGATTTTCAGGACTATGTATTCGCCCAGTTTCATTATCCTGAAGATGGCCTGCCCATGGACTCTGATGCTTCGCGCGGGGCGTATGCCGATGCTTTCATAGTACTGATGAGAGAAAAAAAAGTAAGAGGGGATGATTTTTCAACTGAAGGCTTTGCGGGCAGGATTACAGCAAGCACTACCTGCGAAGACAGGAGGTATTTCGTACAGAGAAACGAAGTGCCACAGCTGATAGGAATCCCTAAACAAGAATATGCCTGCTCGTGCCCACATGGCTACAGAAAGATGTATGGCCACAATGTGAGCAAGGTAGAGTGCAAGCATATCAAATCTTTCCAAGAGCAGCTGCTTGAAGAACAGCATAGAGAACAAAGGATAAACGCTTTGCGGCAGGGCAAAGGACAGCTAAGATTGATATTTTAAGTAAACTTCTTTTTTTCCTAATGCGACAATTACACCACACTCTCCATCTTCCCCAGAACAAACTCACGTAACTCTTCCGGCCAGTTCGTTTCGATATCTGGTTTATACCTTTTGCATTCTTCCCAAACCTCTTTGCGCATACTTCCCATTTCAATCAGTTTGATCAATTCCTCTTTGACATACACCGGCACGTACTTCAAATTCCAGATCTGAAAGCGCAGTTTCTCCAAGTAGGCATCTTTCGCTTCATTCTGCTTATTCTGTACGTCATCCCAGAATTGCTGATAAGAAAACGCTGCTTTCTCCAGCTCTTCTCGGGCAATTTTCTTCCCCTGCTTCAGGGCAATGCTTGCCTTGACGTGTTCATGCATCCTCCGCAGAAATTCCTGTTTATCTTCAATCTTGATCACATCACTATATCCTCCTACAATCAAGCCAAAGGCAAACGGACTGGGAACGGAAGTATTGACCTCTTCCACAATAATCTTCTTTTCTACAACAGCATCAATAATCAGCTGTGCGTGCTGATAATCCATCAAGTCTTCCAATACTTCCCGTCGTGCTTCTTTAAGAATGGGAAACTGCTCACTGATACGCTTTACCGCATTCAATAAAATTTTGCTTCCCATCTGAGTTCTTCCCACGCTCTTTGTCCTTCCCATATATTGCCGTAAGATCATCAACGACCGCGTAGCGCAATGACGGAATCGCCTATTCAGAATCTCACTGCGCTCAATAGCCTGTTCCAGCACCTGACGAAAGTTTTCAGTCTTTAACATCTCAAACGCCCGCGTAGCATTAAATTGCTGTTCTGCAGAGAGATAAAACCCATTATCCAATATTCCCACTTCCACATCGCGATGCTGTGATCTTCCAATGACATAGGCTAACGCTCTCGACAAACAATCATTCACCCGCCGCCCAAACAAAGTATGAAAGATCACGTACGTCCTTCCCCGGTCACGATATGTTTCCACGACAATTTTTTTGTCTGAAGGAATTTTGCTGTAATGATACTGCTCGTAAAAATAATGATAAATACTGTCTGCAGCATTTTCGTCTACGTATAAAAACTGATGAATGAACTGAATAATTTCCTCTGGGGATTGTTCAAGAACGAAACGTTCCTCCATCAACCTCCGAAAGCGGGAAATTTCCATGGCTAGATCAAACGACAACGGCAGCATCTCTGAAAACCAGCTGGGCACAGTGGGAGGACGATTGACAGAAGCAGATACTTGCGCAGTCATGCCACGGGCAAATTTGAACATATAGACATTTCCCCCTAACACAAACACATCTCCGGGACGCAGCCGTTCCAGGAATCCTTCATCAACCATGCCTACAGTCTGATCGCCAATTTTCACTGTAATGTAACTCTCTTCCGGAATGGTTCCGATATTTGTCATGTAAATGATCCTCGCCATTTTCCCCTTTTTCCCGATATTTCCCGTCTCGGCATCATACCAAATACGGGCATAGACATGGCGTTCTTCCAGACTGACATACTGTCCGGAAAGAAATTTAATCAGTTCAAAAAAATCATCCCAAGATAACGTATGATAACAATAACAGTTTCGTATGAGTTGATACAGTTCATAGACATTGATAACTTCATTAATCGCTATTCCAAATATCTGCTGTGCTAACACATCCAAAGCATTTCGAGGAATCTGAATCTGGTCAATCTTTCGTTCTTTTGCTGATTTCAACAGCAAGGAACATTCCACCAAATCATCTCGATCCATGACAATGATACGTGCCTTGACCGTGGAATGCAATTGATGGCCGGCGCGTCCTGCCCTTTGCAAAAAACG
>CAYIBV010000099.1:0-4364 GCA_964361725.1 uncultured Methanosarcinales archaeon | reverse complement strand
CCTGTCTTGATGCCGACTCTTTTGTTGACCCTTTGACTCTGCGTAAGATGATTGCTTTTTATTATACAGAAAACAATCCAAAACTTGCCATCATCACCCCCGCCATGAAAGTATCTCATCCTAAGAACCTGTTGCAGCGCGTGCAGTGGCTGGAATACATCGTTATTATTTTTGTGGGAAGATTAGCAAGCCATCTTGATTCCCTCTATGTTGCCCCCGGCCCATTCTCGCTTTACCGTACAGATATCATTAAGAGCCTTGGCTGCTTTGACGAGACCAACATCACGGAAGATCAGGAAATCGCCTATCGTGTGCAGAAGCACCAGTATATCATTAAGCAATGTTTTGATGGGTATGTCTACACCACCGCGCCGGGAAAACTACGGCCATTTTACCGCCAGCGCAGACGATGGTACTTAGGAAGCATCCTCTGCCTTCATCAGTATCGTGATCTCATTGTCAATCGAAAGTACGGCGATTTTGGCTTGATGCAGATGGTTAAAAACATTGCCGGCTATTTCTTAGCCATTACGGGAATCGCTCTTGCTTTTCACTTTCTTCTTCGGCCGGCTTATACCTGGTTCAGAAATCTTTTTGCCGTCCAATTTGATATCATGCCTTTTATCAGAAACTACACCCCCCATATCGACCTCCTTACTCTCCTCCTCACCGATATCCAAAAACTCTTCATTGTCATCTTCCTGTTCATCATCGGCTTCCTCTTCTTTTACCTCGCTCATAAGAATGCCCAGGAAAAGATGCTTAAATTTGGCTGGATTCCCGTTATTCCCTACTTTGTATTTTACTATCTTCTCAAAGGAACTATTCTTCTTCTCTGTGTCATCACATTCACCAAAAAGAAAAAACTGCAATGGTAACTCTTCTATGACTGAACCTACTCCCTGGCGGAAAATAAGCACGGACAAATACATCATTGCCGGAGTGATAACTTTTCTTATCTTTTCTCTGGGACTTACTCTTGGCCTCATCCTGGAGGACCAGCGCTACAATCTTGTGGAAGAGATTAATCAAGGTCAGGAAGTAAAATCATTAAGCCTGCAGCTGCAGTATCTGTACCTGACAACATTTAGTTCCTATGATAATTGTCCTATCCTTTCTACTACATTAAAAGAAGCCATCACCGACCTTTCCGACTCCCTGAGTGATGTCGTTTCCTTCGAAGAAGAGAACAAAGATTCTACCCAACGGAAAGTCTTCATCCAGCGCCGCTACATCCTGGACAACCTGCGGTACTGGCTCTTGGCAAAAGAAAGCAAACAAAAATGTAACTTAGATATTGTTCCCATCCTTTATTTTTATACAGAAAAATGTGAATCCTGCCCCACGCAGGGAACTATTTTGACCTACTTCAAAAATATCTTTGACGATAAGCTCCTCGTCTTTCCCATCAACCTTGACGTGCGGGAAGAAGAGCCCATGGTAGAGATCATCATGTTCCAGTTCAATGTCACTAAATATCCCACCCTAGTGATAGATAATAAAAAATATGAAGGTGTTATTGCTCAGGAACGATTGCAGCAGATTATCTGCTCCTCACTCAAAAATGCCCCTCAGTGTTCTCCCACATCATGACTCTCACAGAGAAGGCAAGACTATTTTGGGACAAAAACCCTCTGCTGATCATTTTGGGATTCTCGCTCTTTGTGCGCATCCTGTACCTCTCCTTTGAAAATCCATTATGGTGGGATTCTCATGTCTACATCAGCATGGGAAAATATATGTTCTCCCACAGAGAAATGGGATTCTGGGAATCGTTCCGCCCCTTCCTCCACCCCGTCATCTTAGGTTTTTTCTGGAGAATAGGATTTGATCCCGCAATCATCGGTACAGTATTAGATATAGTGTTTTCTCTTACTGCTATAGGTCTCGTATATATCATTACTCGAAAAATATTTAACCGCTCCATTGCTGCCCTTGCCGCGTTAATCTTCAGTCTCACTCCTTTCTTTATTATCTTCACCGGCATTCTCCTTGCTGATCCTTTGGCCCTCACGTTAGGATTGCTGGGGATTCTGTTTCTTCTTCCTCAAGCTCATCAAGCACCTCTCCCCCTGCGCTATTTCTTCAGCGGCCTGTGTCTTGCTCTCTCTTTTCTCACCCGCTTCCCGCAGGGGATATGGTTTGTCATGGGAGGACTCTATGTATTTCTCCACCATCAACACTGGAAAGCGAAAGTACAGCACCTCACCGCATATAGTGGCGGTTTTCTTCTTCCGGTAATCCCTTATCTTATTTTTAATTACATTACCTATAATAATGCTTTAGAGCCATTTACGGCAGGATCGTGGATCGTGACTACAGCCACTTGGATGTATGGATCAGGAACATCTTTCTATCTCACTCATTTCTTCCTCACCAATCCCCTTTTCCTCTTCTTCTTCATCTATATTTTCTTTGTTATAAAAGAGAAGTTATGGAAAAGCAATGCCCACATTCTTACTCTGGTGATCATTGTATGCACTCTTATTTATTTTCTCACCGTTCCCCGGAAAGAAGTGCGGTATTTGGCAACGGCACTGCCCTTTCTGGCTATAAGTGTAGGATACACTCTTGTCACTATCTACCATAAGTTAACGCAAAGTAAAAAACCGCTTGTCACTCCCCGTTTTTTTATTGTCCTGTGCCTGCTTCTTCTCCTCCTCCCCATGCCTAGCCAGATATATCTAGAACGCCCGCCACAATTCACTAATGATATTAAGAATGCTGTTAATGCCCTCACAGCCCTCAACAGTGCTGTCAACAGTACTACCCTCATTCTCGCTTCCAATCCGGAATATATTTCTTTCCTTGACCAGAAAACAGAGACTCTCGACGGATTGGACTATGCTCCCACCATTTACAAACAGAACGCCGGGAAGTACCCTCTTCTGATCATCAATGACTGCGACTTTCCCTGCGCTCCGGACGATGCCCTCTGTCAGGAAAAAAAACAGCAGTTCCTTGATCTCGTTGCAGAGGAAAATAAAGAAATCTTTAAGAAAGAGTATGTGTTTAGGAAACAAACCTGTATCTTTAAGATACTTACTCCCCAACATGGCTCTTAACTCCTACCTGCAATTGCTCCGTGTCCCGCAATGGTATAAGAATCTCGTGGTGTTTCTAGCCATTTTCTTTTCCGGAAATGTTCTTAATTTTCCTTTGCTTTCCACCACAGTTCTTGCCTTCTTTTCCCTCTGCCTCATCTCTTCTGCGGGATATATCATCAATGATATTATCGATAGAAAAAGTGACCAGCTTCATCCGGAAAACAAGCATCGCCCTCTCGCGACGGGAGTTATCTCCCCTGCTCTTGCTCTGGTGATTGTATTTATTCTTCTGGGCATAGGAGTATGGATTGGCGCAACCATCAGTATACCGTTTCTCTCTCTTCTCGCTGCCCTCTTTGTGTTGACGCTGTTGTACACTTTCTTGCTTAAGAAAATCATCATTGCTGATGTGCTTGCCATCTCTATCCTCTTCGTGCTTCGCGCTCTCGCCGGAGCAGTGGCCATTCAAGTTATTATTTCCCCCTGGCTGGTGCTTGTCCCTTTTTTCCTGGCGTTATTTCTCGCCATCGGCAAACGCCACAGCGAATTGCTTCTGCTGAAAGAAAAAGCTCCCTCTGCGAGAAAAGTCCTGCAGGAGTATACTCTTTCACTCACTAATTCTTTGATGGGTATTTCCACTTCTTTACTGGTCATTTCTTATGCCTTGTACTCTTTTCTGTCTCCTTTTAACCATCTTTTGTATACCCTTCCGTTTGCGTTATATGTCATCTTTCGCTACTACATCCTCATCACCAGCGGTTCCATCATTTCCCGCCATCCTGAAAAAATAGTTAAAGATGCCTTATTTATTACAGGTATCGTGTTATGGACAATCAGCACCGCATTTATTATATACTTATAACAATAAACTAAATAATGAACAATAACAATGAACAAAACCATACAAACTATCTCGGACGTTGCCTTTCGTGATATTACTACATTTGGCGGAGCGATATTCTACACTATCCTGGTAGTCTCTCTATTCCTGTTCCATCAACAAAAACTCGCTTTTATCCTCCTAGCAGGGTTTATCATCACTCTCTTCATTACCGTGATTATTCGTCTCCTCTACTTCCGCCCTCGCCCCGTGAAACAGGAATTTCATAACATCATTGAAAGAATTGATGCCTCTTCTTTTCCCAGCTTGCATACCAGTAGAGCCATCTTCCTTGCAGGCATAGGAATTTCATATTCGCCCTCTTTTTTATTCAGCTTATTTTGTATGCTCTCAGCGGCACTAATCATCTATTCCCGCATTCATCTGAAGAAACATGATGGCATTGATGTACTGGGGGGGATAGTGGTGGGGTTAGG
>CAYIBV010000098.1:0-4470 GCA_964361725.1 uncultured Methanosarcinales archaeon | reverse complement strand
TGGCTTCATTTTACCACTAAAAAAGAATGATTTTATTTAAATCTTGTGGAGGAAAATGTTTTTCTATGAATCGGCTTTTTTGCTAACGGAAGTTCTGGAGTTATTCACTCAGACGGCAACTTCCGGCTCTTTTTCCAATTTCTCAGCGTACTCCCAACATAAGAAATTGTTTAATTCAATCAATTTTTTTACTACAGGATTGTTGGTGTTTATTTTATATAAAATTGTTCCAGCCATCGTTCTTGTTGAAACAACAATTCTGTCTTGTTCTAATCTTGGCCACAATTTCTTTAAAGTCTGGAAGTTTACGTTAGAGTTACTGGCTATCTCAGTTATTGGGTAGTCAAAGTCCCTAGAGTAAAGGAGAAAGTCCATAATCCTGATTAAAGGGTAATCTCCAAATGTCCTAATAAATATTGAGTTTTCTTCCATTTTGGTGTTAAAAAGTAGTGCTAACATTTATACTTTTTGGTATTAATGGCACCATTTTATGTAATAGGGGGTTTTTTATACTTTTAGGCATTTTAGGAGATTTGATGGAAAAAGAGGAAGTAAAGAGCTTTATCGTAAAGAAGTTATTTCAGCATGGTTATATTGGTGGAAGGCATACGGATATTGAGAATTTGAAGAAAGGTTTACCAGGACATTTCAAAGGAGATGCTAAGAAAGCTACTGAAGAATTAATTAAAGAAGATATTCTAATTTCAAAGAGGACATCTTATGGCCATCATGTTTCATTGAATCCTCGTAAGAGAGAAGAGATTGATAAGTATTTGAAGTGATCGTCTCGCTCCCATAAACAGTTAGATGCCATGAAAAGATTCTCTCAATCTTCTCCATGGCAAGAATATCCTAAACGAATACCTAAGAACCTGTCTTCTTCACACACTCCATTAAACGTGCCATCAAAATTCGCATCACAAGCGTACCCTGTAAATTGACCTGTACATCCACACTGGAATTGTGCACCATCAGGAGATAACGCAGAAGTGACAATGAGTGGCTGGGCATCGCTCCCTATAGTTATTCTTGCTGGGTTCGTTGCTACTGCTGATTTATCCACGACTTCTTCTGTACAGAACTCTGCGCACCCGGAAGTAGCAGAACACCATCCATTATTCCCCACACCCCATGCCGGTCGTTCCGCACATTCTTCAGGTATATCAGCATTACACTGTAACAATCCGGCACGACCACATAATCGATTGCCCTGCACATCGGTGCTGTTCGTTACCTCTTTTCCGCCCCCACCGCAGATATTTCCCCGAATGCCATCACATCTCGCCACAACGTGCTGAAGATAATACTCATTCTCAAAACAACCGTTACCGTATTGAGTGCTATCAAAACAAACTTCTCCTTCTTGTTGAACATGATCACCATTACAGCACGGCCGGGGAACAGTAAATGAATTTACGTCTAGATTTTGTTCATAGTTTCCTTCTTCATTCAGTTCATATTGGTGAACAGTCATGCTTTCAACGTATGGCACACTTGGTGCCCCAGCATCAGCAACAGAGAAGCACTGTTGTGTTTGAAATGCAACAGGATTATCAGAAACATATTGACATCGGGCATCTTCACTATATGATACTCTTCCTTGTACTGCTAACTGTTGCTGCAGCGCTCCTTGTTGGAGAGGAGTAATATATTGACGAAGTGATGTAGTTATAGTAGTAATATCAAAATCAGCAAGATTGCACCCTTCCACCAAATGTACGTTCTCTCCCTCTCTTACTGCCAACCCATATTCTTGTCCAAATTCTAAACTAAGCGGATGGCCACTCAAACTAAACTGAAAGGAACTTACCTGTACATCGTTGGGAATCCCTTCCGGTTGTTCTGCCAGGATACACACGGGGTCTTCTAAAGAAATACGTCCGACTTCTCCCGTAACCATGTTACGAATTGTTACTCGTGGCTCTACTTTCTGGTCCACCCGTACTCGCACCTCCTGCCAGTCTTCTGTATGTCCATCAGAGGCGGTAACGCGGATAATGGGGTTATTCCCTCTTCCCTGAAGAACGTTCTCCGGAAGTGGCCCAGCACGATCCATAATGACATTTCCTTCATGCTTAAACGTATAGGTAAGGGGTTCATCTTCATCAGCGTCCAGAGCATTCGCCACAAATTGTTCTAAATTCAAATCCGTTCCCGGAACATATAAATAATCATAATCATCAGCAGGACATTGAGAGATATAACTTAACGCGGGGGGACGATTCTGCCGCGCTATTTTAAATGTATACGAATTGAGACGCGCATCGCCCAAAGTTAATGAATATGTGAAAAGATCGTCCCCATTTCCAGCATCAACGACATCTAATCTTGTATCAAATTGCTGGAATGGCCGTTGATCGAATTCTTTTGGACAAGAAAATAAACCACCCTCTTGTGACTCACATCCCCCTACATCAACTGTACTTACTATATTAAATTGCCTTCCCTCAAACGCCTCTTTATACGGAAAATCTCCATACCTGATATCATTATCGATCTGTCTTGCCACGGCATTAAAGAATTCCCCCACTTTAGTAGGATATACAAAGTCAAATTCTGATAACGTAAAGATTTCTTGTTCGCCGGCACTAAATTTCAAAGGGTAATGCACGTTCACGGTAATGGCGGAAGATTGGATATCTACATTCAATTCTGCTCCTTCCGCACTGGTTTCTATACCAGCACTGCCTTCCGGGAAAATCTTTTGCTTCACGCATTCTTCCAGCTGTTTTTTCAAAAATCCAGACAAATCCCGTTCCATGCGGGGAATACTGAACTCTTTGCGTCCAAAGAAGACGTTCCGGTTGAATTTGATATCTTGATTGGGCAATGTGAACTGGCAGAACGCCGGCCCTATTGTTGGATCACCAGCGGAGCAGGGATATTTATTTTCTTCTGCGGTCAAGGGTAAAGAAAGGGCATAGGAAATGTTTTGATTACCTACCAGAACCCCATTACTCCCTGAAAAAAAATTCCTTGACCCCCCTTGCTCGCGCCAGATCGCTCCTTGCGACCCTAACAATGTCAATCCTGCGGGCAGTTCATCTTCCAGACAATCTTCTACATAAATGCGCAGGGTTTCTTTATGCAAGGCTTTGGTAAAGACCTCTTCCTGCGCCTGTGTCAGTTGTTTTTTCTGTAAAGAAGAGGTAAATTGCAGCAAGAAAAGGAATATAAACAGAAGCATCACTCCAAGGATAATAAATATTGTAATCTGTCCTCTCTTTTTCCCCATAACACACTTGAAATAGGTTGTGCCTTATAAAAGTTGCTTGCACGGAAAAAGCCAGTAGCTTTTTCGTGAACAAGGAAATCTGTGATTTCCGGTTTCCCAGAAAACTGTTGGTTTTCTACGGATCCTGAAAATGCGAGAAAGCACTATCCCCCTCAGTCCGTGACTTGAACAGAGCACTTTCTTGACCTCGCATTTTCATGACCTAACCTTTTTAAAGAGAACGTTGTGCGGAAGAGTATGTTTGAACAATACCGCTCTCTGGATGAAATTATGCAGCATGGTGGAGGAGAAGTGATCCGAGCCGAGTTAAACGCTAGTGCGTTATATGTGGGGGCAGTACGGCATTGTAGATTTAAAGAAATTGGTCTTGTTGTAAAAACGGAATGTGGAATAATGGGGCATTACGCTTCCCATAACAGTCCAGATGGAAAAATCGATGAGATTGTCGATTCTCTGGATCAACCGGATATAGTTGTACGGGTACAGGAACGAGTACTGTTAGAAATCTTGCGTAACTTTAACTATATTAAAGACCATCCTCTCTCTTCTTTTGCCAAATATGGCCGTCACTTTCACATGGCCGCTCGCGACTATAAGAAAATCTGTAAAGCGGTTCTGGGATTAGCGTGTGCTTCTGGGTAATTGCGGAAGAAATTTATTCTCTTCGTGGTGGAAAAGTTTAAATGGAATGGTTCATTTACCTAACGCCATGAACAAAGAGATTATCAGGATAAAGAAAATTATTGTACCCACGCTCAGGAAGAACAATGTAGTGAAAGCGGGAATCTTTGGCTCCTATGCCCGGGGAGAGCAAAAGAAAACAAGTGATGTGGATATACTCATAAAATTTAAAGGGCAGAAAAGCTTACTGGACCATGTAGGATTGCAGTTAGAACTGCGGAAAAAACTAAAGAAAAATGTTGATGTACTAACGTATCATTCATTAAACCCGTTACTTAAAAATAGAATACTTAAAGAAGAAGTGAGGATATTATGAAAAAAGATCCTCAGGTTTTCCTTACCCATATGCTAAAGAGCATGGGGTATATTGAAGAAGATACCCGAGACATGAGTAAAGAGCAATTTGTGAAGTCACGAAGAACACAGGATATCGTGATTCGAAACATTGAGATTATAGGTGAAGCCGCAAAAAATCTACCAAAAGAATTTACGGTTCGATATCCAGACATCCCATGGGAAAAAATTGCTGGCATGCGTGATATCCTTATTCATCA
>CAYIBV010000097.1:0-4489 GCA_964361725.1 uncultured Methanosarcinales archaeon | reverse complement strand
AAAACTGATCGTTGTCAGTTTTCATGTTTCTTCATTTCTTGTACCCCACAGCTCTTGCCGTCAGGCAAGTCACGAACGCTAGTGACTAGATGCAAGAAATGAGAAAGTTATCTCATTTCTGCACAGAAATACAATCGTTGTTGTATTTCTTGTGCTGCGATTGGGATTTTTTATAAAATCGTTAGGCTCGGATACCCACGTTTTCAAACGTGGGAGGAGAGCCGTTTCCTCCATTAATGTTTATTTCTCTACAACAACCAATATTGCTTCATAAAATAAAGCAAATAAGGATAATGATATTGAAAATTTGTCTAAACATTCCGTTCCCATTGTTATCAAATATGAATAAGCTATTACCATAAACACAAACACCAGTAATCCTATTTTAAGTGATTTTAACGCTTTCATCTATATTGCTCCTGATATTTTCAATATCATTAAAACAGCTAACACGATTAATACTCCCCAGCCTAAAATTTCATACCATTCCATTTTTCTCATCCTCCATTTAGTTTGTAATATTTTCTTTCGGTTTATATTCAAATTTTTTATAATCTGTAACTAAATCTTCTGCTTCTTTATAAATTGTTAAAGTGCCTTCCGATTGAAATTTACAATTCCAATCAGATTTATAGGTGTAAGCAACTTTAGTATTATAAATCTTTTCTCCAAAAGGTTCTATTATAGCAAGACTTGTTATGCTCTTATTTAATTTTTCCAAACAATCATGCCTTACCATAAAATAACCATAATAAGGGATATTAAATGGGTTTACAACTTTAAATCTGATTCTTAATACATTTTCATCTGGGAATGATTCCACCCACCCAATATAAACTATTTTTGGTTTTGAATTGTAATAAAGATTTAATGCTAAAATTACAAAAAGTAAGAAGATAAAACCAATTCCAATTATCTTCAAAAAAAGATATTTATCCTCTTTAACCATTTGTAAAATCACCTATTTTTAGTTGTCCTTTCAAGTGCGAAGGACATCCATAAATATCGTATTCAAAGACATCCTTGCCCATCTGCTCTTGAATGTAACGCTTGACTTGTTCCTGTGATACATGCCCAGCAGAGCCAATATAGTAACCTCTTGCCCAGAGATTATCAAATCCAGTTCCGTAATGCTGTTTATAGCCAAGATACCTTAACTCTGGAAAACATCTGCGAAGCTGAATACTTGTATTGCCTTTCAGCTTATGGACTATCTTGAAGGGCGTTACTGTCGGTTTAGCACCTACAAATAAGTGCAGATGGTCTGGCATGACTTCTAATGCTAATTGCTGTATGCCCATTTCCTGACATTGCCCATTGATTATTGTTTTTAACACTTCAATCACTTTTCCTGTTAATATTTGTTTTCTATACTTTGGTATCCAGATGATATGATAGTTTATGTTATACTTGCAATGATGAGATGTTCTCACCGTTGCGATTTTACTCTCAATCTTATGCACTTCTGGATTAAAGTGCGGATATATTTGTTTAGTCATGGCGACCACCTCATGCTAAAGGTGGTTGCTTGTATCGTAGGGGGTTCTCGTTTAGCGAAACCCACATTAAATCTTTCGTGCCACTGGCACGACCTCGTTAGAGGGAAAGGTTTAAGTTAAGAGGTTTGCGTGAGAAACCCCCGACTTTAGTCGGATTTATTTTGGGAGTAGGTCATTGTTTTTATGCAAAAAATTTTGCAGCATATGATTAATGTCTTCCAAACTGTAAAAAAAGGAAACCAATATGACGAGTTTTTGCACAAAATCCAGCAAGCCAAGATGAAAGAATTGTGGGACAATAAAGAAGATGAGACTTTCTATCTGCCCCTATAACACTACTCCTGAACCATACTCTCTTCAAAATCATGGGCGCACGTCTTGGAACAGAAGAAATACTCCTCATCACCAATCTTACGGGTTAACTTCTTCTCTTCTTTCACGGCTGTTCCGCATTCTGCGCATTCAATGACTACCTCATCCTCTTCATAGCCGCGCATAAATCCCCCATCAGGAGAATCATCCGTGTCAAATTGTTCATCCGTTCCCTCAGTGTCTTCTTTGATTTTATCGTCTTCCATAGTCCTCCACTTTTTGGAATCATTTTTAAGCCTTTTGGTTATACTGTATATACTACAGCGGTTTGTCAAAAACCACCACTTACGAAAGTGGTGAAATTCCTCACGTTTGGAGAAGCCGTTTAATCTTATTAATGGACCGTTCCCAAGAGAAAGAATACGCTACCGTCTTTCGGGCATTGCTGCCAAATCGTTCCCGTACCATCTTATCCTGCCGCAGTTTCTCAATCTTTGCTGCCAACGTATAAGCATCTCCTTTTGGAAAGAACACCCCATTATAATCGCGCGTCACATATTTCTTCATAAACCCTACTTTCGTAACAATAACCGGCACGCCACAAGACATTGCTTCCAGCGTTGCCAGAGATGTTGTTTCTGTCAAGCTGGGCATGACAAACACATCCATCGCTTTAAGATAATCCTGTACATTATTGACAAACCCCGTCACTGTACACTGAGACAGAGAATTAAACTCCTTCCGCTGTTCAGGAGCTCCATCACCGACAAGAAGCAGATGAACGTTTTCTCCGGCATTGAGGAGCCGCAAAAACGCTTTGCGCAATATCCCCACATTTTTTTCTGGAGATATCCTTCCCACATATCCAATAACAAACGCCGAACTGCTTATCCCTAACGCGCGTTTCCGTAACCGCTTATCCGTAGAAGGAGAGAAGCGGGTAATATCTACCCCTAATCGGGCAACGGTAATAGGACAGTGCATCCCTTCCCGCTGCAGGCGTTCTTTCAGCTCTTGGTAGGGAACAAGTACTTCATCACAATAATTGTAAAAGAAAATGCACATTTTCTTAATGAGGGGAGTAAATATATTCAACAAAGGGGGAGCAGACTTTTCAAATAATTCCCAAGACAAGACGTGAGTGTACGCTACTGTACGTTTTCCATATCGATGTCCATAGTACATTGCCAGAAAACTAGCTAACGCCGGCCCTTGAATGAAAACGATATCAGCTTCCCGGACAGCCTGCTTTATCTTTCCTATGTTTTTAAACGAAATCTTAATAGAAGGATACGCTGGGAGGGGTTTTAGAATAGAAGAAATATCAAGATAACTTACATGAGGATGGGTATGAGTAAATTTCTCCATGGTAAATCGGGGAACAAGCACGGAAATATGAAATGAATCTTTCGCCCTCCTCAGAAACTCCTCTAAAAAAATCACTGTCCCATCTACTTGGGGATGGAACGTATCCGACACTAATAATAATTTTTTGTTCATCGTATCTTAAAAAATTTCTCTCCAAATAGTGTTCCTAACTTTAATCCCGCCAAAACAGAGCGGAGGATAAGCAAAACCAAAGGATATGCTACATGTACTTTCTGGCTGTGAAAAGTCTTCAGCGCTGCTAATTTTGTAGAAAACGTTTCAAAAATATTAACATACAATGCGGGGTAATGCGTTTTCAGCGAAACAGGATTCCACACAGAATAGATATACACATCGGGTTTCTTCTGCATAGTTTCATACGCCTGTAACGTAATATGGTGGACCGCTTTATGGTCTGGATGAGGATCCTCATTGCTGTGAGTAAAGATCTTAGTAGGCTTTGCCCGCTTCAGAATGGAATTAAATTTCTCTTCCATGCCTCTTTTCTGATAATCTTCTAAAAACTTCCCCTCTCTCAATTTGAAAAGAAGAACTTTGCAGTTCAATACTCTCCCTGCTTCATACGATTCCTTTGACCTCATGGACCTCACCACATGCCCTTTCAGCCAGGGATGTGACAACTCTCCATAGGAAAATACCACGGCAATAACTTTTTTTCCCTCTTTAGCATATTTGGCAATCGTTCCCCCAGCGCCAATGACAAAATCATCAGAATGCGCGCTACAGACTATAATCGTTTCTTTTTTTAACATAATCCCGGAAATATTCTCTGGATTTAAGAAGGTTTTTGTTTTAGGATTAATCCCGGTAGAAAAATACTATTCTTACTGTTACATTTTCCGCGGCACATACAGATTAACTGTAGGATGCAGAACCCATTCTGTTTCTGGAGTTCTTAGAGGGATCATATCCGGACCATAATTTCGTGGAGTTACTGGTAATTCAGGATGTCCTCCTATCCTCACCGGTTGGTGTGGGGTTGTTACGCGTACCACTAATCCAAAATAAGGAACACCCGATTGTTGTGCGAACGTTGCTGCCTGATCGATCAATCCTGCGTAGAAACCATGCATAGTACAAATAAAATTCTCCAACCCCATCCTGCCTCCTGATGTCATATCTTTAACCCTTTGCTCTCCGCAATACGCCGACAGCCCTAATTCTATACCCCATTCCTCAGGAGTTTTCCCGATTCTCGCTAAATCTAAATAACCAACAAAGTCATAACTGAACGTCGTTTTTCTTTTTAACAGATTTCGCGGCGATTCCAACGAAGCATTATACAGAAG
>CAYIBV010000096.1:1840-4739 GCA_964361725.1 uncultured Methanosarcinales archaeon | reverse complement strand
GTCATAACCTATGACATTCAGTATACACTTTTATTCCTTTCTGGACAAGCCCACTTCACCACAATCTTTATAAACAGACTATCATCCTAACGGTTTATGGGTCGAATTAAAACAACCGTCATTAAACGGAAAACCAAAGAGCTCTGGAAAAAGTATGGTGAACAGTTCGCGACCACGTTTGATCTGAATAAGCCCGCAGTGAGCCAGCATGCCCATATCCCCAGTAAGAAACTGCGCAATATCGTAGCGGGGTATATGACCAGGCTGCGACGAAAAGAACAGTAAAAGTTTACGCAAGCAAAACTCTTAAATACCTTCTTTTGTTTATGACCTCTTAGAAGAGGTATACTGATGATCCATGTTCGTGATGTAGTCCGCCTGCGGCATATAGTCGCTGTTTTATTTGAAGAAGGACTGGGCTATTATATTACCAAAGCAAAATTGCAGTATCATCTTCCGTTTCACAAACAAGTTCTTCCCGTCAAACCGCTCAATGACACTCAAAGACAGGCTATCGCTCTGAGAAAATCATTTGAACGCCTTGGTCCTACGTTTCAGAAACTGGGTCAGCTTCTCTCCCTCCGTCCCGATTTAGTTCCAGTCGAATACTGTGCAGAATTTGAAAAACTGCAGGATCATGTTCCCCCTTTTTCATTTGAAGATGTGAAGCATATCATTGAAGAAGATTTCCAGAAGCCCCTTCGCTGCATCTTTCCTGCATTTGAACAGAAACCTCTTGCCTCCGCCACTATCGCTCAGGTGCATAAAGCCAAACTTATCTCAGGTGAAATCGTCGCAGTAAAGGTCCAGCGTCCAGACATTAAAGATACTATTGATGCAGATTTAGATATTTTATTTCACCTTGCTGAAGCCTTGGAAGCGCACTTTCCTGAACTGCGCAAGTATCATCCTTTGGCTGTAGTCAAAGAATTCGCTCTTTGGACACGCAAAGAACTGGACTTTGAATTAGAAGGACGTAATGCCCTTCGCCTGCAGGAAGAATTGAAAGAGAATCATCAGATCATCGTTCCCAAAATATATACAACCCATTCTTCTTTGCGTGTCCTTACTATGGAATACATTGAGGGCATCAAGATGGATAATCTTGCGGGGTTAAAGCGAGACAAGATCAATTCCAAAAAAATAAGTTTATTATATTTTACTTCTATCCTGCAGCAAGCCCTCCTCTATGGTTTTTTCCATGCTGATCCCCATCCCGCCAACATCTACGTTACAAAACAAGGGAAACTAGTATACTTTGATTTTGGCATCATGGGAGAACTGCCCTCTTCGGACCGCACGAAGATTATCCGCTTCATTCGTTCCATTCCAGAAAGGAATGCCGATAAGAGCATTGATATTATCATCTCTCTGGCACAGGACACTTCCCAGGCAAATATTCCGGCATTTAAAGAGGAGACACGCCCCATTTTACGGGAAGTCTATTATAATCCCGTGCAGAAAAGAAGTATCGGCAAAGCCCTGTACCAAGTCATGGGCATTGGGGCAAAATATGGCATCATCTTTAATGCCAATCATGTATTGATGGCGAAAGCAGTATATCAAGCAGAAGGATTAGCGATGAAACTGAATCCTTCTTTTAAGGTTTCTGAAGGCTTGCAGGAATTTTCCCGTCAGTATTTACATCAAGAATACTCTCCACAAAAGATGCTTTCCCGCGTCAAAAACATCCTTACCTCTCATCAAGATTTTTTCATAGACTTTCCGGAACACATTGAAAGCATTCTTCAAAAGTTAGAAAAACCCCGTGCTCATGAAGAGTTGGATCACGTACGCATTGAATACCTGCAGGAAGAACTGAAGCATGAAACCAGACGGCAGAATATTGCTTTGATCTTTGCTATTATCGTTACGGGATCAGCGTTCTTCTGGCTGGTGGAAGGAGAGACGACTATTATGGGAATTCCTGTACGTCTTCTGTTAGGAATCCTGGCAGGAGGAATATTTATCTACGCCGTGTTTATGCACAGAGAGAACAAACAAATGGAGGGAGAACAATGGAACAAATCGTGAAAAAAATGGTGAAAACAGGATATGGTCTTAGTATTTTGACCTTATCTCAGGCAAAAAAAATTGCTCATCAGGCAAAACAAGAGCTTGATCTTGATGAAGAAGAGTGTGTCAGGCTAGCGCGTGCCCTTGTTGCTAACTCAGGAAACGCCAGCAAAGCCATGCTCAAGACCGCCAGCAAGTATGCGGAAAGAGCGTTGCTTAAATCCGGTGTTGTGAAGAAGAGCGAATTACGCGTGGCGAAACGAGCAGTACAGAAAAGCATGCAGAGAGTGAAGAAAAAACTGAGAAGATAATTTTTAACTTCTTGATGCTTCTTGCTGCTTCTGGAATAGAACCCTAAACCTTTATAAATACGCTGCCGTTTTGAAACAGAGAATGACGGAACGAAAAAAAACAGTGGAAGGGGAAGTCAAGCAGCCCAAGAAAAGTATAAAGAAAACAGAGAAAGCGCTGGAACTACCTCCTTCTCCAGTTCTGGAAAGTCATCCCGAAGTATCACAAAAAAAACTTCCCATTCAGCCGGAAATTAACATCGCTCTCGTTGGTCATGTAGATCACGGCAAAACAACCCTCACAGAGCGCCTTTCCGGAAAATGGACAGACACTCATTCTGAAGAATTAAAGAAAGGCATCACCATTCGCTTAGGATATGCCGATGTTACTTTTTCACAATGCGCGAAGTGTAGTTATTACACCACAAAACCACGCTGCATTAAATGCAACAGCGAGGTTGTTCCCGTCCGTAAAATCTCTCTGGTTGATGCTCCCGGACACGAATCGTTGATGGCCACCATGTTATCAGGGGCGGCCATTGTAGATGGCGCTCTCCTGCTTGTTGCGGCTAATGAAACCTGCCCTCAGCCCC
>CAYIBV010000096.1:0-1830 GCA_964361725.1 uncultured Methanosarcinales archaeon | reverse complement strand
CAAAGAACACCTTATGGCACTGCAGATTACAGGTATAAAGAAAGTGATTATCGTGCAGAACAAGATAGATCTTGTGTCCAAAGAAGAAGCGTTACAGAATTACGCTGAGATCAAACAGTTTCTGGCAGATACGGAATATAAAGATGCTCCTATCGTTCCCATCTCTGCCCGGGCTAATGCCAATATTGATATCCTCATACAAGCCATTCAGGAATATATCCCTACGCCGCAACGTGCCCTTGACAAAACTCCGTTGATGTTAGTAGCCCGTTCCTTTGACATCAATAAACCTGGTGTCAATCCCGCAACATTAGAAGGCGGGGTGCTGGGGGGAACTGTCAAGCAAGGAAAATTCAAGGTGGGAGAAGAGATCGAGATCAGTCCCGGGTATATGGTAGAAGAAAAAAATAAAAAAGTATGGAAACCTCTACATACTAAGATCATCAACATCTTTTCAGGAGGACAGCCTGTTCCAGAGATTCTTCCCGGAGGAAGTATGGCTCTCGGCACTTTACTCGATCCTAGCATCGTTAAGTCAGATACGCTGACTGGTTCGTTAGTAAGCCTCCCCGGGAAATTACCTTCTTTGTATTATCAAATCACGTTGGAGACGTATCTCTTGCACCGCGTGGTAGGAGCGAAAGAAGAGATAGAAGTAAAGCCGTTAGCGAAAAATGAAGCTCTGATGCTTAACGTATATTCTACTGCTACGGTGGGAGTTGTCGTTGACCCTTCTAAGAAAAATACGACATGTATTCTTAAGAAACCGATATGTGCCTATCCCGGCGATCGTGTCACCATTTCCCGGAGAGTGGGAGATAGGTTTAGATTGATTGGGTATGGCATTCTGAAAGGATGATGAAACCTTCCAGAAAACTTGTTTTCCGATGGAGAGATGGAATTTTGAAATAGGGGATTTGGAATAGGGGAAAAACTAATAAACTTTCTCTTGTTACAGACTATTAAAGAGGTGCTGTGATGAATAAAATCTTAATTGCTGTCATTTTCGCGGGCTTTGGCGCTCAGGTGATTAAACTCATTATTTACTGGTTCCGCCATAAGTCGTTAACATGGCGGGATTTAATTGTAACTGGGGGTATGCCTTCTTCCCACGCCGCATTCGTTGTCGCTCTCGTTACCAGTATTTATCTTGAAGAAAGCGTGTCTACAGCGTTTGCTATTTCATTGGTTCTGGCATTTATTGTTCTTCGTGATGCTTTTGGCGTACGTCGTACCGTGGGAGAGGAAGGGTTACTGCTCACTCAGATATTAAAAAAATTAAAAATCAAATCAAAAACCCATTTTTCTATAGGTCATACTCCTTTGCAAGTGCTGGTGGGAGCAGTGTTAGGATTTCTCTGTGCTGTTGGTGTGTTCTTCTGGTTGTGATGGCCCAAGTTTGTATGCTACGCCTTGTGCTGTGTCCACGTGGACAAGATCACCGGTTTGGAAAGTTGTAGTGGCATTTTTTGTTCCCATTAAAGCAGGAATACCAAATTCCCGGCTGATGACGGCTGCATGGCAGGTAATTCCACCCTCATCAGTAATAATAGCCTTTGCTTTTTGTATATAATATAATGGTAAACTTGGCAAAGTCATGCGTAATACAACAATTTCGCCCTCTTGAAGTTGCTCTAATTCTTTGGGAGTATGAATGATACGTACCACTCCGGTTATCTTTGTTGGAAATGTTCCATGGCCATGAAGCATGGAAGTTTGGTCAGAACGTTCCTCGTGAAGAAATTCTGGAAATGTATCTTCTTTCAATACAAACGAACCATTCTCAAAATGAAAATAAACACGAGCATCAAACTCAAGAACATTCTTAGT
>CAYIBV010000095.1:0-4758 GCA_964361725.1 uncultured Methanosarcinales archaeon | reverse complement strand
CTCTGATCGTTAGCAATGCCAAAAACTATTGCCTTCTTCCCTTCAAGATTAAAAATCCCCATTTTCCCACCACCATATTTGGTGCCGAAAATCTTTGATTTTCCAGCACCTGTAATTTTATTGGATAAAGATTTTATGAATATCCTCAAGGGATACATCATCATGTACAGCCTGAATTTTAAAGGAACTTTTTTCGCTTCCCCCATATGCTGCTGGATTGGAAGAGCGTATTTAAAGCTTTTTGTTAAAAATTTCCGCAAAAACAGAAAAAAAGATAAATTCGTGTTCAAAAGTATAGTATAAAAAGAGGGAAAATGAATAAAGCCATAATCTATATTTTTGGGCTAGTATTTCTAATTTTAGGGTCTGCTATTGCCTTTGCTAATTCTCCTCCAAAATTAATGAATGAAAATGTAGGACCACCAGTCGCTGCACCAGGCACTCTTATTGTTTACCAGGTTACTTATACCGATGAAGATGGTGATGCTCCAGAGTATGTGAGAATTATTTTTTCCGGGATGGAAGCAAAAGAGATGAGAAAAATAAGTGGAAATTATAGAACAGGAGCAGTATATGAATTCAGTTGGAAACAAGATGATGGTTTTGACTATCGTTTTGAAGCAAGCGATGGAAAAGAGACTGCTAAGCTTCCTTGGTATGGTGGCACTCTGGCTCCGGTTAATATCGTTTCCGAAAAATTGGAAAGCAACAAGATTTATTTCTTCTCCAAAGAAAATAATGAACCGCTTTGGAGTTACAACCTTGGAAAAAACCAGGTGCAAAATGCCGTAATTTCAGATGATGGTAGCCACATTGCCGTAAAAACAAATGATTATATTTACTTTTTTTCCCGAGAAAGTCCTGCGCCATTATGGAAACATCAATGCGAGAGTGGAGCAGAAGATCCTTCTGGCGGAAGCGGTTGGGTTGATATCTCCGCTGATGGTGAGTATATCGCCGGTGGTTGTCAGGGATCTTTAAATCTCTTTTCAAAAAGCGGAAAATTAGTATGGACATACAAGGACAATGCTGGTATCTATGCTGTTTCTATTTCCGCTGATGGAGAGTATCTTGCTGTAGGGACATCAGTCAGTGACGAGCTTATCTTCTTTTCTAAGAAGAGCAATAAACCGCTATGGAAATACCAGGCAACATCAGATGTCCATGGCTTGTCTGTTTCTTCTGATGGCAACGTGGTTGCTGCTGGCTCTCACTCGCCCGAAGAAATAGCATACCTCTTTCCCAAAGAAAGCAATGTTCCCTTAACAAAGTATAAGACTAGCCCAGATTCTCCTGTTTGGACGGCAACAATGTCAAGAGATGGAAAATATAGTGTCTATGGATTAGATAGTGCAGATACCTACACTTCAATTTTTCTTTTCTCAAATGATAAAAACACTCCTTTAAAAACCTGGACAACTGATTGGTGGGTTCGTTCTGTAGATATATCTTCTAACGGTAAATATATAGCTGCTGGAAGCGGAGACCATAATGTGTATTTAATTGACAGGGATAAAGATGAACCATTATGGAAATTTGAAGCTGATGAAAGAGTTGGCTCTGTTTCTGTTTCGCAAGATGGAAATTATATCGCTGCGGGGAGCAAGGATAAAAAGGTCTATCTCCTCTCTAAAGAAAGCAAAATTCCGTTATGGGATTATAAAACGGATTCATGGGTTACTAGCGTTGCCATTTCTGCCGACGGCACTTACCTTGTGGCTGGAACGGGTGCTACCCAATATATGTCTGAGGGGCATCATCCAATATATAATCCGGAAAAACGTTTAGAGGAAAAGATTGGGGGAAAAGATGAAAAAGCCGAAGAAAATTCTGAAGGAGAAGCGGTTTGCGGAGATGGGATTTGCGAAGGTACAGAAACTTATGATAGTTGCCCTAAAGATTGTTGTGGTGAAGACTGTAATCTTGTTGAGGATGTTCCCGAAAGAAAGGATGCCAGCAACAAGGAGGATACCGAACCAAAAAAAGAGATGGGTTTATTTGAGAAGATAATTAACTTTTTTAAGGAGTTGTTTGGAAAATGAAAGCGGTGAAAGTCGTTGCATTCCTAGTTCTACTACTTCTAGTTTCATCCATGGCTTATGCCGCTAAGCCAGGAGATAAACCTGACCCAGAAAAATACGTTGGCATAATGACGAAGCATTTTGGAATGGTGTACATATCCGAAGAACAAGCTGCAAGAATGAGAAGTGCTCGTGACATTGTAAAGGACCAGTTGGGAATGTTAGCTAACACCATCGATTGGGACACACCGATAACCGTACCGCTGTCGGATAAAGAGAAGTGGATTCTCGCAGCACGCACAAAAGGTATTGTCGACACACAAAAAAAGGAAGAAAAGGGCTGGTCACCCGTTTGGCAAGCACGAGTGCTCTTGGTTGACGACAAAGTGAGGACCGGTGCTAACAGCCAGGCTACAATCGTCTTTTCAAGCGGAACGACTATGGTCATAGGTCCCAATACACAAGTTAAGCTTGATATGATTAATAAGAAAACAACAACGGTGAGACTGATATTTGGTCAGTTGCAGATAGATGTAAAACGTTTTTTTGGCAAGGAAGAAAATTTTGAGATAGATGTGCCAAATGGGGTCCTCTCTGCACGAGGAACAAACTTTGAAGTACGTGTTGATGAAGAAAAAACCCTTGTCCGCGTCTATGAAGGAACGGTAGAAGTAAAAGACTTCTATGATGATAGCACTTTTAATGTGAGTATAGGGCAAGAAGCATCGTTATGGAAAGATCAACCTAAAACTGTAGGTCTTATTGTAGATGAAGGACCTCTGGAGATTACGTTGAGCGAACCTCCTTGCTCTTTTGAATCACAAATTAGCTTTTCAGTTGACAACACTCAGGCAGAGGATAACATACCTGACATAAATATAAGTGTAGCTGCTTCTAAAAAGATAGACTGGAAGCAGTTTATATACAACCTTGCTGATGAATTAGCTAACGCCACTGATCTCATGACGGCTGGTACAATTTCTAATATAAGCACAAGCACATTTTGCAAGAGCAAGGATTTGAAACCAAGACTCGTTTTTGTTACCAATAAAATACTCAATCCTGCGACGGTAACCCCCCGCACGATGGAAGTTAGGGACGAAAACAATAAATTTGTTGAAGGGCTCTATGAAGTTGATTCTGCTATTACTTTTATTCCTTCCCGGCCACTTTATGGCTCCATCCATATTTTGATGAAGGGGGGAGAGAGGGGGGTGTGCAGTAAAACGAAGGTATGCTTAGCACAGGACACTCCTTTTGAGCTAGAGGGAGCATCAAAATTATTCACAGAAGAAAATAACCTTGCGTATGAACTACAAAATACTTTCCCCGCCCTTCTTACTAAAAGTATTGTTATAACCAATACCAAAGATACTGCAGCCAAAGATGTGGATATCTCTATCTATTCCTATAAAACCTATCTTCCCAACACTTTTGTCAGACTGCAGAATATTTCTTCTCCCGTGCCTTACGAAATACTCGAACAGGGAGAAAATGAAGTTCACAAATTTAAGATTAAAGAGTTGCCGGCTGGGGAATCGCTCATCATCAATGAGACCTATGCGGCGTTATCTTTCGGGGAAGAATATTTCCAGCGGTTAGATGTTTCAGGACTCTCCCAGTATGATAATGCAACGCTGGTGGAGATGTTCACTAAGCCAGAAGAGAACATTGAATCAGATGCTCCAGAAATCATGGAGTTAGCCAAAACAATCGTGGGGGAGGAAAAAAACCCTTTCTGGAAGGCGTATAAGCTCTACAACTGGATTACCGCGAATATACAATACGATTACGAAAAAGAAGCATGGATTACGCAAGCAATCGATGATGAAAGAGTAGGGATAACTACGTCCTTCTCGAAAGAACAGTACGGGGGGGCAATGATCACATTCCACAGCGGAAAAGGGGTTTGCTATGATTACGCCCGGCTGTATATTGCCTTAGCCAGAGCGGTGGACATACCATCACGAATTGTTCTGTTGGATGTGGTGTCAGGAAAGGGCGAGGCATCCTACCATTCTACAGTAGAGATCTATCTGCCAAAATACGGATGGATTCCTCTTGATCCGACCTGGGGCAGAGCTTATGATAATTTTGCCCGGGAAGAGCCATTTATCTTTCCTGACTATAAACAGGATGGTATTTCATCAATCTATGAGTATCTTCCTGAAGGTGAGGATGCCAATCAGCTTAGGGTAGTAATATTAAAAAATATTTTTGCGCTAGAAATTAAAGATGAGCTGGAATGGACACGTTTCTTTCCCGAGCCGTTTTTTAAAGAACTGTATGAGTTAGTGCTCTCCTCCAATATGAAAAAAAATATGGAAGAGTCTGGGGTTTATAATAAAATCGCGAACGAGAGCATCTTCCTGCTTCCATCGCCCAGTAAGAGAAGTTCATTGGTAGTAACTTCTCAAGCCATCCAAGCTTACCAAAATAAGGAATATTCCTCTTTCCGGGAAACGGTAAGGAAAACTAGCCTAGATAACCTTGAAGCTTCTTTAAGCTCTTTTAATTCTATCAATAAAAAGATTATAGATTTTCTCAAAAAAGAAAGAGAACAAGAACAAAGATTTGAGGAAATGACCGGTAGTAGTCAAGCTAATACTGTTTTATCTTTAAAGATAAGATATCAAGAGCAAAACGGCACCATTACACGAGTAAATTACAGCGAAATTATATCTCAACTGGAAGCGGTGTTTAACTACACTCAAGAGCTGAATACTACTCCGAATCA
>CAYIBV010000094.1:1157-4846 GCA_964361725.1 uncultured Methanosarcinales archaeon | reverse complement strand
TATCCCGGCAGAAATCTCAATAACTCCTGCGAAAACGCCACCACTTCTTCATGCAGGGGCATGTTCTCCCGTTTCAATCGTTGTTGTGACGGGCCGACGTGCATGTATGCTTTCACTTCAATAAAATCAGAATCGCCTTTGAGAATCAATGCGGCGTACTTTTCGGGTAACACATCATTCAATCCTTTCACGATTGTAAGACGCACGCACGTGCGCTGTTTCTTCTCGCGTAGATACTCTAAAGACTGATTTAACCGTTCCCAGTTATCTTTAAACAAAGGAACGTCTACATCTTTCAACATCTGCTGTGTCGGTGCGTCTACACTAATATATAACTGTGTAACTGGCTTTAAATCCCTAATCTGTTCTGGATATTGGGCATTCGTGACGAGGAACGTGGAAATGCCCTCATTGTTAAACAACTCAATGAGTTCATTGATGCGCGGATAAAAAATTGGTTCTCCCGTCAGCGATAACGCCACATGCTTTACTGTTTTCGATAACGCAAATGCCTGCTTGTTCGCTTTCGCCGATCCTCCAAAGCCGACTAATAATTTATGGTGCGCTTCCAGACTGCTTTTCAGGATCATCTCTGGTTCATCCACCCCCCACTTCCAGTCTGTGCTTACGGGCGCTTTATATCCCCTCCAGCAGAACGTGCATCGATTCGCGCAGCTGATGGATGTCGTCATTTGTAGGCATTGGTTGCTCATAATGCCATAAAACTTTAACTTATAACAACCTCCTACCCCATTGATCATATTCTTCGTCCAGCCGCAGGTCTTTACCGCAGAATGGCTGCCGATGATACGATACTGCTGCTTTTCCAATTCCGCACGAGCTTCTGGGGTTAACATGGATACTGAAACTCGTCATTGTTTTAAAAAGGTTTCAGTGAAATTTTAAGTGTTACAGAATATTATTCTCTAGTTTCTAATACATAACTACCAAACTGCCCTAATTTCTTCTGTTCCTTCTTCTCTTTCAACAGCTTACTCTCATTCAACAGCAAAGAAATATCAAATCCAAATTTACGCTGTATAAATTCTTGTGCGTACTTCAACAGTAGTTCCTGAGAGCCAAACGTAAGCGGTTTCTCCTGTGTACTTTTTCGTGTTGCCTCTCTACATACCCACACCCCCAGAGGAACATTGTACTCCGGCGTAATAAAGCGCAAGGCCAGACAACTATGCTGCCGTTTTAACTCTTTCATCTTCTCTAACACCGGAAGACGGCAGGCATAATATCCACCCGCTGTTTCCTCTGCATACTGTTTTCGTCCTTCGTAGCTTTCGTAATCGGTGGAATACTTCAAGCCTTGCTTACTCCAAGGATTGACGGGATTTGCCAAATACGTTTCAAACAACTCATAACTCCACACTTCGGGAAAGAACAGCAACAAATAATAATTCCCCCATCCTCCACCAAAGAAACATTGATATTCACCAATGGGAAAATCTTTGATTTCTGTAATCAATTGTTTCCCCACAGTATCATCCACTGCCGTGATGCTCCATCGTGTTGGGACTAATTTTCTATTCTCTTCCAAACCAACATTGCCTACTGACATTAATTTGTTCAGAAAGCTCTCTTCAAATCCTTTTTGATACAATGAGATAACCGCTGGTGCTGCTTTGAGATCAGTATCACTCACCACTCTCTCTACTCGCGAATCCACCCATGGATTAGAAGTTACTCTTGCCCGTAGTACCTCTCCCTGTGGACCAAAAGGAATGATTTCTTTTTCTAACCTCCATTGGAGTTGAGGCTGATCTTTTAGATTCACTTCCATCTCCACCGCTTTTGAAGACATTCCCACTTCCTGGCAGACGTCCAGAAACTTTCCTCGGGTACGTGTATCTTTAACATTCCATGATGTTCGTGAATTCACTAATCCATAGCGCATGCTGGCAATAGTGCCGATGGGTAAAGCTTTCTGGCTCCATAATCGGGGAGAATCATAATGCGAAGTATCTCCTTCTAATTGTGGGCTGAGAACGCCGATGTTCACGTTAGGATACCCATATCGGCCGATAAATGGAGCAGGAGATGTTCCGAAGAAATCTTTTTTGAAATTCTGCCGTACTTGCATATAAGGCACTTGTTCAATATCTTTGAATTTAACGCGGTGGATGTTCATAAAGTACTGAAAGCTATTAGTTTTTACATGTCAAAAATATACTATTAGTCCATTTGACCAGTGGACAAAGTCCATAATGTGGAAATCGCTGGTGATATATTTTTGAGCATGATCAAAAACCACACGTCTATGAAAAGTGGTTTTTGACAAAGCATATCCTACGAGCTGGCAGCAGCCTGTGTTATTCCCTCATAGATTCCTGTCGTATGGGGATTGTTCTTTATCCCTACAAAATGCATCTGTTGTTGCCGCTTTGGATAAAAGGTAGTTTTCCGTAAAACCGTTCCATAATAAAAGCGTAACGCCGTATGGATAAGATCAATAGTTGAACTGGCATACTGTTTCCCCAGCAGATGTAAGAGATAGTGCCGGATGTCCTGCTCAGAGACATCATAGGGATTTTTTTGTACCCATTGGTGGAAATCACGGTTGCATTCCACATATGTCTCCATCATACGTGGAGAAAAGTTCCGTAACTTCATTTCCTGTGTCATGGTTTCAAACATTTGGTATCACCTCTTTTTTTTACGAGTTAAGCTGTATTCTTCATCCTCTCTCAGTGGCATCTATCTTTTTTACATTTTTGGTTAAAATAGTCATTTGTTTGATCGCAATTTGATTCAATTTTTCTAATCTTGTATGTTTATCCATATTTTCTGTAATAAACAACGCATTAAGATTTTCTAAATTTGCTAAGCAAACTAACTGAGAAACATTAGCATAATCTCGCATATTTCCTTCCAGTGTAGGATTTTGGTCTTTCCACTCTTTTGCCGTCATGCCAAACAAAGCTAAATTTAATATATCTGCTTCCGTTGCATAAATAAGATTTTCTTCTCTTCTCGAAATTTGTTGTGGGATAAGATGCTGTTGTATCGCATCCGTATGGATTTTATAATTTATTTTCGTCAAATTTCTTTTAATATCCCAATCTAACGATTTCTGTTCACTTTCTTCTGCTTTTAAGCGTTGGAATTCTTTTATAAGATACAATTTAAATTCTACTGAGATCCAAGCCGCAAACTCAAAAGCTATATCTTTATGAGCAAATGTTCCACCATATCGGCCAGATTTTGAAATAATCCCTATAGCTTTTGTTTTTTCAATCCATTGTTTTGCAGTTAAAATGAAGCTGTTTAATCCGGCTTGTTTTCTAAACCCATCGAATTCGATGGGATTAAAATGAGGATTGTTGATAGCTTCCCAAAGGCCCAAAAATTCAATCGTATTTCGATTTCTAAGCCAATTTTGAATAACATAATCTCCCCTATTTGGGTCTTTGTACTTAGCTATGTCCGTGAGACAAATATACTCTTCTTTATTCTGTGTATATAATTCAATCTCTTTATTTAAAACAGTAATTTTGTTCATACTTTTTATTCACAGAAGGTTATATATAAACCCTATCCACACCTGACCAGTGTGACCAGTGGCTTATTGAAAACGGTTGAAATTCAAAAATATTGGCATTGTGGAGCTTAGAACCACTGGACACTTCTTACTTTGTTTGAGCAATATTTTTTCTGATGACCATATTTCTTAGAAGATT
>CAYIBV010000094.1:0-1147 GCA_964361725.1 uncultured Methanosarcinales archaeon | reverse complement strand
TACTGCTATGAAAAGTGTTAAATTTATAACGGCATCATTTCAAGATGTTTTGTCGTTATAGCTTCATATATCCTCGTCGTTCTCACATCTTTATGACCTAACAATTGCTGGATGTATTCCGTTTTGACGCCTGCCTCCATCAAATGTGTGGCGAAAGTATGTCTCAGAATATGGGGGGTGACTTTTTTCGTTATTCTTGCTTTTTTTCGTGCGTGGTTAAGGACTGCTTGCACGGTGCGGTCGGTAATATGCCCGGTTGGTGTGGCAAAGACATACGGGCTGAGGATCGTTCGCTCTTTGAGGTGGTGTTGTATTTGTTTGATGGCAGTGGTAGAAATGATGGTGTAACGGTCTTTCTTGCCTTTCCCCTGGTGGACGAGGAGGAGCTTTCGGGAGAAATCAAGATCATTGACTTTAATACGGATGACTTCATCAACCCGTACACCGCTGGCGTAGAGCGTACTGATCAGCAGCTGGTGTTTGGGGTTGATGAGGGCGGCGATAAGTCTTTGCATTTCGTCTTTGGTTAACACTTCGCGCATTTTTTGTTCTCTGCTCTGATAGGGGATAGCCCTCACTCCTTTGTGTAGAAGTGTTCCGTAATAGAATGAGAGAGCATTGTGCGCAAGGTTGACAGTAGAGCTGGACTTTCCCCGTTCCATCAGCCAGAGAAGGTACGTTCTGATATCTCCCCCACTTACTTCCCGGGGGCTTTTTTGGATAAAGTGCAGGAATTTCTCGTTATAATAGAGGTACACCTCTTGTGTTCTGGGAGAGAAGTTTCTTAATTTCATCTCTTCAATCAAGATTTTAAACATGCGCAATCACCTCATTTGGTATGATTACCAGATTGTTTTGATTTATAAGTTCTACCCATACTTGTCTAGTGTGGGGAGTGCCTCTAAAGAAATGGTTAAAAGTAGGGAATTTTGGTGTTACAAGCTCTAATGCCACTGGACACATTCGTCCCCAACAGTGTCTAACCTTCGCCTAGACACTGTTAAGTGAAATTTGGACTGGCTCACTAACGCAACATTTATTAAGATACCCACATAAACTAAAGCATTATGAAGATAAGAATATTTGTGACGGGCGGGACTTTCGACAAAGAGTACAACGAGTTAGACGGCTCACTTTATTTCAAAGA
>CAYIBV010000093.1:0-4924 GCA_964361725.1 uncultured Methanosarcinales archaeon | reverse complement strand
AAATACAATCGTTGTTGTATTTCTTGTGCTGCGATTGGGATTTTTTATTTTGAAAATCATAAAAAGAAAAGAGTAATATAATCGTTAAAGAACATAAAATCCTACGTGGCCTGAATCTTTCGCTTGCGCTTCGCTTTCTTAATCTTCTTGCGCTGCCACTTCCAGCGCATCTGCCCCTTTTTCTTCCATCGCCGTGAACTTCGTTTCATTAGTATCTCCTAAAGAAAATAAGCGTTTTATAAATCTTTCGATGTTGTTTTCTCTACTCTTCCCCTTTTCTATATAAAATCACCACATACACTGCCAATAAGATAACGATTAACGTCCCCAGAACATATAAAATGAGTTCATATCCCTGCACAGCATCTTCCGCTTCTAGGGTAGCATATCCCGTAACACCGCCATCAAACTGACCGGCAATGAACACAAACGTAAACAATACCAACAACACTACAGAAGAACCTAATAACCCTGAATTTACTCTGGAATGGATAAACTCCCAGCGACGATGCATCCTTTCTGTACGACTTTTTTGTTTCTTTTTCATGTTACAACCCTTCTTTCGAACGTTCCACGCGCCGAATCGTTATATATACACCTACAGCTGCTCCCAGCAATCCCACTATTAACACCGCATAGACCAGTTTCATGACATTAAAATCTGTAGGAATCAGCGCACTAAATGCCCCCGTAATAGCACTCGTTAATCCAGTTTTCCTTTTCTCTTGCGCACCACCAATGGTATCAACATCCTGGGCAATTGCTGCTCCCGTCAAAGCATTACCCTCAAAAGAACCGCTCTCTTCTACAAGAACTTCTCCACCAGATACATCTTCCACTCCTACTTCTTCTGACGTTTCACTTTCTTCAGAACTCTCAGAATTATCTTGTGCTTGCTCTCCTTCACCACTTCCACCACCGGCTCCTCCTCCGCCTCCTGATCCTCCGCCAGAACCACCACTTCCTCCTGAAGACCCACTCCCACCACTGGAGACACAAGCCGTAGCACACGAACCGCTACAATCCGTTCCCTGCTCATCACCATTCTGCACACCATCAGAACAAGAGAGAATAGTAAAATTATAATTTGCCGTCGCGGTATGGCTCACCGTAAAATTATCGGTAGCTTTGATGTCAAACAGTCCATTACCATTCACTAAATCTGACCATAACCAGGAACATGTCCATGACATGCTTCCTTTCGTACAGGAGGCATTTTTTACATTGCTATTATATGTTAACTCCACCACAGACAATCCTGAAGCGTCTGTAACTGTCGCTGTGACTGCCTGATTGCCATCGTCTTCTTTATGCACAGTATTGCCAAACGCAACAGAACTTATCGCCGGTGCTTTGGTATCATTAACACCAATAGAAACATTCACAGATTCAACACTAAACCCATCAGAGGCTGTAAGAACCACTACTTTTATTCCACCACTGGAGAAGACATGAGAGACACTCTGCCCCGTTCCCGTAGAAGAATCATTGAAATTCCAGTTATAGGTTAGCGTTCCATTATCAGGATCTGTAGCCGTTCCTACAAACGACACACTCTCTCCCAATTCTGATACACTTCCCGGCAAAGGCGCGGTGATGTTAACACTTGTGATATTTCTATTCTGCACTACAAATGTAAACTGCTCAGAAGTATTTTTATTTCCGGCAAGATCAACAGCATGAAACTTATACCCTACTGTTTCATTCACTGTCAGATTTCCCATTCCCCATACTGTAAAGTTATACGTCACCTCATTACCTGTACCCATGGTATAATTGACTGGTACACCTGAAAACGCAGAATCTACCATAACTGTGGAAGTATTCAAATTGGTATCACTCACGTTCACGGTAAATAAAACAGTGCTATTGACATACACTGTACTAGGATTCACGATGATAGCATCAAGTGCTGGAACAGTCTTATCGACAGTAAAGTTTATGTGTGTATTTGCAGACGCTCCCAACGTTGTACTCGTAACAACATCCAACACATATAATCCATCACTAAATGTCGTATTTGATACATTCAGTACATCCGTAATTATAATGCTATTTGTATCAGCAGCCACACTCTCATTCCCCCAACTCATCAAAGAAACATTCCCCAGACCGGTAAGAGTAACATGATACCCTGCTAAGTTTGAACCATCGATTGTAATATTCAACATAAACAGAGCATTATAATATCCATTGACGTGGGGAACAGAGACAGTAACGAGAGGCGTGACATTCGTTGCTACTGTCACCATTCTCACTGCTGTTGCTGTGGTATGATTAGCATAATCAGTTCCATACACGCGAAAGGCGTATGTTCCCTCGCTGAGATTCTGTTTTGTGATCACAATAGTTGTTCCTACACTAGTTGTTCCTGCACCCATGGTCTCATTCGTCCCATTCCATTCCAGCACCACTTCACGAAGGGTTTCTGAAGAGGTAACATTCACCACTACTATTGAACTGGTCTGCACACTGCCATTTGTGGGTGTCGGAGACACTTCCATCAATGCAGGAGCAACATCATCCAGAGAAATAATCGCCTTCAGGACATCAATGCGTGACCAATTCCTCCCTGCACCGGAAGAATCATCAATAGAGATACCCGTGGCATTTAATGTTGATTTAAGTTGCGCCGCACTTACCATCGATCCATGTTGTAATTTCTGAAACTGCTGCAGTAACAGTATCGCCCCGGAGACATGCGGCGTGGACATGGACGTTCCTGATAATGTCACCATACCACCACCATCATTCAATGATGTAATGGAAGACCCCGGCGCTGCGAGAATATCTGAAAAGTTCTTGTGCCTGAACGCATAACTAGCCATGACATCAGATTTAGTTGTTGCCGTCACTCTCGTAGCATTACGCACACAAGAAGGGACGGCAATGCCCTCTGCTGCGTTAGGATTTGCTCCATTCGTATTTCCCGTGGCAATCACCACAGAAATATTACGCTGAACCGCTACATCGATGGAAGAAACATACACCACTCCAATGTCTCCATCACAGAATGAATCTGTCTGATCTCCACCCAGACTGATACTGATCACAGAAATGTTAAATATCGTGGCATTACTCACACATCTGTCTATTCCTGCAATCACATCGGCATCTGTACAACTTCCTCCCGCATTACACACTTTCATGGCCACAATGCGGGCAGCGGGAGCTACACCTTTATACGTATCGTTGGTAGAAGCAATAATTCCCGCCACATGCGTGCCATGGCCATGGTCATCAAATGGATTAGCATCATTATTGCGGTAATCGTATCCACTAATAACTTTAGAGCAATTGCCTGCAAGGAAAGAAGCAGTAGTACATCCACCTAAATTCTGATGAGTATAATCCACTCCGGTATCAACAACGCACGCTGTTTCTCCCGCTCCATCAAGAGCAACATCATTCAAAGAAATATTCCACATCTCATTGGCTTTAATCAGCGGCACGGAATCTGCCAAGAAAATATGTCTCTCCTCATCGAGAACAATTTTATCTACCAACGGATCACGCAACAATTTATCTAACCCTTCAGAGGTTATATTCCCCGCAAAGGCATTGATAGTAATATACTGTTGATCTACCTCAAATTCCGCCTCTTTCTGAAATAACCCAAAAATCCCTTTACGTTCTTCCAGCTGTAAATCCTCTAACACTTCCTGCTGCGTTTCCGCAATGACTTCGTTCCTCTGTCTTTCTCCCACCTGTGGCAATAACGGATCCTCTTTCAGCAACACCACCACACTCACTTTTCCTTCTTCCATCACAATCTGGCTTACTTCCGCATCAACCTCTACGGCCCACGCCATGGAAATTATACCTACACAAAACATAACGTAAAAGACCAAGACCATTCTTACTCTTCTGCTCATCCTAGACCATCACCCCTCCAAATCGTATAAATACCGCCCCGATTCCTTCTCCTATACGAAAAAACTGATCGGCAATGACACCAGAAAGCAACTCAAACAATCCCAATTGACGTTCATATACCACATACGACACATCATCAAGATTATATGTTTTTTTCATATACTCTTCCGCAGTCGTTTTATCTCCTAATTCATCAACTAATCCTAATTCCTGCGCTTCTACGCCGAGATAAAACTCTCCTGTGGCCAATTCCCGCGCTTTGGAAAGAGACAAATCCCGATTCTGCGCAACCTCTTCAATAAAAAAATCATGAATGCGATTCAATTTCTTCTGAAACAATAACCGCTCCTCCTCACTCATTTTCTTAAACGGTGTGCCCATATCTTTATACTTCCCCGCCGTCAACTGCTCATAGCCCACTCCATACTTATCCATCAACCCGCTAAATTCTAAATACGATGAAATCACCCCGATGCTTCCCGTAATAGACATACGATTAGCAACAATATGTTCTGTAGAAGATGCTACCCAATACCCCCCAGACGCTCCCACTTCCCGAATCAATGCTACCACGGGCTTCTTTGACTTTTTTACTGCCGAAGCAATTTCATCAGAGGCTACCGCTGATCCCCCCGGAGAATTGATTTCCAGCAGGATTACTTTGATCTGAATATTATCATTCGCCTCTTCGATATATTGCACAATCTCCTGCGAAGAAACAGTACCCTGACCTAAGTAAGAAGATCCATCAGTGGTAATTATCCCGCTTAGGGGAATCAACGCCACATTTCCCACGGCAATCTGCTGTCCTCCAAACAAGGCAAACAGCAGGGGAATGAATAAAAAGAAAAAGCCGATGATAATGCCAAGAACAATCAGGATAACCTTCCATCTACTCCTCTGAACCACCTCTTTCTTCATAGAGGGGAGAATAAATATGAGGTTTATAAAGTTTTTTATATTCTCTTTTAAAACCAAATCTTTTTAAAGAAACAGTAGTTCTTCCTTATTACAAAGCGGGGTAGGGAAGCTAGGAGTACCCGATGGG
>CAYIBV010000092.1:0-4953 GCA_964361725.1 uncultured Methanosarcinales archaeon | reverse complement strand
AGTGAAATCGCTGTTTCACTTTGCGCAACGGGGTATGCACCCATTCAAGAAATCATGAAAACATCAAATATACATTTAAAAACAACAAAGAAAAATTGATAACAGGCACCGCACCACTAAACGAAGTGACTTTTTACACAAAGCCGGTGAAGTCAGAGTGAAGTCAGAGAGAGTAACTAGTATACATTTTAGTAATATTTATATATTAAGGTACATATTAGGGATGGCATGGTTATCCTGTTTGATCAATATAATCTTCCCGACGATATCTTTAAAGTTATTTTTGCTACAGAACAGCAGGAAATCGTGGCAAAGATGCTTTTGAATTACATGTGGGAACGGGGTGGAGAAATCGGCAAGACGGAAATGAGCGTGTTTGCCACTCACCTTCATGAAGGCAGTGCTATCGTGAAAGAAAAAGGAAGATCACCCCTGCAGCCGGAAGAACGAATCTCCTATAACAAACGTCAATTCTATGACCGCATTCTCACACCGATGAGAGGAATGGGATTGATTGAATATGATCTGTACAAGAAGACGTATAAAGTATCTGACCGGTTTAACCGCATGATGATTAAGATTGGCTTGATGTGGCTGCGGGAACTGGAACATCATGGAAGATAATTGTTATTCTTTTTAAGTGATAAATTAAACACAAATTTTATAAAGTAGCATAGTTCTCGAATATAAAAGCATAAAAATGGTATTTCAAACATTAGGGGAACAGTATGGACGGGATGGATGGTTTAAGACCGCAGTAAATTCTACATTGATCTATGGAGGATTACGGGTAGGAGGAACTATCATTGATCGTCTTACAGGTAGTCCAAATCTTGATACAATCCTTGACATGGCAGCGCCCGTGGCAACGGGAGTGTATTGCGTATCACGAGGTCCTGAGGGAGCGTTCGGAAATGCGGCACGAATAGGTATTGCTGCTCTGGTAGGATGGGATGTTGCCGATCAATTGATACGTTATCCGGGAAGTTATAATTTTTTTGATAGTGCCCGTAATGCCTTACAAAACACCTACAATGTGGTGAAAGGGGATTTACCTGCGATGATTAATTCTCCTGAAGTGTTTGGAGGAGCGATTGGGGCAGCAAGTTCCGCAGTATATCAATTCATACAAGGTATACGTAGAGGAAGACAAGCGCGAGTTCCTGCTGCTCCAGCACGAGGCAGAGGAACGCCGGGAATGCCTCCGGGTGGATTTGGACCATGAGTCTTGACGATATTCTACAAGGAGCAGGACGAGCACTGCGAAGAGCGCGGGATGGTATCATGTACACGGCACGAGGAGCACGAGATGGCAGTGGATGGATAGCAGAACAGGTTGCAGAATATCGCACCATCCAAGAACAACGAGATGAACTTCTTCGTGACGATCCTGCAATTTCCCGCGCCACTTTGCCTTATTATGGAGAGGGAAGAAATATTCTATTGCGGGGAACGGGAAAAGGATTGCATGCTTATCATGAACAACCCAGAGTACGACGAGGAGTGCATGCTGGATTATTGTATTCTGCCGTTGGTGTGGGAGGAAATATTGTCTCCAGAATGACAGGAGAACCGACGTGGAACACGGTCATAGATATGGCTGCTCCAGCAGCAGGAGTGGGGTATTACTTTTCTGAACATCAAGGACGATGGACCATCATGCAGAATATGGGATTGTATGCTCTTTGTGCCATTGCGGGATGGGATGCCTCGACAGAACTGGCAGCGCATCCTGGAACAGCTGGATTCCTTGCCAGTCTCAGAGATTATTATCAAACGTTTGTGGGAGCATTACCTTTTGTAAACACGCCCGGTCAATTTGGCGCCGTAGTGGGCTTAGCAACACCTGCAGTGTCAAGATTTGTGCAAGGTCAGCAAAATGCACAGCAAGCACGACGCGCTGCCACTCGTCCATAACGAGATGAAGTTCCTCCCGGAACGTTTATGTGATTACTGTAATTCTCGTATCACGTCTGCCGCAAGACTTCCGCTTTGTCAGTCTTTTCCCAGGTAAAGTCAGGGTCATTTCTCCCAAAATGGCCATATGCTGCTGTCTTTCGATAAATGGGCCGACGCAGGTTTAATTGTTCGATAATTGATTTTGGACGGAAATCGAAATGTTTCTTTATCAATTCCACGATTTTTTCTTCCGGAATTTTTCCAGTTTCAAACGTGTTGACCAAAATACTCACAGGTTGAGCAATACCAATAGCATACGCCACTTGAATTTCGCATTTCTCCGCTAAACCGGCAGCGACAATATTCTTTGCAGCATATCGTGCATAATACGCTGCCGAACGATCTACTTTTGATGGATCTTTCCCTGAAAATGCCCCACCCCCATGACGAGAATATCCCCCATAGGTATCAACAATAATTTTCCGTCCCGTACAACCAGCATCACCCACGGGACCGCCGATGACAAACAATCCCGTTGGATTAATAAAATATTTTGTATCCTCATCCAGCCATCCGCTGCAGATTGGCTTAATGATTTTTTCAATCATGTCTCTGCGTATAGTCTCTAAATCAACATCAGGATGATGTTGAGTGGAAATAACTACGGTATCCACACGTTTTGGTTTTCCGTTTTCATATTCCACCGTTACTTGTGATTTCCCGTCAGGACGAAGATACCATATTTCTCCCCTTTTTCGGGCGCTCGCTAAACGCTGCGTTAATTTGTGAGCAAGCATAATGGGCAGAGGCATCAATTCCGGCGTTTCATTACAGGCAAAGCCAAACATTAATCCCTGATCACCCGCACCTTGTTCTTTGTATAATCCTTCCCCCTCATTGACTCCTTGAGCAATATCAGGAGATTGTTCTGAAAGGGCAACAAGAACACCGCAGGTAGAACCTTCAAACCCATAATCCGGTTTGTCATAACCAATCTCTAAAATAGTCTGACGGGCAATTTTCTGTATGTCAACATAGGTCTTAGTAGTCACTTCTCCCGCTACAACGACAAATCCTGTTTTCGTAAGACATTCAATGGCCACTTTTGCCTGCGGGTCGTCTTTGTAAATGGCGTCGAGAATGGCGTCACTGACCTGGTCACACATTAAAGATATCTAATAGAACTAACTATTAAATTTTATCCGGGTGGCCTTCAGTAACGCTTTCCGACGTAAACAAGTAATTTTTTCCGTTAGTTGAACTCATTTTCTTAACCTCCAAAAGTTTTTTGTACGCTGAATATTTTCTTTCCAGAAAAATATTTGACTGTGAGTAAATAAAATCTGCAAGCTTTTCTCCCCTCTTGCAGGAATATTGTAAGATGTAAGTGTTTCCTTTTACTTTCCTTATTTTACAAGGGATGAGGGTACCATTATAAATAGCAGTTATAAAATTCTTACAAAAGTGTTCCGAACCAGAAGAAATAGTAATTTCAAAATAAGGGCTTCGTTTTCTTTCAACATATCGGACATTACCATCCCCATCAACAATCCCTCTAATGAAGTGCCTTAAACATTCCTCAGTAAGAAAGTCCGGAAATTGGACATTCAGAGATTTTCTTGGAAAAACTCCTAGCATCATTAATCTCTTACAAAGATTCTTATTATTCGCAACCAACCTATAAGAATTTGTTTTTTGTGAAAAAAGCAAAGGCTTTGTACTGGATAATAAACCCCTTATTCTTTCTAAATGATCTTTATCTTTTGCAGCCGCTGTAATAGTTAAAGCTTGATAGCCTTTTTCTGGGTTCCAAGCTATGTTACCATCCGCATAGATATAACCAAGTAAATAAGCGGAATTTTCATTTAATTCGTCAAAGAAATGCTCGTTGACAGTATGTTTTTTGAATTTTAAGCCTAATTCTTCCAACCAGCGATTAACAGTCGTCTTTCCGATATTTAACTTTCTGGCAATTTCTCTTTGTGAAATTTTTCCAAAATTAGATCTAATAAAATGTAGAATGTTCTCTTTTTGAGTGGAAGAAATTATTTTTCCCATATCCTGCCCCCAGTCTGGGAAAAAATTTTCATGAGAAAAGAACATTAGACCACCTTTATGTATTTTTCGGAGGTTAAACCTAACGTAGCACTTATTTCCGTTACGCTTTCACTGGTAAATAAAAAATTTCCTTGTGTCATAATAATCATCCTCCTAATGCCTGAAGCACTGCCAGTTCTAAACTTCTTTGAGATAATTCATAGACCATAATTACTCTTCCCTGCTCTGTGTATATAAACATTCCTGCCTAAATTATTCATATATGACTATTCTTGTAGAAACATTTATTAACAAGATATAGTTTAGAATAGCTATGTCCTTCCGTTCATTATCTGAAATCAAAATACTGCGCCGAAAATATCACCTGACGCAGAGCGAGCTAGCGGAGAGAGCGGGGGTATCACAAAGCCTGCTTGCTAAGATTGAAGCGGGAAACGTAGAGCCCACATTCAGCAAAGCGCAGAAGTTGTTCACGGCATTAGAGACGCTGCGGGAACGGGAAGAGACCAAAGCGGAACAACTGATGAATAAGAAAGTCTATACGGCACAGCAAAATGACTCATTGAAGAAAGTCATTGAATTGATGAAACGGAAAGGAATTTCCCAAGTGCCCATAGTTTCCAAAGGAAAAGTTTGTGGCTTAGTGACAGAAACAACTATTTTAAATCACATGACAGAGCATCCAGACAAAATACATCTTCTCAAAGCAGGAGAGGTCATGGAAGATGCTCCTCCCATCGTATCTCCTAAGACAGGATTGCGGGCGGTAACGGAATTACTGCGGGATTATCAAGTCATTCTCGTGGCAGAAAAAGGAGAGTTGAAAGGAATCATCTCGAAGAGTGATTTGCTGGGAAGGGTGGAGTGAGAAAGATAGACCCCACTATTAAGTTGAGTGTAGAATTCATTTTCTTAAAAGGTACCGGTACACTTTAAGTACTAATAGAAAGATATATAAATGTGAGGTAATTATATTTACCTTATGGTAAGATTTTA
>CAYIBV010000091.1:2895-4967 GCA_964361725.1 uncultured Methanosarcinales archaeon | reverse complement strand
TTTTCAAGCCCCGTGCTTTAGCGCGGGGTGAGGCGCTTTCCCGCATTTTCATGACTTTCCATGACCAGTTCCACCGCTTTGTAAAAAGGCATTTTTAGTACTCTAATAATTTCTGTTCCCTCCCGCTGCTGGGCGGTGAAGCGCAATTTCCGCGCCAAAAACAAATATCCCGGCGAGTGCACCACGCTGGTGAAGGGATTAACATACCCTAAATCTATCCATTCTTCCGCTTCAATCCCCAATTCTTCCCGTAACTCCCGTTTTCCGGCTTCCACAGGCAATTTCTGAGGTTCCACCCCGCCGCTGACCACTTCCATGCTTTTGGTTCCCAGAACATAGCGAAATTCCTCTGTAAGATACACCTTCCCCTGTCCATCCATAGCCAACACAGATACGCCATGCTTCATCTGGATAGTGGCAAAAATTCCCGGGGTGCCATCAGGACGGATTACCTGATCTTCCTGCACATCAATCCAGGGATTTTTGTATACTTGTCTGGAACTTTTAATGATCCAAGGACCGTTATGTTTCATGGGGTAGTGGAAACAAGCATGTTATAAAAACGTTATGCTATTCCACTTACAAAAACTATTTAAACCACGCTCCCTGCTAAAAACGTCATGCTCGAACAAGATAAGATTCTTCAGTTCATGAGAATGGTAGGGCCAACTATCCCCAGTAAAGTAGCTAAAAACATCGGCTCAGATATTCTCATTGCCTCAGCTCATCTCTCTGATCTTGCCTCTCAGTGGAAAGTCAAGATTTCTGACCTAAAAATGGGAGGCACGCCGTTATACTACCTTCCCGGGCAGGAAGCTCAAGTGTATCAACATGCCGCCAGCAATCTTAATCCGAAAGATTATCAGGTGGCCGAACGCTTGCGTCAGCAGAAGATTCTTCGGGAAGTTGATCTCGATCTTCTTTCCAAAGTAGCATTGCGTACTGTCAAAGATTTTGCCATTCCCATTCACGTCACCGTAAACGATCAGAAAGAATTATTCTGGAAATGGTATTTATTGAGCGAGGCAGAAACAAATTCTATTTTGAGCGCGTTATTATCTCCTCCCGAACCACGTTCAGAACAAGAAAGACAACTACCCCTTCTTGAACCAGAACCACAGGAAGAGCAGACTACTGCTCAACGTGTAGAAACTCCGCAAGGGATACTTTCTGCTCCTCAAGAACAACAATCTCTCTTAGTCGCAGAACAAGAAGGACAAAGTCCTTCTGTTCATAACGAAAATTCGGTGAATTTTCGGAATGTTCCGAAAATCAAAGATTTTCCAGAACAGAAGGGGAAACTACCCCTTCTTGAACCTGAATCCCCTTCAGAGGAACGCAAGACAAAACGAAGCCTTACGCGATCTCCTAAAAAGTCTATCATTGATGAATTTCTTCCACTCATTGAAGATTTCTGCAAACATCATCGCATTGAGATTGAAGAGAAAGAAACCATTCGCAAGAATGCCGAAATGAACTTTAAAGTGCGTGTGCCTTCCACCGTAGGAAAAACAGTGTACTTCTGCAAAGCGAAGAGCAAAACCAAATGTGATGAGAAAGATATTTCAGCAGCATACATGGAAGCACAGCGCAAGCGTCTCCCTCTGTTATTCTTATATACCGGCGAAATCCATAAAAAGGCACAGGATATGCTTGACTCTGGCACGTTAGAAAATATGATCATTAAGAGACTGGAATAACATGGGTGTCAACTTTAAAGATTTTATGGTCAAAAAGGAAATTTCCCTCAGCGGCCTGAAAGGAAAGATTCTCGTCATTGATGCTTATAATAATCTCTATCAATATCTCACCACTATCCGGAGCATTGATGGGACAGTGTTAACGGACAAGCATGGCCATGTCACTTCCCATTTAATTGGCTTATTCAGCCGCACGACTTCATTGATGGAGCAGGGAGTGCACGTCGCATTTGTCTTTGACGGGAAAGCGCCGGAGATTAAACAGAAAACGTGGGAGAAACGTACGGCAATCAAGCAGGAAGCGTCCCTGAAACTGAAAGTAGCGCAAGAAGCCGGTGATATAAAAGAAATGCACAAGTATGCTGCCCGCAC
>CAYIBV010000091.1:0-2885 GCA_964361725.1 uncultured Methanosarcinales archaeon | reverse complement strand
TGCCGATGCCAAAGAAGTTATCACTGCGCTGGGTTTACCGATCATTCAAGCTCCTTCAGAGGGAGAGGCACAGACCTCTTATATGGTCAAGAAAGGTGATGCCTATGCTTCCGTGAGTCAGGATTACGACAATTTGATCTTTGGCTGTCCTCTTTTGATCCGTAACCTTTCTGTGGAAGGAAAACGAAAACGGACAGGTAAATTAGCATACACTATTGTCAAACCAGAATTAATTTCCCTCAAGGACGTTCTGGCGGAATTACATATTGATTTGGAACAGCTCATTGTCATCGCCCTGCTCATAGGTACAGACTACAATCCTGGGGGAGTCAAAGGCATTGGTCCTAAAACCGCATTGAAGTTAGTGCAGGAATATAAACATGATTTTTCCTCCCTCTTCCAAAAAATAGAATGGGAAAAATTCCATCCCGAGTTGTCATGGAAAGAACTGATGAACACTATCCAGAATATTCCCGTTACAGATACGTATACGTTGGAATGGAAGCCTATAAACGAAAAAAAACTATATCATCTTCTGGTGGAAGAACATGATTTCAACGAAGAGCGGGTGAAGAAAAAGATTGAATCGCTCACAGAACATACAAAGAGCGTTTCCCAACAGGGATTGGGAAAGTTTTTTTCTTAGGCTACTTTTAATAATGCATCTAATGGATTTCCATATGTTGGGCCAAGTTCAGTATAATACTTCTTCCATTCTATGTCAAATCCCTCAAAGTTAAGACGAATAGTTTTTCCTAACTTTAACGCATGAACAAGCTCTTCCAGCGTGCCATTGGAGATGCCAAACATCCAGAATTCATCACACACTTCTACAAGACGGCGGCAATATTCCATAGATTTTTCTCTTCCCACATGGGGATTTCCTTCAAATCGTTCATAAGGAAGAGCCTGAAACGGATGCAGGGGAGCCAGTCCCTGATTGGTCACATAATCCATAATTTCTATAATTTTAGAGACTAAGTGGGAAGGGGTAGCGCAATAAATGAGTTTGCTCATAGAACCGTAAGAACCAAGAGTGTTTAAATGGATTTCTATGCTAAAGATATACTTTATAATTACTGGAGATAACATTATGACATAAGTCTTATCTCTATTCTTTCTTTTCCAGAACCAATATTTTTTCGTTGCAATTCAAGATTTCCTATTTCGCCTGTTGATTTAGGATGCGTTCCTCCACAGGGCATTTTCCATTCTTCACAAGTCCACCCTCTTAAATCTGGCTTTTGCTCATCCTCTTTTGTAATTATGGCATGATTTTCTTGAAGGAATCTATTTACGTTACTTTGGATATCTGGAAGAACATCATTTAATGGCTTGCCGTACAAAAAATCTATACGTGCTTTTTCTTCTGCAATATTTGAGCCAATTATTTTCAATCTTCCTAATGTTTCCATAACAAAATAGTACACAATATGAGTTGCGGAATGTAGTTTCCGTAATTTTTCTCTTCGTTCTTTGTTTATCTTCACGTCTACTTGTTCACCAACTATAAAATGGGGTTCATGTTCTAATTCATATTCTAATTCATATTCAATATCAATGATACTCTCTTTATCTCTTTGCTTTACAGCACTAATAACATTTATTCCGCCAATTGTTCCTTGATCAGATTCTTGACCACCGGAAAACGCAAAGAAGATGGTTTGATCTAGCTTAATCTTATTTCCCTTAATGCTTGTTACTGTGGCTTTGCATTCTATCAAGTACGGATTTTCCCAAAAGATTTTTTGTGTGGTCATGTTCAATACTAAGATTGGTGGTCTTTAGTGTCTAGAACAGACTATATTTATTATACTTTTGCCGTCATATGACTGCTATTTTAGCGGTTCTATCAATATATTCATCACTCTTTCTTCCGCTTTTCTCAGATGCTCCTGAAAAGTTGTTCGCGGTATTTTTGCTTTCTTTGCCAAATCCATCACAGAGACTACCCAAGGATATTTATAATACCCGTTTTCCAACGCCCATTCCAGAACAGTTCTTTGTTTTTCCGTTAGATTGGGCACTGCATGCTGGATAAAAACGGAAAGCGACTCTCTCTTCAGTTTCAGCATCTTAACCTGCGCTATGCTCCTAACGTTATCGTAAAACTGAATCAATAATTTCTTTTCCCAAGAACCCAATTCCCAATACTCAAACCCCTCTTTCATTAAAACGGGCTGAATGTAAAATAAAGACCTGTCAAACAGTTCGGCAATAGAATCGTTTCCTTCAATCAACACAAACAATTAGTTTCCGTTAACATTGCAATTCTTTATTCTATAATCATTCTTTACACTAGTAATAAATCTGTTCTTATCTTGTTCAGCACCATACAGGAAAACCATGCCTGTATGAAAATGCTTCCTTCCTTTTACATAACTGGTGAGAGGAATACCTCTGGCCACAACATGGTATTTTACGGTTTTATCTAAAATCCAGTCGTCATGCTTAATCTTGAATTTAGCCACCCACATAATACTAAGAACACGCTGTTTATTATTTAAAACTATATGAAAGTTCTTAGAACCTATCCCAGTAGTCCTGTAGCCCTCCCTGTTATCACCCCACATGTCAAGTGTAACATTACGAGTAAGTATCTGGTAGTTATTGTACAACCCACTGGTCACTGGACAAGTTTGGACAAAGTATTTAAAGAAAAGTTCATTTAATAACCATTAGAATGGATCCAGAAACATCATTGATTATTTTTCAGGGCAAAGGCATACGAAGAACCTGGCATAATGAAGAATGGTTCTTTTCCATTACAGATATTGTAGCAGTTTTAACTGGTAGCTCAATCCCTAGAAGATATTGGTCAGACCTAAAGATTAAGCTTAAAGATGAAGGATTTGAGTTGTACGAAAAAATCGTACAACTGAAAC
>CAYIBV010000090.1:0-5027 GCA_964361725.1 uncultured Methanosarcinales archaeon | reverse complement strand
ATCGCTGTTTCACTTTGCGCAACGGGGTATGCACCCATTCAAGAAATCAAATTTCAGTTACGTCTTCCTTACCAGAAAACTATCATTGGAAATAGGGACAATTTTTACTATCGTTCCCTGCTTGAGTTGTACATGTTCCGCAAGTTCTACTGGTATCCCTAACACTAAACTTCTACCACTGATGGTAACTTTCCGCTTAAATCCAAAAGTATATTCTTTAAGTTCATTCGTTCTTACTTCCATTTCTTTAGCTTGCTCTTGTGTAAAAAATAACTGGTTGCAGGAAGCGCATTGGTATCCTTGAACGCGATGTAAAGTCACTCCCTCTTCAAATTCATAGTGGGGGACTATTACCTGTTTCATTTCTTGCTCGCACTGAGCACAATACAGTTTGCCTTCCTCCATTTTTTGCTTTACCATTCTTTTTTCCTCCGTATTGGGTACATAGTTATGACTTTTTCTTCTTGGTTTTCGTACGTATAGATTACAACTATTCTTTTATTTTTAAACTCAATCTGTTTTCCATAACGCTTTTCTCCCTGAACCAGCTGCTTTATAACCAACTGACCATACTGAAGGCATTCACGCACCTCTCCTTCAGTGATGATGCTATGTTCCATCTCTTTACGAGCGTGGCTACTAATATTCATGTTCAATCACTTACTTAATAAGTGAAGTTCTATTTAAAGGTTTCTTTAGTTTTAGTACATATGGAGTAAGATCACTTTTGCTTTTTAGTGTGCAAGAAGATCTGCTGCTCTTTTCGTTCGTTCTAAGAATTGGTGGACAATGGGAACATCTGATCTTAACGTAAGAGAGTGTTCTAGGTCTCGCTGTGCAGCAGGATAATCACTTTTGACTTGGTTGATCGCTCCTAACATAAAATAGGGAAGATGACTATCTGGGTCTGCATCCCTCGCTTGTTGTGCCAGAGATGTTGCTTCTTCGAGTTTTCCTAAACGGCAGAAAGTATCAGCACCATAATTGAAAAATTCTGATTTTACCTGTGGATCATTTACTGTTTCAAAAAATGGTTTGGCTACTTCAAAAGCCTGAGCAGCATCATGGTATCTTCCTCGATACATGTGCAGGCGATTCAATGCCCCCAGATGTTCCGGGTCTGGATCTTTTTCAAATGCTTTTCCGATGAGAATACGTGCTGGATCACAAAGCAGTGGTTCAGCGTCAGAGGCAATTTGGTAGAGAAGCTGTGCTGATTCATCTGGGCGCTGGGGATTAATGTACGCGGTACCATTCTCTCGACGTGGATGGAGTATGGTTGTTTCTAATTGTATTACTGTTCCATCTTTAAGTCTAAATGGTTCACCAAGATAGTCCTCTAGTCTTTCTGAATGTTCATGGCTAAGAACAACTTCTGGTCCAAAGATGATTTCCAAAGGAACTGACGATTCGCTGTATGCTAATCTTCCAGCAATGCTTCCCAAGGGACGATTGCAGATACCAACTCCCAAAGCACCAGTGAAAGCTAACAATTGATGTTTTGCTCCACGAATCATTCGTACATCCATTTCTGCGATGCCTCCTTCTAAATGAGCTATGGCATCAACAAGATTGCAGTATCTTCCTGATCTTTTTCGTGAAAACCAAGAACGTGTTGGTGGTTCAAATACAATTTCTGTAGGGGCAGTTCTCTCTCTTTGATGAGAAGCTTCCGGCTCTAGGTACTGTACTAATTTTTCTGGTGGCAGACGTTGTGCCAATGCTTGAAAGTGCTGCAGGTCTTCTCTATCAACAAGAAGGTATCGCTGGGGAAATTCTTTTGCGCGTTCTTCCAACGGGGTAAGTTCAGTCTCATTTTTAGTGGAATAGGCTTTCTCTTTAGAGAGGATATGGATGCCGTAGGGAGAGCTTTTTCGCCGTCTTCTCACCATGATTGATTCAAAATTTTCTGGATCGTAAAAGCAGTTGGCCAGGCCAATTTCGGCAAGGATACGAAGATGCTGTGAACTTAAATCAGGAGAAGTGATGGTTACCTTTCCATTGGCGGTATGCAGAAAACCCATTCCCTTCATGATGGTATCTAACTCTTGTGTTTGAGGGTAGTGAGCTTCTCTGGACATAACTTTGATTGGAGGGTAGTTAGTTTATATAATTTATGAATATTTTTTGGAAAGATATTTAAATAAACCTCTAGATAAGAAAGAACTATGGATTCAGTGCGCAAGATGGGAAGTTAGTACGGTTTTCTTTTTTCTCATAGATTAAATTATGTGGTTTTGAGTGCGTTTAAAACAGGAGGTAAAAATATGTCACAGGTTCAGGATTTTCAATGGAAGAAAGGAATAACTGTATCACAATTGGTGGAGCAGTTAGGAGATGTAGGATTTCAAAGCGTGGAATTAGCTCAAGCGGCAGACGTCATCGTCAAGATGAAGAAAGATTCTGCTAAAATATTCCTGACGTTTACCTCTAACATGGTCACTTCCGGCCTGCGGGGATTCTTTGCGCAGTTGATTAAACTGGGAATGGCAAATGTTATTGTGACAACGGTCGGTGGTATTGAAGAGGATATTATGAAAGCAACCGGTGAGAAATTTTCCATTGGCTCATTTTCTGTTGATGATGTAGAATTGCATGAGAAAGGGGTCAATCGCGTAGGGAATTTGTTCATCAACAATGAAAGCTACATGAATTTTGAAGACTGGATCACTCCCGTACTGCAGAAATTATATGAAAAACAGCCACGTTGGGCGGTATCGGAGATGTTACGTGAGATTGGGTTGATATTAAACGATGAACATTCTATTTTATATCAGGCGGCGAAACATAATGTGCCTATTTTCTGCCCGGCAATTACTGATGGGGCCTTTGGTTTTCATTTGTATCTGTATCAACAGAATCACAAAGATTTTGTGGTTGATGTGGTGAAAGATTTTGGGAATATATTATTTGCAACCACTCATGATGATAAGAAAGGGGTTATTGCTCTTGGAGGGAGCATTTCCAAGCATCATGCCATATTGTGTACGTTGCTCAATGGTGGAGCGGAATATGCAGTGTATATGACAACTGCGCATAAGACATCAGGGAGTATGAGTGGAGCGACAACGGATGAAGCTAAGTCGTGGGGAAAGGTGAAGGATGCTTCTGATGTTGCGACAGTTATTGGCGATGTGACCATCATGTTTCCGCTGGCGATGATTAAAGCGCTGGAACAGTTGAAAGAGGAGGGGTTGCTGGAAAATGAGTAATGATTTAATATTTGTTCAGTGGTCGACACCAGATGCTTGGCATGTTATGACTGATGATAGAAAATATGTCCTCCTGGGATCACCTGACGAGAATATTAGGTTCGAAGTAAACATAGATGGTTCTGAAAACAAAGCAGGCATTACGGGGAGAAATCTTTTCAGTGATGATCCTGAACAAGGATATAATCCATTTCTCGTTCAGAAACTTGATAAATTATCACCAAAATGTCAAATCGTTGAAATTGGGGCGGGGATGGGCGAACTTGTCCCTTATTTAATACGACAAGGAAATGTAGAAACTCCCCCTATTGTCGTAGATCCTGCCGACTATGGATTAATGATACGAATGCTGGAATATGCAAGATTACACGTTCCAGACGAACGAGAAAGACTAGATGAATTATCTGAAAGATGTAAGATTATCTCCGATCCTGCCAAAGTGACACTTATTAATAATCCTCTGTTGGATGTGCTTCCTGAAAGTATCTCTTGTCTGACAGGAGGAGATATTCTCGTTGATAACTGGGGCGCTGCTCACTGTGCGTATCAATTGGGGGAAGATCAATATAACGAGGTTATCGCTATGGAAATAAGACTTCTCCGACAGGGCGGCATATATTATTCTCAATGGCCAGGCAAACCAAGAATACGAAAAGGAGATAAACTTGTGAAGATAGAATGATCCCGAAATTCATCTTATCAAAAAGTAAAGTACTTGACCAATTTCAAAAAGTCAGAGCAATAGCCGATTTCATTTCCTACAGTTCCAAAACTAATCCATTAATCACACCAATCTTAGAAAAAGAGACTGATTCCCTATTTAGCATCCATCTTGTCAACGAACTTAAAAACGTTCAAGATAAATCACTGGTTGTTTTCCTTGCCCAAGCATGGACAGAAGAAGAAATAAAAACGCTTATTGATTATGGAATACTTTATTTCGTGGTTGATAACGAAGTTGATTTAGATATGTTATTATCATTCTTAGAAAAAAATGAAATTAAAAATAAAATAAATTTACTATTACGATTAAAACTTAAAGAAAATACACTGAGAACGGAACGTTATTTCGTCTTCGGGATGAAATCAGATGTTATCAATAAAATGATTAAAGAAATAACAAACAATCAAAACTTACAATCAAAAATAAATCATCTTGGCATCCACTTCCATCGCAAGAGCCAAAACATGAGCGAATGGAATTATCAGTACGAAATTATGCATTCGCTAGATGAAGAAACGCTAAAAGCAATTTCCATCATCAATATTGGTGGAGGATTGCCCGCGGAATATGCCAATACGAATACACAAGTAATCCCGGTTATTTTCCAGAAAATAAAAGAACTCAAAGAATGGTTGAATACGCAGAATATTCACTTGATGCTGGAACCGGGGCGATTTATTGCTGCACCAGCCGTAAAATTGGTAACGCAGATTATCGGCATTCACGAAAACAATATCATTGTCAATGCCTCAGTCTATAATTCTGATATGGATGCGTTAATTGTTCCGGTGAAATTGCTGGTGGAGGGAGAAGTGGAGAAAGAGCAAGGACAGCCCTATGTGATTAAAGGGATCACCCCCTGTTCGATGGATTTATTTCGCTATCGAGTGTATCTGAAAGAGCCAAAAGTTGGGGATCAATTGATATTCCTCAATGCCGGCGCATATAATTTTAGTACAGAATTTTGTGATTTGGAGAAAATAGAAACGGTGATGGAAGAATGATACACCTGACAGAAATGGAAAGTGGAAGTAGCCTAAAATCGCAGCTACAGTTTTTAATGATGCCAGAAATTTATAAAGCAATGTCCA
>CAYIBV010000089.1:0-5203 GCA_964361725.1 uncultured Methanosarcinales archaeon | reverse complement strand
CGAACCATTCTCAAAATGAAAATAACAGCGTTGCCGACATTGTATCTTACTGTGCATTTTGAGAGCATTAACAATCTCGTGAGGTTTCAGAAATTTTAATTCTTTTATTGTAAGATGTATTCTCTTCGCAATTTCCTGAAACAATGGTTCTGCTAATTCATGAACTTTATTAAAATGATCTCGCGCCCAGAGACGCCATTTTGCCATGGCACTGACGATAGACGTATTCGTGACATAATCGGCAAAAGAGGTCACATTAAAGTAAGGGTACGGTTGTTTATACAAGTGGCAGTATGTTTGAAGCTGTTCTGCCAATTCATGATCAGAACAGAGCTGAACATCAGGACAATTTTGGCAAAATGCTATTAATTCCTGAAAATGTTTTTTACCGGTTATAATAATATTTTCCATACTTTTTGGGCTTTGCTTTTCCATATACTGAGCAAATTCTTTTCGACCGTCCTCATTTTGGTAATGAATGAAAACATCTCCTTTCCGAACTGTGAGAAAAGGGGGATGGTGACGGTCAAATACTTTTGGAAAATTCTCCTCTAGGCTTTCATAGAGGAGGACATTCTTAAAGAAGTCTCCTTCCCGTTCCACTAGTTTTTGCCAGTTCAATTTACTTCACATTTTACTTCAATAGTTTCAAACAACTCATAAGTTCCACTAAGTAAGGCGTATGCCCTATCTTTAAAGCTGTATTTAGTACGACTCTTCATATGGTGTCTTGAGTTCTATAGATCATGATCCATTTCAAGTTTCGGCCTTACTATACGGGGTTCAGCATCATGATGATATGGAACTTCGTCATCATTATCTTCTAAAACATCAAAACTTTTGATAATGTGAATTAGATTCTCTTTCAGTACTTTATGACTAGCTGAATTTTCTTCACTCACATAATATCTGCCATCTTGATTTACATATCTACCATTTCGATCTACTAAGAAGATCGCAGCATAACCACCGGCTTGTCTTATGCCTTCACTGGCAGCGAGACATACAGATTCTTTATCGTCATAAATGGAATAGATATCACTTTTACGAGCATCCCACAGTCGAGCGAATGTTTCAGGGGAATCTTTGTCGCCGATTTTATCTCCCAGTAGGAATTCATCAACAAGATCTGCCAAGGTTTCACCTTCCCCGATTGGAAGCCTAAACAAAACCTTTGTAAATTCTTCTGACCCCGAGGTTAAAACTCCGATGTTTCTTCCAGCTTCTTTTACTCTTCGAAATTGTGGTATTGTGTCTGGATACACTAGCTTTGATGCCTCAATCGGGAAGTCACCCGTACGATGTGCTTCAACCCATATTCTGCACATTTCACTGAAGAGTTCCTGAGGAATGCTATGCCCGGGAAGTTCCCGTTGTGCGGCTTCATCTTTCAGTCGTTGAGCTAATGCTTGATCTTGCACATATCTGTCCGCATTCTGCATAATAAATTCATACATCTTTGGTACAGGCTTGTGGGTTGTTCTTCCTACATCATATAATTCAATCATTTTTATCCTCCTACCTCAACCACACTTTTGGTCAAGAGGGCGGTTATATAATAATCTTTGTTGTAATAACATACCACAACAATAGAAAAGTTTATAATAAATGAGGTGAATAGGGAACGCATGGATGTCAAAGCAGCCCTGGAATCCATAGGAATATCAGGAAACGAAGTTAAAGTCTATCTTGCATTACTTGACCTAGGCTCTGCCCTTGCCGGCGAAATCACGAAAAGGTCTGGCGTCAATAGGACAAATGTGTATGATGCTTTAGATCGTCTAACTGATCGTGGTTTAGTCAGTTATGTCATCAAAGCTAACAGAAAATACTTTGAAGCAACTACACCAGATAGGCTAATCAAATATATGGAAGAAAAAGAGCAGGAAATAAAAAACAAGAAAGATTTAATCACTTCTATTCTTCCAGAGTTAGAAAATAAAAGAAAACTGAGCCGGGAGCCGCAGGAAGCAACAATTTACAAAGGGCGTCAGGGATTAAAATCTGTAGCGGAAGATGTCCTGAACACCAGAAAGCCTCTCTTTGTGTTTGGAGCAGAGGGAAAATTTGTGCAATTATTTACTCATTACGCTGAACAATGGCACATGAGACGGGGAAAACTAAACATTCCTTTAAAAATTATTTTTATCGAGAAATTACGAAGAATAAAATCGAACGCCTTTCCCAAAGCACAGATACGATTTAATGTTCACATGTACGATACTCCAGCCACAACGTGGATCTTTGGAGATAAAGTGGCTATCGTAGTCTGGTCAGAACAGCCATTAGTAACCCTCATCAGAAGCAAAGAAGTGGCAGAATCATACAAACAATTCTTCACCATCATGTGGCAGGATTCAAATCTGTAATTCTGTTCCTAAAATTATATAAATAACCATTTACCTCTTTATGTCGTGATCACCACGAAACAGATGAAAGCATTGGAACGCCATGCCCATACTCAGGGAATTTTTCCTAAAGACTTGATGGAACATGCCGGTCGGCAGGTTTATACTGTTACTTATGAGAATTATGATCTTCGTGGGAAGCATATTATTTTTTTTTGTGGCCAGGGTAATAATGGGGGAGATGGGTTCGTGGCCGCAAAGTATTTTGCGCAGGAAAATCCTGTGGTTGTGCTCTTTTTTGGCGAAAAAGAAAAATTGACAGAGGAAGCAAGAGAAAAATATGATGGTCTCAAAAAGAGTGTGACCATTGTTCCCATTACCTCGCAGGATGATCTGAAGAGATTTCATATCCAGCCCACGCTGGATTTAGTGCTTGTGGACGCCCTTCTGGGAACGGGCTTTCAAGGCGAACTGCATGATCCCATTTCTTTTGCCATTGATTATTTTAATTCCTTGCCTGGGATAAAGATTGCCATAGACATTCCCTCTGGTTTAGATCCAGATAGAGGAATGGTTCATGAGAAAGTCTGTCAAGCAGACTTGATCATTACGTTTCATGATTTAAAGCAAGGATTGGAACAGTTGCAGGATAAATCTATTGTGGTGGATATTGGGTTGCCCTTTAGTTAAATGAAAAGAGCAGAAATCCCCACTATTCATGGTGTGGGATGAATGCTGCAGTTGATTTCGCTACTTTTCATTCGGGAAATAAAGAAACTACTTTATTTCCGAACAGAAAAGAAATCGTTGTTTCTTTTCTTGTTTTAGAAAATAAGTCTCGGAAAAGCGGCGCAAGAAATGTGAAGAATATCTCATTTCTGCGCAGAAAAGTGATCGCTGTCACTTTTCTTGCGTAAATCCCTGCCTTTTAGGGGGGGATAGCTGCTTTTCAGGATTTTCTTTAATTTTTCTTCAATTTCCTGCTTTCATAATCCTTAATAAAAGAAAGTATTTCCTTTTTGAACTTTATAAAGTCGCTACTTTCTTGGGTAGCATGAAAATAGACAATTGAATTATCAATAGCTCTATACTGATGAATGAGAACATTCCTAAATTTCTTCATTTCTTTTAGTTTTTCATACATTTCTTCTGAAATAATCTCTTTATCTTTAATTTTTTCAAAAACAGTTTCCTCCTCTTCCGGGAGTCCTAACTTTAGCTCTTTCACAAGGAAATTAGCTATATCGATACATACTTCTATAAGCAATTGCAAAGTTCTCTCACAAAATCTCTGTTTCTCTAAGTTTTTGTTATATTCTAGCAATGATGAGGGTAAATGTTCTTCTAATTCTCGTACATAAACCTGTAACGAGTCCAATAATGATAATATTCTCTTTTTATCCACTTTCTACTGCCTCTAAATAGGTTTCATAAATGTGCTCATAATGTTCAAAATCACGAATGGTTAAAAAGTATAAATCATACAACAAATCCTCATTTTTGCAATAAAGAATTCTAGCTTCTTTAAGGATTCTCTTTTGGATGTAAAGAGGAAGTTGTTGAAATATCTGTACATCATACTTCTCCTCTTCTGGAGTAAATTGGAGTTTTTTAGAGGAAAGGAACTGAGGGGAATATTCAGCGGGTTTTAGAAATATACATACATCTACATCGCGATGTGGTTCACCACGGGCATAACTTCCAAAAAAAGCAACAGCTATCACTACTGGATCTTTCTGTGCTTGTTGGATGATCTTTTCAACTGTTTTATCCATATACTAAACGAATATCCCAGAAATGATATAAATGTTTCGGGGTGAACAGTATGTGGCATATATACGTTTACATTAGTCATATTTAAAAGACCTTCGTTAATTTTCTAACTAAAATACTTTTGTTCCCTACAGAACCGCAACATTTCTTCAAAAAATAGTTTCAATTCCAAAAACTCTTCAAACAATGGTCCTTTCTTCTTCCTCAGGAACTCTTCCGTCCACCCCTTCCAGTCTTGGGGATAGTCCAATTCGTGTATGACAGCATCTAAAGCATCAATGGCTTTGGCAAATCTTGCTTCCATGGTTTTTCCTTCTTCATATTCGTGAAATAAAGTCAGAAACTTTTTTCCCAGTTCAGAAGGAAGATGTTGGTGTAACACATGAGCAGCTTGTTTCTCCCGTTCTGCTTTGTGTTTCCGCTCTTGCTCTTTAAGTAAATTTACATCTCCTACTTCAATCTCCACCACATCATGATATACAAGAAGATCAAACACTTTCTCTTTGTCCAAATTCATCTTTGCTTTTTCCAGAAAGTAATCCGCTAATATCAAACAGCTCCAGCTGTGTTCAGCAGGGCTTTCTTTGCGTGTTCCCACAGAATTTGCCCGCTCAATGTTCTTCAGTTGGTAGAATTTCCTAAGTTTCAGTAGTTCTTCCATGACTAATACTCCGTCAGTTTCTTGTTAGCATTATAATTCACAATTGTTGTATTCCCCTCCTTCCCGGAAACTTTCTCTGTACAGATGAATCGTGCCTCGCTCAGTTTCAGGATGCGCCGTTGGAAACTCTTATAACTCATCTCTCCTCCTTTGTCCATGTATGTAGTGTAAATATCTCCGATTTTCTGTCCGCTCTGGCTGCGGATCAAGTCTAATAGCTGTAATAATTCTGGGTCTAATCCTTCTTTTGGCTTGATGTGGAAGTCCTCTACTTTCTTCACCGCTTCTGCCACATGAGGAAGAGTAATCATCCGTGAACTTCGTTCTTCCGCCAAATTTCCTGCTTCCCGCATTAAATACAATCCGATACGCAGATCTTTGCTCTCTACGCACTGTTGTACAATTTCATGGAACGCTTCTT
>CAYIBV010000088.1:0-5303 GCA_964361725.1 uncultured Methanosarcinales archaeon | reverse complement strand
ATACACTAAAAGGACATAGCTCCGCTCTGTAGTGCAAGAAATGCGAAAACTGTCGCATTTCTGCACAGAAAACAAATCGTCGTTTGTTTTCATGTGCGTGAGCTAGAGAATTTGGTGAATATAGACCGATTAGCAAGAAAGAGATTTCAATGCTCTATTTTACCGTTAAAAATCCAAGATGCAGATGGCGCGCCATGCCGTGTGATTGGAATTCTGTGAAGAGTTTCACCCAAAATTTTATAAACACCATGAGGAACAGCAAAAAGCGAAAGCCCTGTGGTGTAGCGGACTAGCATAGTGCCCTTTGGTCTGGTGTTTAGGATACTGGAATGAAAGGCATTGACGGCGGTTCGAATCCGCCCGGGGCTACTTTTTTTATGTAAGATGCTGCAAAATGTCGATACTTTCATGCTTAATTTTTTTTTCTATTTGCTCAAGAAGAGATTTGGTGATTTCTACGTGGACCATTTCTTTTTAGCTCTCTTAATCGCGTCATCTATGGGGAGGGTATTTTCAGAGGAAAGCAAGAATTCCCGTAACTGTTCTTTGACTGCTAAGTGGTACATTCGTAGAATGACATCTTCATATGTATTCTCTTTAGTACCGAATGTGCCTATAAAGCTTTTTGTTTCATTGCTTAGTTGAATTGTGGTATTCATTATAGTAACTATAATAGTTATAGTTTAAAAATATTTCATTAATTTCTCCTTTCTCGATCATGAATACTTCTTAATTGGTGATACATGACCATTTTTTCCGGAGAAAAATTTATATAGTTTAATAGTTTAACTGTCAAACTAGAGGTAATTAATATGGATACAGATTTTGTTAAAATGAGTCCAAAAGGGCAATTGGTGGTCCCTCAGGAGATTCGGGAACAGGAAGGTTTCGCCGTAGGGGATAGATTTATCTCTTTTCCCATAAAAAATGGTGTGTTGTTTAAGAGAGTAAAAATCCCGAATGTGAATGTGGAATTTAAGAGATTAAGTCGGGAAATTGAAAAGCAGTTCAGAAAGCAAACCGTGACTTCTGAGGATGTTGATGAGGCAGTGAAATGGGCGCGCCGAAAGTCCTCCTAGACACAAACATTCTAATTTCCGCCCTGGGATGGAATGGAAATCCTCGAGAGATTTTTCTGAAATGTGTCAGATGCGAGTTAGAATTAGTTACCTCCCCAGAACAATTGAATGAGTTACGCAGAGTAATGGATTATCCAAAATTCATGTTTACAGAAGAACAGAAAGAGACATTTATTACTATTCTTTTAAACATTGCCACAATGACAGAAATTAGCGGTAGCCTTAAGGTCATTACAGAGGACCCAGATGATAACGCCATATTAGAGACAGCTGTGGTAGGAAATGTTTGTTATATCATTAGTGGCGATCCTCATTTGTTAAAGCTAAAAGAGTTTGGGAGAATTAGTATTGTAACAGCAGCGGAGTTTTTATCACAAAATCTTTAATCATTATCATTTCTCAACTTCAACAATCTTTTTATACTCTTTTCTTTCCAGAGGAGGTATGAGTAAACATTGGAGTGATCGGTACGTCAGAGCAACAGATTCTGAAGCGGTACGCCTGACGAGTTATCAGCTGAAAACAGGATTAACACGGGATGAAGTGGCGGAAGTGGATCGCTATCTGCATCATCGGGGCGGAGCGCCGATATTAGTGGACACCTGCGGCGAACCGACAACATTTGGACCGCGAGCATATCTCATTGAAGGTACTCCTGTTGTTATTCAAGGGGCGAATAAGCCACTCTTAGTACTCCAAAAAGGTCCAAACCTAGTGACAGTCATCAGACAATTGGAAGAGGATTTGCGGCTGAAGAGAATGAGATAAAGTAAAAAAGTTTATATCTTATTGCGGTTTATACTGTGTTATGAATAATATTATAAAAGTTGTTGAGGAATTTTCTTTACAGGAAATTGAGAAAAATGGATCTCCCCTGTTAGATCACTTTCTTATTGCAAATGCAGAAGGTCAACGACTGGCTCAACAAGTTAGCGGTGACGGAGATGTAGTACTTCTTGGCACGATGCTTATGGATTGTAAGTTGGGAGAATGTATTCGAGAAGGAAAATTAAAAGAGCATGTACAACGAAGTTCACAGGCAGGAAAGAAATTACTGGAAGAGTATAACGTAGACCAAGAAACGATACGTAAAGTCTTAAACTGCATCGAAGCCCATCATAAAGATGTTCCTTTTACGTGTAAAGAGGCTGAAATTGTGGCAAATGCTGATTGTTATCGCTTTCTTACCCCACGAGGAATTTTTGCTTACATCAAAATGTTAGAGAAAAGATATGCCTCCCTTGATGAAGCATTACATCAAGTGGAACTTAAAATGGATGAAAAGTGGAACATCCTCTCATTACCCCTCTGCAAGAAAGAATTAGAGAAAAATTACAAAATGTTTAAACAATTAATCAAAGAGGCTCGTTCTCAATAAAAAACATGATCAAACAACGACTCTATCAACTCCTGAACGAAGCGGGTATCGGAAGAACGATACATGAAACCAGAGAGGTCATTTTTCAAGGCTTGGTTACCATCGATGGAAAGCGATGCACACGCCCAGACTTTCAGGTTGATCCTGCCAAGAAGAAAGTACTGGTAGAGGGAAGACCTATTGTGAGCGAGGAGAAATTTTATTTCCTCCTGAACAAACCAAAAGGATATTCCAGCCAGAAGTATGACCGCGCTCCCTATGTGGGAACATTCCTCGCACGCTTTCCCGTGTCTCCCGTAGGACGTTTGGATGTAAACACTACTGGTTTGTTGATCATGACCAACGATGGAAAATTATCCTCATTCATCACTTCCCCCAATCGTCATATTTCAAAGACTTATGTTGCCCTGCTGGATAAAGAAGTTATAGACAAACAGATGTATGCGTTACGCCAGGGAGTACCCATTATAGTAGATGAGAAAGAATACATCACTCTTCCGGCACAGGTGGAACGCGGCAAGAACAAAACCATACGCATTACTATTACAGAAGGAAAGAAACGGCAGATACGATTGATGTTTCAGAGCGTGGGATATACGGTGAAAGAATTACAGCGAATTTCTATTGGCAGACTAACCCTAGGCACGTTAGGGGAAGGAGAATGGAGAAGAGTGACAAAAGATTTTATATTGAAGCATCTTACATAATATGAAAAAAAGGTAATCTTTTTAAAGAAACAACGATACCAGCATAAAATTCAAGTGGCGGGTCGGTTGCGACAAGTGAGAATTCAGGTCCATGCTTACCCGTACAGGAGAGGAACGTAATCGCTCATTCTCCCCTATCTAGAAACAAGTGAGGATATAACAATGGCACGCATGCATTCACGACGAAAAGGAAAAAGCGGCAGTACAAAACCAGTAAAACGAGTGCCGTCCTGGGCTCCCTATAAAGAGAAAGAAGTAGAAAAATTAGTAGTGAAGTTCGCTAAGTCCGGAAAAACAGCATCAGAAACGGGGATGATATTACGGGATACCTATGGCATTCCCAGCGTGAAAGCAGCAACGAATAAGAGCACCATGCAGATCATGCATGAAAATAACGTGAGAAAATCCATCCCTGAAGATGTGATGGCACTAATCCAAAAATTGATTGCAGTCAAGCAGCATATGGAAGGAAACAAGCATGACCAGACCGCAAAACGGGGACTGTTATTGACCAGTTCAAAGATCAGGCGCTTAGTAAAGTATTATCAACGGTCAAAGAGACTGCCCATGGACTGGAAGTTAGACATGAACAGATTGAAGATGTACTTGGAATAAAAGATTTTTTATTTTAATATATTTTTCTTTCTTCTATGGGGTTGTATTTCAATCCGTACGTACCAGCAAGCATGCTGAGTGTCATATTAACACCACGAACCAAACCAATGTACGTTTCATTCAACAATACACTACCAACGATGCGAGAAAGACCATCTTCGTCTACAGTCACTTGCCTTCCATCAGGAAGCGTTCCGGATCGTATTTGCTTTTCTTTTTCCGCTAATCTTTCTTCTAATACGTTCTTTAAATTATCCAGTTGCGCCTGATCCAGAACTGTGAGCTTAAATTCTCTTTGTAAAATCCTTTTTAACCAGTCTAGGTGATCTCGATCAAAATAATCTGTGTCTGTCATTATTGTCATAAACAGAAAGAAAAAAATAAAAGTAAAGACACACTTACAAGAGTGTCTTAATGCTTTCAATGTTGCAGGCCACTTCCCGTCCTTTCTTGGTGAGCTCTAATAATTTGAGCCGACCTTCTTTTTTAAAATTGATTAAATCTGCTTTCTGCATCTCCTGCAATATTTTTACCACATGACTGTATGTACAGTCAATCTGCTTGGCAAGCACAGAGGCATAGACATGGTTGTCTGCATTCTTTAACTCTACCAGCATCATTGCTGGCTTCTCCCGGAAAAAGACGTCAAAGATAATTTTATTCTTGGCTTTATTCAACGTAACTCCACCTCATAAGTAAATCATCCCCACCCCTGCGGTGTACAGTTTGCAAGTTGTATTTAAACATTTATCCATCAGAACAGCTATATTGTAACAGCTATATTTAAAGGTTATGGAGATTTGTATGCGCATAGCACAAATTGGTGGTATACACATATGGAGATTTCACAAAAGATAAGTTTTTAAGAGAGGTTTATGATATCTTCCTCTATGCAGTCTATATCACCTTTCTTCCCCCATGAACGCCTGCGGGAAGGGCAAGATGTACTAGTGCAGGACATTGAGAACACGCTGAAAACAGGAAAGATTCTTCTGGCACAGGCGCCCACAGGATTAGGAAAAACAGCAAGCGTCTTATCCGTGGTCGTGCCCTATGCTTTAACAGAAAAGAAACGAGTTTTTTTCCTGACAAACCGGCATACGCAGCATCAGATTGCTGTGACCACACTGAAGAGCATGGAGGAGAAAACGGGAAAGCGCTTCGCCACCGCTGATTTAATTGGCAAGCGCTGGATGTGCAGCCAGGAGATTGCCGGATTGTTTGGACCAGACTTTAATGAATTCTGTAAAGCGATCGTAGAAAAAGGAGAATGTCAATATTATGCCAACGTACGTCCGGCGAAAGGAATGAGTGTAGAAGCAAAAGCAGCTGTGAAAGAACTGCAGCATCAAGGGGCACTGCATACAGGGGAAGTGATTTCATTCTGCAAAGAAAAGACCATGTGCAGCTACGAAATTTCTCTGGAGCTGGCGAAACAAGCCACAGTGATTATTGGAGATTACAATTATATTTTTAATGCTCATGTGCAAAGCGCGCTGTTTTCCAAAATGGATATCAGCATGG
>CAYIBV010000087.1:0-5457 GCA_964361725.1 uncultured Methanosarcinales archaeon | reverse complement strand
ATGTCTACATCCCGGCTATATATTAATGTTTTAAGACTGTCAGAATACCATAAGCTTCCATCAATATCTACATTGCAATTACTAAAATCTTCTCCAGTTGGACAAGGCTGCTCTTGCGGTGCCTCTTGGTCATCAGCGCCTAGTGCTATGAGAAATGGTGCGGCTTTAGAGAAAGGAACATTTAATGTTGTTCCCATAACTTTTTTCTCTCTACCATTTTCTTCATACTTCAAGACACAGACATTATTGATACATGCCAGCTCATTCACACCTAACAACGACTGATTTACGTGCAAACAATCATTATAAGATTGAATGCCGTTGCTTTGTTCATCTCCTAAAATAGTGTTATCTATTTCAGGCAATACCTCTTTGGGAGAAGAGCAATATAATGTATATTGATCCGTGTTTGCATTATTGACAACTTCTAACAACTTCTCTGCCACAAACTTTGTCCTGCTTGTCCAATTACCCCCTACGCACAAGTGGTCTGCCAGAAATTCTGTTGAGTTGATGCAGGAAGGTGCTTTAGATGGATCCTGAAAGAATGTTCCTGCCGTAGCCGTGGGATCACCTTCCCTCGTCACCAAACACTGTGAATCTTCAGCACAGAACCCCCAATTCTGCCCCTTCCAATCATGTTTCACCTCTTGTTGTTCCCAGCTGCCATCAATGCAGCGGTAGGTCTGTCCGTCGGGAAGGACTTCAGCAAGATATGGTTTATCTCCCATTGGTTCCACACACACGTATCCATTCCAGCAGTAGTTGGAAGGACAGCAGGCATAAGCCGCCCTTGTTGTCCCGTCATCTTGTGGGTGAGAATTAAAGAACGTTTGATCATTCACAGCATTGGCCAATTGTAAAACAGGTGTTCTTAATACACAATTCCTATTACCCCCATTAGTAAATATTACAGAAATGTATGAAGCACTTCCGGTATTATATACTCCTTCATCTAAGCGTATTACACCTCCACTTAATCTTTCTAACCAAGAAGAAGTAATATGATTTCCCTGATTATCGTAAAATATTAGATCATTACTTAGTTCAACATCTGAGCAATCTGAGTCATCGCTAAGAATGATTATTTGATTAGTTCCAACGTACATTTTATCTGATTGAAGTTTATATCCTGATTTTAAAATTAAATTCCCCTCTTCATCTTTATTTTGAGTAAGATAAGTTTCTTTATCTGCGTACACTTGCCTACGAGCACCTGGAACGCCAGAATACAATGTCCACTTTTGGAGATTTTCCTGAATATTTTGGTGATACTTTGTGTTTGGTAAAATATTCTTTCCGGGAATCGCTTGGGAGGGATGGCTTCGTTGATTTGCAGGAATGGAAAGACTTTCTCCTTCAAGCGTATTATTTAATTCTAACGTGTCATATACTTCTTGGAGAGAACCCTGTGTGTTGTCAAGTGGTGCATATCCCACTTCTGTAATTTGTTTTCCACTCCACCCTTCATCAAACGAACAAAACTTATCTCCTTTGACAGAGCAATAGTTTACTGTTTCTGTCTTTACCCCTTGCGGGACGCCATTAAACACATACTCCGGCTGCTGGCAGCCAAAGAAACCACTGCCTTCCTCGTCAACAGCAAACATGACTTGTTGTGGCACTCGTTTGGCATGAATCATCCCATACTGCTCAAATCTGCTGGGATTTTCTGCTGAACCGCTTATAAGAACTTCATCGCCGGGACCGCGGACGAAATAGAGGTCGTAAAGTTGTGGATTCTGGTTGGAGATTAAGTATCTAGGCCTGCCCGGAAGGATAAAGAAACATTCTGAGGAAAGACAGGGTAATTCAACGCGCTCGCTGTCATCAAGAGCGGTTAATGGGTTGTTAAATATAACAAGATATTGCACGTTCATTACAGTTTTATCTTTCTCAACAGGCAACGAATTCCAACACGCCCGAGCATTCTCATTATTTCCTTCCAGAGCAAAATACTCATTGGGTTGATCACCACAACACTGTTTTTGTCCCACTGGACCTTGCCACGCGTTTGGACCATACAACTCTTGACAAACAGATTGTCCTGTTACTTCATTGCCAGGTTCATCAACATTTGGGTTTAGAACCCATGCACTACGATCCTCACTCTCTATCCCAGAACAAAAAGGAGTGAATGTGTCTTCTTTTGTTAAGTACAGCCCTTTAACGAGCATTATATTATTATTTTGGCCGGCAGAAATTTCCATCTGGTGAACATCTAACCCTCTTCGCCAAGGGACTTTGATATGAATCCATTCTCCTTCTCGAAACAATTTAGGTGTGGCGTAAGATAAGACATTTTTTTGGTAAGTCTCCATTTGATCATCACGAAAACTTACATTTACAAACACAGGAAATGTGGTGGTATTCGTAAATTTTACAAAGAATTCTAAATAATCAAAATCTTGAAGCCAGATTCCAGTGCTATTTCTAAATCCTTCTTGACCATAGTACCGTTCATATAAATCAACAATGTTAACAATCTTTCCTTCTCGTAACGGAATGGTAAATGGTTGTTCACCAACTTCTCTCTGTTTAATCGTTCCTTCGTTCTGCACCCCACTAGTTGTCCGGCACTCTGCCCAAGAATAACGTGCATACGCTTCGGAAGATTCTTGGTAGCAGTAAAAGCGGTTTGCAATTTTTTTATCTCCACGAAAGTTATCTTCACTTTCTCCCACACCCATTTGCTGCCGGGAATCAAGGTAATGGTCTGCAATAGTCACAGAAAGAGCTTTTTGCTCTGTACACGCAAGCCAATCTTCGTTATTAGAAACTACATCGTAAGGTGCTTCTCCCTCTCTCCTAACCGTAAAAATGTTAAAAGGGGGGATTTCTTTCGCTTCAATCCAGCACCAGTCTGTTTGACATTGGTCAAGTGCAGAATTTTCACTCTTTCCGGTATTTGATTTTTGTAAACAAATGAAACTCTGGTCATTACCGCCTTGCTCAATAGACCCCAAATCATCAACTGAATCACCGCAACAACGGTTTTGGACGTTACTAATATTGGCGTTGAATGAGCCTCCTTCAAGGCAGTTGAAGTTTATTTGGTCAAATTGACTTAGCGAGCACCCATATGATATCAACTCCCCATCACGTATAACATTATCATTTGCTGGCGTACCTGCACAACAATCAAGATTATCCAAAATTTGATCCTGGTCGCTATCTTGTCCGGCTGGAATATCCTCATGAATGCATTTGTAATTTACTCCCCCTCCCGAAACCATTGAAAGATACGCTAAAAACACTAGAACTGCCAGTACTATTGCCCTCTTTTTTCCATCCATGGTCTCGGAAGGAATAAATGAGTGGTGATTTATAAAGGTTTAGATTAAGCTCCAGACAAAAAAGAGTAATTTGGTCTAGCGTTCTTGTTCTAAAATATGTTTGATTTCCTTTTTGAGCTTTGGTAAATCTGCCCGAATAACATCCCAAACAATATTCAAGTCCACACCAAAATAGCCATGAATGACTTTGTCCCTGGTTCCCGCTATCTCTTTCCAGGGAACAGATTCATATTTGCGGCGAAAGTCATCAGGAATATTCTTTGCCGCTTCTCCCATAACCTCGATATTTCTTATTACGGCATCCTGAATAGTTCTGCGGCTTAGAAATTGTTCTTTTGAGAATCCTGCCGTGTCCTCTTCAATATTTTTAATACTTTGTAAGATATGGTCCAGAAAAATCACCGGGTCTTTTTTCATAGTATCCGCACTTCTTCTTTTAATATTCTTTCCTTGAGTAAGGGGTGAAGGGAACGGTATGTTAAGAGGTCAACTTTTCTACCTACTTGTTGTTCCAATTTTTGTTCTAGCCCCACAAGATCAAATAAACTAAATTTTTTCTTTCGTACTTGGATAAGTATATCAACATCACTTCGCTTCTTTGCTTCGCCCCGGGCATAAGAGCCGAAAATTCCCGCTTTCACTACCCCGTTCTTTTTTAAAATAGGGATAATAATTTTCTTAATGCGCTTGAGCTGCTTGTTGTTATCCATACAAGAACAGAACAAAAGAAACTATTTAAGATTATCTTTAATTTTCCCATAACAAAAAGTAAATTTTAATGTTCTTGTTCCAAAATATGTTTGATTTGTTTCTGTAGTGCAGGAACGTCTTTCTTGACAATATCCCAAACTATGTCTAAATCAACGTTAAAATAAGCATGAATCATTACATCCCGAGATCCAGCAATCTTTTTCCATTCTATATGGGGATATTTTTTCTTTAGCTCTAAAGAGATGTTCTTTACTGCCTCACCAATTATCTCAATTCTCCTGACTGTTGCATCTTTTACATCTTTATTATCTTTAAATTCTGTCCTAGATAAGTTTTTAATAGAATGCTCGATATCATTAATTGCATCCAATATATGCTTTAAATAAGGAACATCCTCATGCCGAGTCATAGTATCTTCACCTCATCAGCTAAAATATACTCTTTTAAATAAGGGCTGAGGGAGTTATAAGTTAACAAGTCTACTTTTTTTCTTAATTTTTTTTCTAAATCTAATTTCATACCAACAAATTCCAACCCCATCCCTTTTGGGGGTTGAACAAGTATGTCTACATCACTTTTTTTCTTCTGCTCTCCTCGAGCATAGGAGCCGAAAATTCCCGCTTTCACTACCCCGTTCTTTTTTAAAATAGGGATAATAATTTTCTTAATACGATTGAGCTGCTTGTTGTTATCCATACAAGAACAGAACGAAAGAAACTATTTAAGATTATCTTTAAGAAAGGTCAAAACGACCTTTTTGCGGGTAGCTTAAATTATCTCGATACCTTCTTCCACCGCCTGTCGGACAAGGGTTATCTGCTTCCGCAGTTTCTCAAACTCTTGGGGAGTATAACAGAGAAAATCAACAGGATACTTTAATGTCCAGAAATCATACATTTTCGCTCCCCTTTGAAAAAAATTTAGCCTCTTAAATTTTGAGCTGACAACCAAAAGATCAACATCACTATACTGATGGGGCTTCCCTGTAGCCCTAGAACCAAAAAAATACATTTTATAGATGGGAAATAACAATTCTGCCCGTGACTTAAATTGCTTTAAATCCTCTTTTATAATCTTTCTTTTATCCATTGTAAAATCTCTTTTGTATATTGTAAAAACTCTTTTGCTACCGGCTTCAGGTCTTTTTCTTCAGGAATGTCAGGATAGCGGGCGTAAATATAAGCTTATGTAAGTTCTTTACAACAACGCAAGAACTTTTCGGGAAGACCTACATCTTCTCCTAGTTTAACCAAATCGTGAATCTTTTCAAAACGATTCTTCTGTTTAATCTGCAACGCTTTGAGTCCTTTTTCCACCGCCTGTTGGCAAAAGAAAGTGGTGCCATCATATTTACCATTACGGAACAAAATTTCCGCTTTTTCAACGTCATTATTTGCTGTTGACCACCACCGATCAATTTCTGTCTTCATAATAGAAAGGTAAGTTCTAA
>CAYIBV010000086.1:0-5554 GCA_964361725.1 uncultured Methanosarcinales archaeon | reverse complement strand
CTCCTCTTCCCCGTTGGGGACCTGACTTAACTTCATTGGATTTCAACAATATCCTCTTTTTCGTTTCCCCAAACGCCAAAGAAAGCACGCAATGGGAAGACGTTCCTCCTGAAATCAGAAAGACGTTTGAAAGATTAGGCATTCCCAAAGCAGAGCGGGAAGCGCTGGGAGGAGTGGGCGGCCAATACGATTCACAAATCATTTACCATAACATCAAAAAATCTCTACAGGAGAAAGGAGTCATCTTTGAAAATATGGATGTAGCTGTACACAAATATCCGGAATTGGTGCAGAAATATTTTATGACCACGTGCATTCCCATTCACGACCATAAATTTATCATGCTCCATGCCGCAGCGTGGAGTGGCGGAACTTTTATTTATGTTCCTAAGAACGTAAAAGTCGATCTTCCTTTACAGGCCTACTTCCGCATGAACGAACAAAAAGGAGGACAATTTGAACATACCCTCATCATCGTCGATGAAGGCGCAGAATTACATTATATTGAAGGCTGCTCATCCCCTCGATATTCTACTCAATCGTTACATGCCGGCGGGGTGGAAATTTTCGTCAAAGCAGGAGCGAAGATGAAATACAGCAGCATTGAAAACTGGAGCAAGAATGTGTATAACCTCAATACAAAACGCGCTCTTGTAGATAAAAATGCCACGATGGAATGGGTTTCAGGCAATATGGGAAGCGGCATAACAATGTTGTATCCTTGTTCCATCCTTCGGGGAGAAGGAGCACGCTCTGACAGTATCAGTATTGCCTTTGCCGGGAAAGGACAGAATCAGGATATCGGAGCAAAAGCTATCCATCTCGCCCCTCGTACGAGTTCTACCATCCATTCTAAGAGCATCAGCAAAGAAGGAGGGATCTCCAGTTATCGGGGATTGGTACGCATTGCTCCTAATGCAGAAAAATCAACGACCCGCGTGGTGTGTGATGCTTTAATCTTAGATGAACGATCCATTTCTAATACGACCCCAACATTACAAATTGAAAATAATGATGTGGATGCAGCGCACGAAGCAAAAGTGGGAAAAATCAGTGAAGAGGCTATCTTTTATTTGCAAAGCCGAGGATTGAGCGAAGAAGCAGCGGTAAAGATGATCGTGTTAGGATTTCTTGACCCCGTGGTGAAAGCCCTTCCTTTGGAATACGCTATAGAACTCAATAAACTGATTGAATTAGAAATAGAAAATAACCAGGGGTAACAAGAACAACCAAAAGTAAGATGAATGCGCAACACTTTCCATTATTGCACCAGAAGAAACTCATTTATCTAGATAGCAGTGCTACGTCTCAAAAACCGCAAGTCGTTCTTGACGCCATGACCCAGTTTTATTGTAATTACAATGCCAATGTTCATCGGGGGATTTACCGCCTGGCAGAACAAGCTACTGTAATGTATGAACAGTCACGGGAAGTTGTGGCCCAATTCATCAACGCCTTGCCGGAAGAGATTATCTTTACCAAAGGAACAACAGAAAGCCTGAACGTTCTTGCCCTGTCGTTGGGGAAGAAACTCCAGCCCGGAGAGGAAATTGTTCTCACAGAAATGGAACATCATAGTAATCTTATCCCCTGGCAACAGATTGCCAAAGAAAAACAATGTACCCTCAAATTCATTCCGTTGACAAAAGAATATACCGTAGACTTAAACAAAGCACGAGAACTCATTACCTCAAAAACAAAAATTGTGGCCATTACCCATATGTCAAACGTGCTCGGGACTATTACTCCCGTAAAAGAAATTGCTGAAATTGCTCATCGCGTCCATGCCGTTCTTGTCGTAGACGCAGCCCAATCTGCCTCTCATCTTTCACTAGATGTACACCAATTAGATTGCGACTTTCTTGCTTTTTCCGGCCATAAAATGTATGGACCGACAGGCATTGGTGTGCTGTATGGAAAAAAGAACGTACTAGAGACATTAGAACCAGTGATGTTTGGTGGAGGGATGATTACAGAAGTAACTTCCACAGAAGCGACGTGGAATGACATTCCCTGGAGATTTGAAGCCGGCACGCCTCCTCTTGCAGAAGCCATTGGTTTAGCTTCAGCTATTCAATACATTCAATCTATTAGTATGGATACCATTACCCGCCACGGGAAAGAACTGACGCAGTATGCTCTTCATCAACTCACAAACCTTCCGGGAATCACCATCATTGGTCTTTCCACCATGGAACAACGCGGGCCGGTCATTTCTTTCACCGTGGAAGGAATACATCCGCATGATGTCAGTGAACTGCTGGATAAAGAAAACATCGCGGTGCGTGGCGGACATCACTGTGCCATGCCATTAATGAAAAAACTAGGCTTGCCGGGAACGGTACGTATTTCATTATATATCTATAATTCCATAGAGGACATCGATGCCCTTATCCAAGCGTTACGTAACGTACAGAGGAAATTTCAATGATCAGAACTCTTCCGTTAGGAAATGTAATAGATATCCAAACAAATATTCAGACAGAAGTATTATCTTCCCCTCTTACAACCATTTTTACAGAGGATGAAGAGATGTACAAAGAGAATATCATTGACCATTACAAACACCCCCATAATCACCGGGAAATCACTGAGGCCACCTGTGTTCACCGTGAATTCAACCTTTTATGCGGGGATGAAATTACTCTCTTCCTCAACACCAATAAAAAATTTATTGTAGATGCCTCTTTTACAGGAACGGGCTGTGCTATCAGCCAGGCATCTGCCTCGTTGCTCACAGATGCTCTCAAAGGAATGACGGTGGAACAAGCACGGAATTTGACACAGAACGATATCATCGCTTTTCTTGGTGCCATCATAAGCCCACCACGATTAAAATGCGCTTTGCTTCCATTAAAAGCACTGCACCATGCTCTTGCTCAAAAATGAACAATACTCTTGAAATCAAAGACTTGCACGTTTCTATAGGAGATACAGAAATACTGAAAGGGATAACCCTCTCCTTTTCATTGGGAAAGATCCATGTCATCATGGGACAAAATGGATCAGGAAAATCAACACTTGCTCATGCCATCATGGGCCATCCAAAGTATACTATTACAAAAGGAAACATCTTTTTGAAAGGAAAAGATATCACGCATGAAAAACCACACATTCGCGCTCGCGAAGGAGTATTTCTCTCTTTCCAATATCCCGTGGAAGTAAGCGGCGTAACCGTAAGCAACTTCTTACGTACGGCGTTAAACAATCTCCGGGAAAAGCCTTTATCTGTGGTAGAATTTCATCACCTCCTTAAAGAAAAAATGGCTATCTTGAAAATTGATCCTTCCTTGAGTCGCCGCTATCTTAACGCCGGATTCTCTGGCGGGGAGAAAAAGCAGATGGAAATCCTCCAAATGCTTGTGCTGCAGCCCACATTCGTCTTTTTAGATGAAACTGATTCCGGATTAGATGTCGATGCTATCAAACGCGTGGCAGAAAGTATCAACATGATACGAAAACAGAACAATATGAGCATCATTATCATTACCCATTATCCTAACTTCCTAAAATATCTCACCCCTGACGAAGTAAGTATCATGTATAAAGGAAAAATAGTAGCTCAGGGAAAACAAGAACTCATAGATATCATTGAAGAGCGGGGATTTGAATCCGTACTAACATGATTACCAAAGATCCAATAATCACCAAAGAACAACTGATCGAAGACGTGTTTAAAGAATACGTCGACCCTGAACTGGGAATAGATATATGGATGTTAGGATTGATTTACGAAATTAAAATTACAAATGACACTGTTGACATACTGCTCACATTTACTTCCCCGTTGTGTCCCTATGGTCCGCAGATGGCCGATGAAATAGAAGAACTTATTAAGAAAAAAGGGGCAAAAGAAGTAAAGATCAAAGTGACATTTGATCCACCATGGAAACCTTCAGAGGAATTACGAGAGATGTTTGGAGTCTAAAAAGAAAAATGAATAGCCAAACTTTTCCAAATCTATTTTCCCCTCTTTAATTACCACTTTCTCTGTTCTTAATAACATTACTTTCTCTCTTATAGCGACTGACATTAATTTTTAGATAATTATAAGCAGTCGCTATACAAGAAAACAGACAACGATCTGTTTTCTGTACAGAAATGAAGTGGTTTCTTCATTTCTTGTATCTAAAAGACATAAGCTATTTGTATAATTATTTATGTCTTTTACTATAGTTCTTTCCCGGACGTTTTTCCTTTAAACCCACCCAACGATCCATCACTCTTCACCACACGATGGCAGGGCACATGAGGAGCGTACGGATTACATTGTAATGCTTGCCCAATGGCTTGATACCCTTTGGTTCCTAACACGGAAGCAATTTCTTTATAGGTCGTTACTTTCCCTTTGGGAATTTGTTGACATATACTAAAAGGAATTAGGTTTCGAACCTAATTTCTTTGGTACGCTCAAAGGGATATTCTTCCCTTTGGCGTGCAGAAAGCTTTGCCTTCTTGCATATACCAAAATCTTTAGATTTTGAACAGAAATCTAAAGATTTTTAGTATACATGATAGACACGATCAGCAAAGTTCATCTTTTCTTCAAGAATTCTTTTACTCTCATTTCCCCTTTCGGTTCTGCTCCTTTTCCCAGATGATAGTAGGTCTTTTCGACAGTGCTTCCCCAGGAAAAATCTCCTTTTTCCACTTCAATCTTGTGTACGGCGAATTCTTCTGTGGAAACCCCTTTACGCAAGTGATAGTAAATGCTGCGCTGCGTGACCGGAGGAAAGACTTGATTATAGATCTTAGCAATCTCATAGCCATATCCTTTTCCTAAGTGATGAAGAATCTCTACGACATTCTGTCGAATAACGCTTTTAACCGGCCTCCCCCTTTTCATGTTTGAGACAAAAGAGGCTTTCCTTTAAAAGCCTTTTTGTTGGATACTTTTTTAAGTACATTCTATTTATGTTAACGTATGGGTAAACCATTACTTTCCAAAACAAAACAGAACGAAATTGCTGAGAAAAGAATAAGGACTCTCTTTGCACAAGCGCAGGAAATGTTCCCTCATAACACAGCTTTGGCAAACCGCTATGTTTCTCTGGCACGGAAGATCGCCATGAAAGTCAAAACTAAAATTCCTCTGGAACTAAAGCGGCGATACTGCAAACATTGTTATAGATACTTACTGCCGGGCGTGAACGCACGTGTCAGAACACGACAGGGCAAAGTAGTGATTTCCTGTTTGGAATGCAAGAAGTTTATGAGGATACCTTTAAAATAAGTATATTTTATTTCTTTTGCCGCTTGGCTGCGATAATACCTATTATCCCTCCTATAAAACCCACACCACCAATGCTGAGAAAGCTAGTCACAGATACGATGATGCTTCCTTTCATGAGAGTTTTTGCCTCTTTCATTAATGTTGCTCCCCAGAATACTACACTGGATGAGACTAAAAGATAAATCCCTTTTACAAAAGGATACGCTTTAAAACCATAGTAATAAAATTCTTCTTGATGTGGGAGAGATTTCAGAACAAAAGACAGGCCCCATAAGAAAATAACTCCTGCACCAATGAAGGCAAGAACATAACCTACTTTTT
>CAYIBV010000085.1:0-5625 GCA_964361725.1 uncultured Methanosarcinales archaeon | reverse complement strand
ACGAAGAAAAAATAAAGAAATATGCGGACGGCAGGACTCGAACCTGCGTAGGCACTAAGCCAATAGATGGCTCATAAGTATTTCATAGGTTTGGTGAACCTCATTACTTCTCTAACTTGAGTTTGGATTTATTTAGTACCTAAGGCACCAAACAAGCTATCCCGTTTGGCCACTCCGGCACGTCCGCATCAGAATCACGTTTTTACCCTAATTTTATAAACTATTCGTTTTAAAATAAAAATCGCAGCATGGCATTATATCCCAGAGAGAAAACTTATTTAATATTTCTCAGCTGATTCTCAATCTCTTTCAGCTGCGCTTCCAGTTCATCTAACTCATCTCGAGGAGGGGCAACTTCCCGTGGCGTAGGTGCTTGCAGGGGCGTTACAGGTGCAAATACTTCCATTGGTTGCTCTGGTGCCGCTTGTGGTTTTTGTTCTTTTACGTCTTTATGCTTCTCTTTAGTCGCTGCCAATTTTCCTTTCGGGAAATGTCCCCGCAGCCGTACATCAAGAAGAGTATTAAGTTCTTTCACTTTCTTTCGTAGCAGGGTAAATTGGGCAATTTTTTCTTCCTGAATCTTACGGAATTTTTCATACCCCTGCATAAACATAATAATCTCCCGCAGGGACTCCAAAAGGTCTTTTCGCAGCATCTTTGGGTCACGGATTTGCACCATATAATCTGGCTCCTTCTCGCGAGAAGGAACTTCCATCACTGTTTTGTGAGTGTTTCTCTTTGCTGTTTTCCGTGCATTGTGCGTCATGGTATGTCCTCTTAGAAATGCTCTGGTTCACTTAGTGAGTGATCAATAAAATCAACTTTTTTCTCAATTTCCGCCAGGGAATTCTGCCACAGCTCTAATTGATGATCTTCCTCATTCTTAAGGTCATTCACTTTAGCCAGTGTTTCTTTTGCTTCATCCAGCTTCCGTCGGATAGTATGCATTAATTCCAGTACATCATTATAATCATGCACTTTTACAAATACAGGCATTTTGTCCATTTTTACTCCCCCGTTATTTTATTGAATATTCGTTTATCCACATGCAGTAAGCGGTCATGGATGAGTTTCATCGCCCGCCGCAATTTTTCAAAATTATGTTCTTCATTATACTCTGAACTGTCAAGGTGCTTGCACGAGCTATCAAGGTGCTGCAGTTCCTTTTTCAGTGTTTCCAGTTCTCCTAAAATACGTTGGTATGCTTCTACTTTTACATACACCGGCTCTCCACTTTGTGCGTTTTGTACGCGTTCTTGCGTTCCTAAGAGAGGAGCTGCTGGTCGTGAAAGAGAAGGAACAACAACTGGTCGTGCCGCAGGTTGTTCAAAAGAAGGCATAGGTGGTAACTCAAACGGAAAATCCACTCCTGCTGCTTCTTTTACCTTATCAGGTTCGATAATCCGCTCCCCCCGTCCAGAGGTAGGAAATTGCAATGTCCTTTCCGTAGGAGCGTATCCTTCCGGTAAAGGAATCCGCGGTACAATCTTCTTTTTACCAAATAACCATCCCATGCGTACTACCTAGTGGAAAGACGTTTAAAAACTTTGTTTAGTATTCCATAATAGTGAATGTTAAAAACGACCCATTTGCCTGTTCTGGAATGATATAATCCTATGAGAGATATCTATTTTAAGTGGGGATGTTTTATCTTTACTATGAACAATATGAACAGAATCCTGTTCTGTCTTATTTTTGTAAGCAGTATGGCTTATGCCTCCGCGGTGGTGGAACTCACAGAAATCGTTCCCAATCCCGAAGGAGCAGATGACGCTCATCAGCCGCAGGGAGAATGGGTAGAATTATATAATTATGGGGAAGAGCCTGTTAACTTGACAGGGTATGTCCTTAAAGATGATCACGACGATCATCGCCTGCCTCTCGATGCTGTCCTCTCTCCACAATCCTATTTTGTTATCTACCGTGACGGCGATAGAGACTTTTCGTTAAACAATGAGGGGGACAGCGTTCGTTTGTTTTCCTTAGGAGGAGAGCTCATTGACGAAATGCGCTATAATTCTTCCCCTGAAGGGATGTCCTGGAGTAAGATCAATGGAGAATGGCAGCTCGCAAGCCCCACCCCTAAAGCGGAAAATACAGTTTCCACTTCTACCTCCTGTGATTATGCCCTTACTCTGGTTCCTGCATCATTGGTCTTTTTGTCTGATGTGGACTTTACTGTTTTCATTCATCGTCTTCAGGGTATATCATATCCCTTAACAGTTCGCGGTACGGTCGAAACTGTTGCCGGAAAAGTGGTTAAAGAATACGCTCCATGGACCAACCGCACTCTTCCTGCAACAGAAGAAAAAGAATACTCCCCCCGCTTGCCTTCAGGAACATATCTTGTGCACTTTTGGCTGGAACACGTTTCCTGTGATGATACAAATCGCACCAACGATGAAGCAAACATCCTGATTGCCGTTCGTTCTTCTGAACAAGAGAACAATTCTACTCTTTCTATAGAACGTCTTTCCCTAGGCAAAGATAATACCACTATGTGGGGCGATGCTCTTCCTGTCACGGTTCATATATACAAAGGAGACGAATCAAAACAAGTGGGAGAGCTCTATGCAGAAATGAATGGTAAGAAAGTAAGCCCTGCAGTGAAGATTACCATGCCGGAGAAATACACTTCCTACGATCTTACCGTTTCCCTTCTCTTGGATACGAATTGTGACACTTCGTTGCCTGATGGAACGGCAAAAGTCATTCTGGAAGCATTTGGACAGCAGGTGGAAATGCCTTTTACAGTGGAAAGAACCAATCCCAAATACTGCCCTTCTCCTGAGAAACCTGAGAAACCTGAGAAATCTAAGACACAAAAACGGGAAGAACCTTTCATTTCCCAGAAAGACACCCCTTCCAAACTTACCTATACTCTTCCTGAAATTCCCACGATTCTTAAACCAGGAACGGTGTATTCTCTTCCTCTGCACATGAGCAACGAGGAGAAAGAGCACGAATTTACTGCTTGGGCGTATCTCTATCGAGGAAGTGTCTGTTACTCCTGTTCTTCTCGTCAGGAAGCACGTGAGAGTCATGCTGTTACTCTGGATCTATCACCTCATGAACAGAAAACGGATTTTCTTCCACTAATCTCTGATGATGTTCTTTCTCCCGGAGCATATATGTTAAAAGTAAAGATTCGCAAAGATGACCAGAAAACTACAAAAGATTTTACCTATAATGTGACCGTGGTTGCTTCAGAGTTACAGGAACACGCGGAACTTCTCAGCAAGCAGCAGGAAGAACAAAGAACATCTGTGTTAGGTTCTCTTTCCCCTGTGGAGGAACAACCGCGTGCTGCCTCTCGTACTATTCTTCCGGAAAGTGTAGGTATTATAGTGTATGAATCCAATGACCAGAAAGCGAAAAGAACCATTCCTTATATTTTAATTGCCGGGTTCGGGTTGCTATCTGTTATTGTAGTATGGCAGAAACAAATAATGAAAGACACAAATAAGTTATAATGATTCGTGTCTTTCAAACATTAGTTGCGGAAATACTTATAACTCACTTTTGTCCGCAACTAAAAAGTAGAAATGCTTAAAAACACTCCCTCTTTCTACCAAATCATGAGTAAAAAGATCCTTGCGCGCACCATTATTGAGGTTTTAGGCAAGCCTCAGGAACACGTGGAAACGGCCATTAAAGGATATGTCCAAAACTTGAAAGAAGACGAACGCTATCATGTGGTGCGGGAAGAGTATGCGGAAATAAAGAAGCAAGAGAAACATGATCTCTGGGCTGGGTTTGTCGAATTGGAATTACAAGTAGAAAAAATGGAAGACATTATTTCTTTCTGTTTTGATTATATGCCTTCATTGATTGAGATCCTCGAACCAGAAGAACTGACATTCGAAGACGTGGACGTTTCTCATTTCCTTAATGACTTACAGGCAAAATTACATGCCGTGGACATGGTGGCCAAGCAGATGAAAGTAGAAAATGAAATTTTACAAAAAAGCGTTACGATCCTATTACGAAATTATATCCTCTTCCTGCTTAAGAATGCCAACTTTAGCTCCACACAGTTGAGCCAGTTGACCGGGGTGGAACAGAACCGGCTGGAAGATTTCCTGGACCAGCTCATTGATGAAGGAAAAATAAATTTAAAAGAAGGGGTATATTACATTCCTTCTGAAAAACTAAAAGAGGCGTAACGATGGACACAATTCAGAAGAAAGTGGAAGCAGTACTGTTTACCGTGGGTAAAGAAATTACCACAGAACGAGTGGCAAGTTTATGTTCTCTTCCCGTAGAAGAAGCAGAGCGTATTATTCTCGGACTGCAACAAGAGCATGCCCAACGGGATCATTCATTACAGCTTGTGCGCAGGGAAAACGGCTGGAAATTGACTGTGCGGGACGAATTTGTGCCTTTAGTGAGCGCCATTGTTACCTCCACAGAACTGGAACGTCCTCTCACCGAGACGTTAGCGGTCATTGCCTGGAGATATCCCATCGTGCAATCAGACCTCATTAAGCTTCGCGGAAGTAGTGCTTACGAACATATGTCTCGTCTGGAAGAGCTCGGCTTTGTGGAAAAAGAAAAAACAGGACGTACATTTAAAGTGAAGTTGACCCAGAAATTCTTTGAGTACTTTGACTTACCCTCGGCAGAAGCGAAACAGGCATTTCTCAAGCAAGTTCCTTCTGAAATACTTCAGGAAGCAGAAGCGGTGAATAAAGAAGCAGATGAAGTAGAACGCCTGATTGAACTGAAGAAAAAAGAAGAAGAAGGAAAAGAAGAGATTAAGAACGTGATAAATACTGTACGGAAAGAATAGTTTTAAAAATGGTTCCAGTTCCAAGCGGGGCATGAGTCAGCCGTACGATGTTATTGATGCCATTGTTATTGAGGAACGTGAACCGAAACTCGTTCGTGCTCAAAATGGCCCCCTCGCGTATTGGTGTCATAAAGCGTTTGGGAAAGACCCAAACCAAGATGCTCAATATTTCAATACTGCTGCTAACATTTTTGTTTCTTTAGATGGTATTGGAAGTAGAGACCAAAGTGATATCGCTGCCCTCACTTTTGCCCAACACTGTCAGAATGTCGTGCGTCGGGAGGGATGGATTACGCCAGAAAGTATGAAAGAGGTTCATTCTGGAGTTCATAACAGTCTTAAAGAACAACGCATAGAAGGGGGAACATGTTATCTTCTGTTTGGCATTCATGGAAGAATGGTACATATATACCATGCTGGGGATGTAAAGCTTATCATTCTTGATGAAAAACATAACAAAGTGTTTGAGACTAAAGACCACGAAGAATTAATAACTGAATATTTTTGGGAGAAGAGGAAAGTAATTACCAACAGCGTTGGCTTTCATCGTTTAGGAGAAGTGGTTTTGGATACATTTCCATTAAAGGAAGGTTACCGCCTCATTGCCGCTTCTGATGGGCTATGGAAATTTTGTCCGGTGGCAGAAGTTGTTGATCTTGCCAGAGAAAAAGAAGCACGAGAGGCTCTTGACACTCTCGCCACGACCGCCATCCAGCGCAGAACGCCTCTAGGAAACGGAGATAACATTAATCTATTTGTCTACGACCTCATGACCCTTTCTACACCGCAACCTTTATAAACCATCATACTCTGTAATTTATAGCCTTTTATCG
>CAYIBV010000084.1:0-5762 GCA_964361725.1 uncultured Methanosarcinales archaeon | reverse complement strand
AATCCTAACTTATATCAGATTTATGATGGGGGCTGTGGGGTAGAGCCGTCGATTTCATATAGTGGTCAGGGAGCGCCGCTGGCCGTGGGCACGATAGAAGAGATTATCACACCGGGAATGGGGGAAGCAGAGTTTCGCTTTCTCTTACGCAATCGGGGGGAGGGATATGTGGGAACTATCGGGTTACAGTCCGCACAGTTAGGGGGAAATGAAATGGAATGCGAGTTTCAGGGAAAGTCTGTGGATGGACGAATCGTTACATTATCACGGAAGAAGCAGGAAGCAGTAGTCGTATGCAAAGCATTTCTTCGAGACATCCAGTCATACACAACAACGTTGTCTGTCTCGTTTGCCTATGATTATGAATGGGAAGAAGCACAGGAGATGACGATTGTGAGAACGTAGGTGTGTTAACATTTTTCCTAACTGTAAAATGGTAAAGAATATTTAAATACATTTAAACCATTATTAAAATAATTAAAGGTGGAACTTTTTAATGAGAAGTAATTTACTGACAACTCGCCGTATTTTGACTTTATGTCTTGCTGTTCTTATAGTGTTAATCACATTCATCGCTTTATTGGTTTCTGCAGAGGTTCTTGTCCCGGAAGTTGCCTCTTCAAAAGCTCTTGGTGCTGTTTTTGGTGAAATGAATATCGATTATGATCGTTCCTACGCGAGGGAATATCTCGCACTTCATAATAATTTTTCTGATATCAAATTTAAAAGAGTCTGGGGAAATGATGCTGCGACATTTACAATGGGAAATAAACAAGATAATATTAAAGGATTCAGAACAGAGAAAGGAAGATTTGCTATTCATTTAGTTTATTGCGATGAATTTCAAGAGTTTTGTAAGTTTAGAGTCAATGGCGTTCCTACTCCTAAAATGTCTACGGGGGGCAATGATTTTGAGGTAGATAAAACTCATGTGCTTCGGATAAAAAATATGAAGTTTAATCAGTGTGATAATCATCGTTTCTGCCATTTGGGATATGAGGGATATCATACTATTGATGTAGTTATAGCAGAAAAATAGGAGAACAAAATGAAGTTATTAAGAATAAAATATTATTTATTAATCATTTTTGGCGTGATACTTTTATTTAATACTCTTTTTGTTAATGCCATTACCGATTCCGATGCTGATGGTCTTCCGGATTCAATAGACAATTGCCCGACTATTGTTAATCCTGGATCGGTTGTTACAAATACACTTTTTGAAGGAGAATCATCTGTTGTAAATGGTGGAAATTATCAAGTGAGTTTAACGTATGTGGATTATTCTCAAGCTAAGTTTGTTGTTAATGGAAAAATAAGCCCAAAGTTAGCTGCTGGGGAATACTATATTCTTCCTGACGGAATAATGTTTGGAGTTAGCAATGTACTTTATCAGAGTTTTGCTGGTGGTATTCACTCCGCAAATTTCTTTATCGGTTTGCAGGATGATAATGATAAAGATACCATGGGAGATTCTTGCGATTCGGATGATGACAATGATAACATCCCGGATGAAGAAGATTGGCTTCCATTTGATCCTAGGCCACTCATTTGTGGGGATAACATTTGTCATCCTGGGGAATCTTGCAACCAAGATAGTTGCTGTAAAGGAAATAAAGTTAGTTTTGATTCCGATTATTATAATTGTGGTGAATGCGGAAAACGATGCAAAATGTTTGAGTTATGCTCTGGGGGAGAATGTATTCAGGTATGCGGTAACAATCACTGCGAGTCAAATGAAACGTATGAAATCTGTCCATTAGATTGTGAGAGGCCAGTTCTCTGTGGGGACGGTGTTTGCGATACTGGAGAAGACTGTTGTGTAGATTGTGGTTGTCAAAAGAATTATAAGTGTTTGCAAAATTTTTGTGTTCCTAAGTTAAAATGTCAGTCTGATTCTGACTGTGATCCAAATGAAATTTGTATTGAGGAGAAATGTTTTAAAAAGGGGAGTAAAACAGAAGAAGCTAGCCCCTGTACAGGAAGTTGTGCAGGGGAAATTGCAGAGCTGAATTCATCAAATGTTCTTGTTGAGATACATTCAAAAAGCATAGTACAGCCAATTGGTGAAGAGCAGGGCATTTTTTTAAGAATTAAAAAGTGGATAAATAAATTTATATGGGGACAAAAGTCATGAAAATATTAACTAATGGTGTAGTGAAAATGGTGTGTTTTAGGCATAAGACCAGCGACAATACTCGGGCTAAAATTTATGCCATGGAGATAAAGAAAGAGAATAATACCTATGAATTAGGATACAGGCTTAAAACTAAATTAAAGTGGGCTGTAACGGCAACAGGCGTGAATAGTGACGGCAAAATTTATTTCCCGAGCACGCTGGCGAATATTGACTCAGATTCACGAAATGAATTGATTACTGGGGTACGGAATGGAACGGTTTATGCGTATGATAATGATCCCACTTTGTATTCTACTTCGTTTTATACTTATCATATGACTATCTTAAAAAAAGATATATTAATAAAAAGAGAAAACGGAGATTAAATGGTTAAATTTCAATCAATATTATTAACACTGGGGATTATGTTACTTGTATTACCTGTTTTTGTCTCTGCATGGTTTGCTGTACCTTTGGGTAATGATCATGCAGAGTTAACCCGCCAATCTATATTGGCGGTTGGTAATAATGATTCTAGAAATATTTACTCTGAACCGGTTTCTTATATCTCTTCAATGAAAGAGGGTGCGGGTGAATTAGACAGGCAGGCATTATTTGGCAATGTTCCAAAAGATAAGCAGAATTATCTCAATTCTGATTATTCCCACTTTTATCATTCTAATGGATCTACATTTAATAATCAGTGGCCATCAGCATTAAACGAATCCTACGATTGGCTTGTGGAAGCAATAAGTGCATATGCAAAAGGTGATAAAAGTGTTGCGTATTTGAAGTTAGGTTATATGCTCCATCTATTAGAGGATGTTGCCGTGCCTGCTCATACTCATCTAGCATTTCATGGAGACGATCCATTTGACTATCTTGAATTTAAAGCAGATGCCGATAATATAGACGCATCAACTCAAAATCCAATTAAGGTGTATCCCATTCAGGGTAATGATCTTTACGCCATAGAAAGACAATTTAACGAATTAGCGAGAAAATCTTACAATGAATCTGATGTTCAAACAACTATCAATACCTATTATACTAATGGAGCTTATATTGGGGTAAATGGGGATTGTGGATTTCCATTACTTGGTCAAACTTGTTCTCCTGCTATTTCAGCAGCTAACGTCACCATCCTCGAACAAGACTTAATGCCAAAAGCAGTTCGTTACTCCGCCGGCTTAGCCATGCGTGTTTATGATATCTTTCAATCTCTCGACTGGCCCACTGAGAACCATGACTTCCGACGAACTGGATTTACGTTATTAAAAGGTGATATGCCTAATGAAGATGCAGGGGAAAAAATGTCTTTTGTGCTTGAAGCGGGAGGCATAACTGGTCAAGAACAAGTGGTCAAGTCTATTGTTGCTGATATTGATGGCAATGGAGGGATGGAAATGATAGAAAGGGTACACTCTTATGAAAAAATAATAAAATGTGGTGTACTATGAAAAAAATAAGGAATCCTTTTATATTCGATAAGTTAAAATATGTTATATTGATTATTATGGGGTTATTAATACTATCAAACTTCTCAACTTTCTATTTTTGGTATACTATTGATAATGTCCCACTTTATCCCCCAATGATTATGCCCATTAGTTCATTAATGATATTGCTAGTGATAACTAGCATTTTAATTATCACATTTAGAAGTTATCAACTTAATTTCATAAAAAACAAGCGTAGGTATATCCTAATTGGTATTTTGGGAGGATTGATTTATTCTGTTATTGGGTCAATTATAGTTCTCTATTTTGTCATGCAAGGTAAAGAACAAATAAATTCTTATTTAGCATCGTCACTTATGCTTTTTATCTTTTTGCCTTTTTTATCTATATTTTCTCCTCTTGGAGCATATTTTGGCTTTTTGATTATAATCTTACAGCCCCTCTTTGGCTTTTACTTTGCGACATGGATATACTACCAAATAAAAAAAATTAAAGCAAAAAAAGATGGTTAAAAAATATCATTGCTGGTGATTATAAAGAGATTTCCGATACGACAAGCGCTAATGGATTTAACAATTTAGTTTACAATAATTCTTATGGAGAAATTCGTTGGACAGATACATCCTACATGGGTTTCCTTGATAATATGGATATTAACGTTACAAACGGCTTAGGTCTCGGTTTAGGGGCAAATATCTTTATTACCAACAATGCGTTAGCAGTGAATATCTCTGGATTAAGTGGGCAGATTAACTCCAGCGCTAATATCACTCTTCGTGGTTTATCGTACAGCAATGTTACTCAGATTATGAAAACCGCAACATTTACAAACTCTAGTGCAGTTATTATTGCCACTGGAACAGATTGTATGGGTATATCCTGTTCCCTGATAAGTTATAATGCTGGAATACTGCAATTTAATACTACCCTGTTAAGTAGTTTCGCGGCGAATGGAACGGGGTGAATATTCAATGAGGGTATCAAATAAGAACTGTTGAGTTTTATTTGAACTCGTAACAAGAGAAAGTTATTTCTCTTTCACGAAGAAAGACTCTGCTTTTCTTGTGAACGGGAAAGAAATCGTTGTTTTATCTCTTGAGTGAGCGAATGGGGAGATAGGCAATTTTATCATTTCAATAATGCACTTATTTTCTTTTCATCAAACCCTACAATGATGTTGTTGTCGATGTCTAGCGTAGGAGTAGCGAGCTGTGCGGATTTCTCCAGAAGGTCGTCACGGGCTTTTTCACTTTCTGTGATATCGAGCAATTCAAAAGCGATTTTGTTTTTCTGCAGCCAAGCCCGTAGTTTTTCGCTCCAGGGGCAGGTGGGGCGGGTGTAAAAGATGATGGTCATGGTCTCACTCTGATTGTTTTTGATTGGGATACATTTAAATATTCTTTTTCTTTCATTTAAGCTATGGTCTCTCTAAAGCAGTGGCAAATTATAAATGTTTCCCTTGGAATCATGGCAGTCCTGCTGGGGATGCTTGTTGTAGGTGTTGATCTGCCTTCGGTGGGAGAGGCACGGGCGGCAGTAACGTGGGGAGAACCTCTCTGTGTCGTGCAGTATGATGGGGAGTATACTGAGTTGCACGATATAGCGCGATGTTGTCTGGAAGCACGGCAGCAGTTACAGTGTATTCCCATTACCAAGACAGTATCTTCCGGTACGGTGCAATGGTCGTGTCAGACGGGAAAAGGAACAGTAGAATATTTACTTAACTCTAAAGCGTATTATTCCTGCCGGGGATTGTCTATCTGGGGTGAGGGATGATGCGAATGGAGAAGCTCAGAAAAGTATCACGAAAAGAACAAAAAGAGCAATTTCACCACAGACTTTTTTTCATATTACTCATTGTGGTATTCCTATTGGGAAGCCTGAATGTGGCAAAAGCGAAGGGATTGTTTCTTCCGGCACAGCTTTCGGTTGTGGTAGTGGAGAATACCATTGATCTTTCTTCCCTGACGCTGGAACAGAAGATTGCGCAAATGATTGTGGTGTCTGGCGCAACGCAGAATGTGCGGGCATGGAAGAACCTGCAGTTGGGAGGCGTGCATCTGTTTGCGCTGAAAGATGAAAGGACCTATAAAGAAGCCATTGAGAAGTATCAGGAGGGAATGAATATTCCTTTCTTTATTACTGTTGATGCAGAAGGATGCATCAATCCTTTTGCCCATTTT
>CAYIBV010000083.1:0-5825 GCA_964361725.1 uncultured Methanosarcinales archaeon | reverse complement strand
TTTTTCGTAAAGAAGATTAAAGAATTAAATCTTACTCACATAACTTGACATTGCCCAACAATAGAAAGCTATTTAAACACTAAGTGAATTATATAGAACTAAGTACCAGAATAACAATTCAGAGACTAATCAATGGAAAAATAAAGAAAAAGGTGAGAAAGGTGAGAAAGGTGAGAAATAAAACAAAAGCCGTGCTTCCTTCAAGTGACATTTCTAACAAATTTGTTATCTTGATATTGGCGTTAGTGATAATAGTCAGCGTAATTATGTTAACAATTTACGTAACTTTATTAGGGGCTGTAACTAAAGCTACTCCAACCCCTATTGAACAGTCGCCAACTTTTCAAGCACAAGGGGAAGCAAGTGTAACAGTTCTTTCGCACCCTCTGAATGAGAACGAGAAAGACACTGCAACGGGTATGGCCATAGTACGGGTCTTACCTCGAAAATAAAAACAATATAAACAATAACAGAAATTACAGCAATTAAAGAGGTGGAAAAAAAAATGACAGAAGTTTCGAATAAAACAATAGTTGCGTTATTAGCAATTGCATTAGTGATCACAATTGGTGGAACTATGATTAGTATTTCAAAGTTGAGTAAATTAAGTGGAAATATTGGTATCTTAACGGCTGCTGCCACAGGGGGCAGTGGTGGAAACGCTACAGTCACCATTCAGAGTGTTACCAGAATCTCTAACTCGGCACAGAATGCCAGTATTGGGTTTGGATCAGGATATCTTAATGGTTCTGGTTCATGTAGTGTCTGTCGCTTAGATACTAATGGTATTGTGGATAATGCTACATGTTGTATAGGATTTAACACGCATGTACGTGGTTGGTTATTAGAAAATACGGGAAACGAAAATGTTTCTGTAAACTGGAGTTGTGCGGGGTCATGTGCTCCCGAATTATTTTTGGGAACTGGAGCAGACTTTGAATTTAAAGTTACACCCAATTCTGTTGCCGCCCAGGATAATGAACAAGGAGCGTTGGCGGACACTTCTGCTTCTTGTCGTGGAATACAAGGTGCTGGTGGTGCTGAAGTTTTTCCAAATCCAGGATGGAACGTGACTAACACCACCACAGCAAACGTCCGATATGTCAATGCCGTGTATGTTGGGATAACAGGAGCAAGCCCAGGCGGGTGGTTATGTGGTAATTCTAGTCATTATCCATTGCAACCAAATGATGACCAAGATGCAGCAGTTATTGACCTAAACATAACTTTGACAGGAGCTACCCAAGGAACTGGTGCAGCAAAGACAGCAACGTTTACTTTCACTGCTGGATCAACAGGGTAAATTTTTGTACCTTTTTTTTATTTTTACTTATCTTAAGAAAGGGTAACTATGATATATAATAAAAGAGTAAAGTTATTAGTGTTTGTTTTTCTGTTTCTATTACTTGTGCCTTCACTCATGGCATTAGGGCTTGGTGGACAAAAGTTAAGTCCTCTTATCTATGAGCCGGGAAAGAAAATTATAAATCCCTATGAACTCTCAGATACAAATATAGAAAGCTATTTAAACACTAAGTGAATTATATAGAACTAAGTACCAGAATAACAATTCAGAGACTAATCAATGGAAAAATAAAGAAAAAGGTGAGAAAGGTGAGAAAGGTGAGAAATAAAACAAAAGCCGTGCTTCCTTCAAGTGACATTTCTAACAAATTTGTTATCTTGATATTGGCGTTAGTGATAATAGTCAGCGTAATTATGTTAACAATTTACGTAACTTTATTAGGGGCTGTAACTAAAGCTACTCCAACCCCTATTGAACAGTCGCCAACTTTTCAAGCACAAGGGGAAGCAAGTGTAACAGTTCTTTCGCACCCTCTGAATGAGAACGAGAAAGACACTGCAACGGGTATGGCCATAGTACGGGTCTTACCTCGAAAATAAAAACAATATAAACAATAACAGAAATTACAGCAATTAAAGAGGTGGAAAAAAAAATGACAGAAGTTTCGAATAAAACAATAGTTGCGTTATTAGCAATTGCATTAGTGATCACAATTGGTGGAACTATGATTAGTATTTCAAAGTTGAGTAAATTAAGTGGAAATATTGGTATCTTAACGGCTGCTGCCACAGGGGGCAGTGGTGGAAACGCTACAGTCACCATTCAGAGTGTTACCAGAATCTCTAACTCGGCACAGAATGCCAGTATTGGGTTTGGATCAGGATATCTTAATGGTTCTGGTTCATGTAGTGTCTGTCGCTTAGATACTAATGGTATTGTGGATAATGCTACATGTTGTATAGGATTTAACACGCATGTACGTGGTTGGTTATTAGAAAATACGGGAAACGAAAATGTTTCTGTAAACTGGAGTTGTGCGGGGTCATGTGCTCCCGAATTATTTTTGGGAACTGGAGCAGACTTTGAATTTAAAGTTACACCCAATTCTGTTGCCGCCCAGGATAATGAACAAGGAGCGTTGGCGGACACTTCTGCTTCTTGTCGTGGAATACAAGGTGCTGGTGGTGCTGAAGTTTTTCCAAATCCAGGATGGAACGTGACTAACACCACCACAGCAAACGTCCGATATGTCAATGCCGTGTATGTTGGGATAACAGGAGCAAGCCCAGGCGGGTGGTTATGTGGTAATTCTAGTCATTATCCATTGCAACCAAATGATGACCAAGATGCAGCAGTTATTGACCTAAACATAACTTTGACAGGAGCTACCCAAGGAACTGGTGCAGCAAAGACAGCAACGTTTACTTTCACTGCTGGATCAACAGGGTAAATTTTTGTACCTTTTTTTTATTTTTACTTATCTTAAGAAAGGGTAACTATGATATATAATAAAAGAGTAAAGTTATTAGTGTTTGTTTTTCTGTTTCTATTACTTGTGCCTTCACTCATGGCATTAGGGCTTGGTGGACAAAAGTTAAGTCCTCTTATCTATGAGCCGGGAAAGAAAATTATAAATCCCTATGAACTCTCAGATACAGATAAAGAAGTGGAGGTGAAGATTAGTACCGGAGAAGCTTTAAAAGACTATGTTTCTATAACCCCTGTAGTAAATAATAAATTTGACTTGATCATCCAATTTCCAGAGACATATTTGCCGCCGGGCACGTATGAAATCAGTCTGCGTGCGACCGAGGTTTCAAGTGTTGGTGCCGGAGCAGGGTCATTAATGGGAGTTTCTAAATCCATTCGAGTAGAAGTTTACTCTATGGAAAAAGCTATTACTCCTCATCTGGGGTTAAATAGTGTGAATGTAGGAGATCCTGTGCACTTTTCTGTTGGGGCAACAAGCCGAACGTATAAAGATATTGAGGGAGTTTACGCTGATCTTATCGTTTTGAATCAACAGGGGGAGACTATTGGAAAAGCAAAAACAGACACGTTACCTTTGAAAGCTCTTCAATCTATTACTCTCTCCGCTCTACCTTTTGAAACAAAAGGATTAATCCAGGGGGAATACACAGTCAAAGGAACATTTTACTATGACAGTTTGCAGGAAACAGTATCAAGTGGTTTTCGTATTGGAACTCTTAATCTTGTTCTTAAAGACTACACAACAGAACTGGAACAAGGATTTACAGAGTTTAAAGCAGTTGTTTTTAATGATTGGGGGAATGATCTCAATAATGTCTATAGCAAGCTTTCCCTTGAAGAGAAAGAACTCCTTCAAACCCCTTCTATTAGCGTAGGTCCATGGAAAGAAGCAGAACTTAAAGGGATTATTAATCTTGAAGTGCCAGTAGGAAAGCATCAAGGGGAGCTCACATTATTTTATGAGAGTAAAACAAAAACAGAGCCAGTTACTATTACGGTTATAGAAAAGAAAGCTCAAGCTATTGCCGGACAAGCTGTTCAGCTCATTGAAGAAGCAAAAAAAGAAAGAGATAATGCCTTTCTTTTTGTGATTTTAGGAGTTATTATGGTAATTGTTATTGGGGGGGGAATAGTGGGGTTTATACTTCATAAACGAAGAGAAAGTGGAGGTGGAAGTGATGGCTGGTAAAAACAAAACACAAAATTCTCTTTTAGGAGCGCTCTTAATACTTTTAGTTATAGTCACAGGATGTGGGCTTGTTCGTCCGTCATGTGATAATCGTAAGGTAATAGATGCTTCTGTCTCTGTGGTGAACACTGAGCGACGTATGATTGGCTTTAATACAGACACTGATGGTTTGAAATTTGGCGTTGTCTCTTCTGGTGCATTGATAGAACGGGAAGTAACAGTCCACTATGATCACAATGCAGAAGTAAATGTCCTTGCGGAAGGTTCATTGGCTTCTTTGATGTCGGCAAAACCATCCTCATTTTATCTTCCTGCAAATACTTCTCAGAAAGTAACTTTCACCATCACTGTTCCTGAAAATGCCTTACCTGGAAATTACACTGGAAAAGTAACGTTTTGCTTTACGCAACAGTAATATCATGATAAAAATGCGTGAAACAAAAAATGAAACATGAAAATGAACACCGATTCATTTTCAGTTCAAGAAAAGAAACAACGATTTCTTTTCTGAACAGAAATAAAGTCATTGTTTTATTTCTTGTGCAAGAAATGAGGAAACCACCTCATTTCTGCACATGAAGGACAAAGTCCTTCAGTGCTGAAAGGCGTAACTTTTCATGCACAGAAAACCAGAACGGTTTTCTTGTGCAAAAATTTCGCAAGAAAACAAACAACGATTTGTTTTCTGCGCAGAAATGAAGTGTGTTTCTTCATTTCTTGCGCCATAAATAGCGAGGTTTTACACCCAGCAATTTTTTTTGCATAACATAGTGGTCTAATAACATTTCTTAAAATAAATGAACTTTCTCCATTCTACTACTCTTTTATTAATTCGCTGAAGAAGACTCCGCACATCGTGCGGGGTTGAATTCAGCTCATGCCGAAGGCATGATGCGTGTGTATTTACGTTAGGAATCTACGGACAAGCGATGAGCGCAGTCCGTATGAGGCTCAATTTTGTAGGATATAATTTTGAGAGGTTATAAGTCAAAGGATTACGTTACCAGCTATAGAATAGGCTCTGAGTTAGGCTCTGAGTTATAGGAATGACTGTCAACGAAGAGCGGCGTTGTTGTTTTGTGCTTGTGGATTTTCAATCATAATCTGAACAACAACAGATACATTTTCTTTCCAAAGTGTAATATCTTTATGGGGAGACAAATCTATGTTTGTTTGATATATAAAGAAAACGATTAGTCCAAAAATAATTAAAACCAGAAGCGTAGGTATACTAATCTTTTTCATTGTACACTACCTCCAAGAGTAGGATCCTGGCTTGGATCAAGAGAATGAGCAGTAAAAGTAAATTTTGCTTTTTGGGGTGCGGGACTAGGTTCAGCATCAGCAGGGATAGTAAGAAGTACATCAACAATAACACTATCTTTTTCTGGCTCAGATTCCAGATTGAATGACGTGCTATTCCCACAAAGCCATGCCCCTTGGGAATGAACATCAAATGAATATTCCTGTGTTATTCCATAACAAGAGGGTAATGTATCATGGTGTCCGGCATGATCAGTAGGAGCGTGAGAATGAATACTGTCAGGAGTTACCGTAAGTTGAAATGTAGGAAACGTTCCGCCAAAAAACTGTTGTGCTGAGCAGGAACCAGAACAAGAATAATTGAGGGAAACATTCCGGTTTCCCGTATTTTCAATGAGAATACCAAACGCAGGGGAGGTAAATCCAAGACAGCATGCTGTGTCCATGATACTGGCTGTACCTAGCACACAGCGAGAGCATCGCGGCGATACATGACCTCTTCCAAAATCAAGAAAGGAAGTACTAGAGTGAATTTCTACCACAGGTTTAATAGTAACAGTAGCTTTTCCTCCTGAA
>CAYIBV010000082.1:0-5878 GCA_964361725.1 uncultured Methanosarcinales archaeon | reverse complement strand
GGGATCGTGAGCTGGGTTCAGAACGCTGTGAGGCAGTTTGTTTGATATCTACTGGAAATGTTGGGTGTCTGAGAGGAAGGATCTTTTAGTACGAGAGGAACGAAGGTTCGTTGCCACTGGTCTACCGGTTATCTGACAAGGTACGCCGGGCAGCTACGCAATAAATGATAAATACTGAACGCATCTAAGTATGAAGCATCCCTCAAATAAGAGACACCATAGGACATGGCTATAACAGCCGTTTGATAGAAGCGATGTGTACGCACCAAGGCAACGAGGTGTTCAGCATGCGCTTACTAACGTCCATCACTTGTACTTTGGTTTACATATGGTTTTCATTTTTTTTTATTTTGCACATTTTCTTTTGTACATTGTTAAGAGATATAGCGAGAGCTTTCTGCCTCATAAGATATTCTTTTGTGAATCCAGCTTGTGGAGAAAAGTAAGAGAAAAGTAATAATCAAGAGTATTGATTAGAGTCTTGATTAAGAGTATTGTCTATCCCTGTTCAATAATGTTCATACTTCTTTTAAAGAATTCAAACTCTTGGAAACGTCCTTGTTGGTCTTGGAATGAAGAAGTATCTGGAAGTTGAGGTATAGCACATCCGGCATGTTGTGCGTATGCTTCGATTGCTTGTTGGGCGACGAATTGTTTAAATAGGTCATGTACTTCAGAGGGATATCCTGTGAACAGTTGTTTGAAATAATTGGTATATTCCCTCACGACAATGCCAAGGTCCAGAGACTGGCCTAATATTTTCTCTTCAGGAGTGTTAGGGGTCATGAGGGTTTCCCAGTCTGTAAGTACTGCCGTGTTGTTCAATATGTACCAATTGGAAAAATGCGGTTGAAGATGAACTTTTCCCATGGTATGTAATTCCCTCAGCACTTTCGTTAACAGCAGAAGTAATTCTTTGCCTCGGGAGATGAATCTCTCCGGCTCAGATTTAAAATCTACTTGTCTTGCTTCCTGAGCAAGGAGGGCTTGTAGTCTGGTGGTGGCAACATGAGGATGGGCAAGGACAAGAAAGCCAAGTGGTTTTCCGGCGTGAAATAATTCTGGGTGATTGTATTGTCCATATGCTTCTACTGGAGGAACGGGAATAGCGGGGTGTTGAAGCCTTGACATGGCTCGTGTATTCTGTATCTTTCTGAAAAGTTCATCAGAGCGGTAGGTTCCTAATGGAGTGTAAGAAAGACAGCAAGCAATTAATTTATCTCCCTGAGGGTAAGTGTATCCTCCTGCTCCCGGTGGAAGTCCTTCCATAAAATTTTTCGTTGAGGGAGGATAAAATGTTGGTTCTTTAACTGAGCCATTTCCCGTTCTACTCACTTTTAATTTTCGATATCCAATCCCGCTCAGTTGCAGAGCATTGTATGTTATACCATTATCCAGACTGGGCTTTTCCCGCGAGAGAAGTACACTTCTTCCTCCTTCAAACCCTTCTGCGTGGGTGTTGGGATTAACGTTCCAGGAGGCAAGTTCTAGTATCCGTTCAATATCAGAATGCTGAATGGTGCTTTCCGGAAAGATGTAAAGATAGAGAGGATATTTTCCAGAAGCATGATAATCTCTTACGGGACCTGGTGTAAGAGGAGGTAATGTTAGAGTCATGATATTGTCATGGTTTTTTCTCAGTTTTATTTTTATTTTTTGTTCTCTCGTGATTTTATGGTTTGTAATTTTTATTTCTCAGCAAACTGTGTTCCTTCCTGAGATTGGTATTGTGATGCAAGTTCTGAACTGCCGTATGGCCGCATCGTGCCATTAGGAAAATAATGAAGTAAGCCCCATCCCAATGGTGTGCCTGGTTCAATGTATCTCCCTGCAGTAAGCCATTTTGGTTGTCGGGAGAATGTGCCTCGATATCCCGGATCGACCCAGCCGTCGCTGAGACTGACTAATTCCATGTTATCACTGAATTCTTGGGGAGAGATCCCAGGAACAAGATGGAACAGGGGATTGTCTATAAATAAAATACCGATACGGGAAGAGAGGTCAAGTTGTTCTTGTGTTTCTACGATAAGATGCTCACCGGGCTGAATGTAGTATCCTTTGCTGATATCAACGGGTTCAAGAATGTGTTCTCGCTGAAGTTCTTGTCGTTTAGAAAAGTCTATCATTCCCAGAGTTCTGAAGCGGTATGCTTTCTCAGAGGCATGAACGACGATAAATCCCCGCTGCAGAGTTAATTTTGGGGTAATGGTGTATTCCTTTCCATGTAAGGCAGCGACTATATGAGAGTCTTCCAGAGGAAGGCCCATATCTAATGATCGTACGAGATTGCCTAGTTCCGTCTTGCCATCCAGTTGTTCACTGAGGGGAAAAGGATTCACACGGATAAAAAATTGTACAATGCGTTCTCCGTAAGGGATGTGGATATCATTGGGTGAGAGATTAGTTACTTTTACCACGGGTTTTTTCCCGCTGTAATGGATAAAATACATCCCGGGATGATGCTCTACAACGCCCAGCCGGCGAAGGCTGCTTCGTATTTCATGCGTAGGAGTGAGATAGACAGCATCTAACAACTTATTGCGGGGAAAGGCAAGGCTTTGTGTTAATTGCACATCGTGGATGAAGCCGCTGTAGAGGGTGTTCGGGTCTTTTTTGTCAGGAAAGACAAAGACCTCTGCGGTTTCTCCTGCTGGGCCATCCACTTCACTGGCGTAGAAGCACATGTCAATAGTAGCAGGCTGGATTTGTTCTTCCCGTAATTCTGGATTCACGCGGAGAAGACCATGGTGTAAAGCCTGACGAATGCCTCGGTCAGTCAGAATACGAAATCCAGGATGATGCAGGTCTAATGGATCGATGTGCATAGATGGTTTTTGCAGATGTAGTTTAAATTAGTTGTGATTGTAAAGTGCTAAATATATCTTTTAGTATCACAAAGTTTATAATCTTTTGTTAGTGTGAGAAAAATATGTCTCTTGATGAGGTTACAGCCGCTACAACCATTGAGTTTACAAGACCATTAGAGGGTCGGTCACCGGTAGAAGATTTATTTTGTTATTTCTGGAGAGAAGGAAAAATAGAGACTCATTATGAGGTTATAGAAAGATATGTTACAGGAGGTCTTTATCAAGAATCTCCTCCTCCAACAGATGCAAGAAAGGTAGGTTCGTGTGTAATCAAAGGAGATGTAAAAGATGCTCGTACTTTTGCCACGAGTTATTTTGAGGTTCAAGCAAAGTCTGTTTATGATGAGGTAGATGCTGATTTAGATAAAGAGAGAACATTTTTCTCTGGGATGAAGTTTGATACCGTTCTGGGCTGGGATCTTGCAGAATATCGGCCTGATGTTACTGCATTATGGGCAACAACCAGACAATTAGTAGAAAAGTATTTTTCAGAAAGGCCGGGAAGTTCTGGCGAACGTAACGAACTAAATCTATTTTGAATCTATTTCTTTCTTCTCACTCTTTTTGAATCCTTTACTGCCATCCAGATTTTCTGTGTATTTACACTGAGGATAACCGGTACAGCCCAGAAATGAGCCATAGAATGAGTTACGTACCAGCAGGTCTTTTCCGCAGGTGGGACATTTCTTGGCAGTCTTTTGCTTCTCCAAGGCTTTGATATCTTTTTTATCTTGATCGCTCACTTTGGTTTTACACTGGGGGTTGATGCACAGTTGCTGCTTCCTTCGTTTGGCGATGAGCAGGATAACGGGATACTTACAGGATTCACATTCTTTCTCAGCACGCTTGATCATGCCTTTGGCGGGAATCTTAAAAGTGGTAGAACAGGCCGGATACTGATCGCAGGCAATGAATCGTCCAAATTTTCCAAAGCGGATCATTAATTTTCCTTTGGAACAGGAAGGACATTGGCCGATAAAGTTTTGTTCGTCCTGTGTTTCCCGTACGGAAGCAAGAAGATCTTTTCCTACGGCCAGTTCTTTTTTCTTAAAGTCGGCAAGAAGGGATGTGAGAAATATTTTTGCTTCTTCTAAGACATTTTCCTGTTTTTCTTTTCCTTCGCGGATTTGATCCATATCCTCTTCGAAGTGGGCAGTGAGTTTTTCATCAACGATGGTGGGCGCGTATTTCTCGAGGATACGAATAGTTTCCATGCCAAATTTAGTGACTTTGATTTGTGTGCCTTCAATGTACCCGCGCTGGAATAATCTGTCAAGGATGTCTGCACGCGTCGCTTTTGTCCCTAAGTTCCGTTTTTCCAGTTCTTTGATGAGCGAAGAGGGATTATATCTATTTGGTGGCTGGGTTTCTTTATCCTGTTTTTCCATCTTTTTTATGTTCACTACGTCGTTCTCTTTGAGATTGGGTAGAGTAACTTCTTCCACATGGAGATAGGGTTTGTAATAGATATGCCAGTTTTCTTCGATGGTTCGTGTGCCTTTGGCAAGGAATGGTTCTTTTTTTACGTCAAGGGTTACTTCCATCGTTTCCCTGATAGCGGGTTGGGCGAACGTGGCGAGGAAGCGGCGCACGATAAGGTCATATACTTTCTGTTCTCGTGGCTTGAGAGTATGAGGAACAATGCCCGTGGGGTAAATGGCAGGATGCGCAGGATCGGTTTTCTTACCGTTATTTGGCCTGAGTTCTTTCAGGGCGAGAAGAGTTTTACAGAGAGAATCGTATTCTGGCTGCTTACGTAATGCGGTCATGATTTTTTGAAAGCCGAGTTTGGGATCGAGTTGTTGTGAAGAGGTTCTGGGATAGGAGGTAACTCCTGCAAGATATAAAGATTGGGCGATTTCAAGAGTTTCTTTTGGGGAATATTTGAACAGGCCGTATGATTCTGTCTGTAATGTGGTAAGGTCAAAGGGGAATGGGGGCAGGTGCTGGCGCTGAGTGCGCTGGACGCTTTTGACCAGTGCTTCTTTACTGCTTTTGACGAGAGAGAAGATGCGATCTGCATCCGCTTTGTCAAATATTTTATCTTTGGCGTGCCAGGCTTCAAGGTCATTCTTTTTGTGCTCTCCCAGAAGATGGATCTGCCAGAATGGTTCCGGCTTGAACGCCTGGATTTCTTTTTCCCGGTCAACGAGAGTTTTTAATGCCGGACCCTGCACACGGCCGATGGACATGACTTTAAATGATCCTGCGGTTTTGACGGAAGAGGTTAATGCTCGGGAGAGGTTGATGCCATAAAACCAATCTAATTTGTGTCTCGTTTCTCCTGCGTACGCTTGTCCCCAATCAAGATGTGGGATTTTATGTTCATATGCTTCCACTAAATCTGGTTTTGTTAATGTGGAAAATTTCATACGGTTAGCATCTTTCTGCTTGCAGGCAAAACGAATGACATTAAATCCAATAACTTCTCCTTCCACATCGTAATCGCAGGCGATGGTAAATTCATTAGCTTTCTTGGCGAGAGTTTGAATGGTGATGATATAATCACCAATATACTTGAGGTCTTCCGATCCTTCAGACGTGGCTTGCCATTTGATGTCAAAGACGGGATAATTCCATCCTTTTTTCTTGTCTTCGATGAGGCCATATAAGTGGCCTACAGCGGAAGTGACGATGATGGGTTTCTTGTTATGAGTGAGTTCAAAGTAAGAACATTGCTTGCTTTTTTTCTTGACGGGTTTAGAATCAGCGAGAGCAAATGCTACTTTTTCTGCGGAACTGGGCTTTTCTGTAATGATTAATTCTACCATGGTATTATTCTGCGTGGAGTAGTGAATGAGGGTAATCATTTAAAAAGGTTTAGGAAGAATGGGAGAAATTACTCAAAAACTAACGAGTATTGCTCCGATGATGATAAAGATTGTGCCCAGAATGACTTTTCCTATTTGGGAAGCGTTTGGTAATTCCTGTAGAAAAATAATACCAAGGATGACGGCAAGTAAAGTGTTTGTATTAAAGAGTGGAAGATTGTTTCTGTTCTCTTTGTTGTG
>CAYIBV010000081.1:0-6063 GCA_964361725.1 uncultured Methanosarcinales archaeon | reverse complement strand
GTCATAACCTATGACATTCAGTATACACTTTTATTCCTTTCTGGACAAGCCCGGTATCTATACATTGTTAACTTAAATGGACTTAGGTTTCGGCTACCAAATATTTTAAAATTAGAAGATAGGAATAAATGGCTGGAATTGATCAAGCTTAGCGTTTCTCTAGATGGTCAATTCTCCAAGATATAAGAATCAATAAAAATACGATAAATGTCGTAGCCATAGATCTCTTATAATCCGAACTAGCAATCTTCGATTCCAAGTATGACCTTTCAATAGCAGAATCAGAAGCATTTAATTCCATAAGATTATAGAAACTTTTTCTATGTAAATCCACAATTTTCTTGTCCATATAAGCTGTAAAAAGGAAGAACAAAAAAAATACTATAATTAAGAATATTGTAAATGCTCTTATTTTCATAAATTTTATCATCTCTTATCACTTACCATGTTATAATACTATTAGCCAAATATATTTAAATCTTTTTGTGCCTATAGTGGTAAGTACTTTACGTTTAACGTTTCTCCCATTCTTTTGCAAAAGCCCGAAATGCTGTAATAAAAGTAGAAGCAAATTCTTCTGGATGTTCTGTGATCATTCTCTCCACTTCTTCCAGAGAAAAAGCTTGGAAATATTGCACTTCTTCTGGATCAGCATGTAAATCATTCATTGAAACGGGTTTAGTGGTAGTAAAAATATGAAACACCTTTTTCTCTAATTCTTCATCATGGATGCTTTTTGCCACCAGTTTCACTTCTTCCATAATTCCCCCTTCTTCCAGCATTTCCCGTCGCGCTGCGTCTTCATATGATTCACCAGCAGAAACCAGTCCTCCTATTCCAGCCACCCACACATCAGGATAGGGAAATTTATGTTTTGCCCGTCGTGCCAAGATAAATTTGTTTTCCGGAGTTTGCGGGATGACCAACGATGCCCGAATGGGAAACACTCTTCTCTTCAACTCGCTGCGGGGAACAATAGATATAACAGTGTCATGGAAATCCACTTCCACAATAAATTCTTCCATATTACCCAAACAGTATCTCTTTTTTCTTTTTTTCTAAAAACTGAAACACTGACTTATGCATAGACCCCCCCAGCAACATACTGATAGCTTCCCGGGCAATGGCCACATGCACTATCTCTCCAAGGATCCCCACAGTCTTACCATACACAGAAATATGCGTGTCCGTTAATCGTTCTATTTCTTCTCTAGACTTGCCGCCTTTGCCGATCACCCTCCCTTTGATTCGTTCTAGCGTATTCCGGCTTTTTCCTGCCACATCCCGCATATCAATAAGTTCCAAAGCATAATCCGTCTTGAGCAATTGCAAAGCAATTTTAGGATTAAATCCTCTTCCGATGGCATGGACGATTTCTTTCGTCATGTATAACAATAACCCATCAGAACCACGAATAAGGACATCTCCTTCCCGGGAGATTTCTAACTGGCTGTTAGTTGCCTCTTCGATTTCTTTCTTTGTTTTCCCTTCCGTGCCGATTAATACCGCTACTCGTTCTTCCGGGATTTTCAGTTCATAGGAAAATTCATTGTCCATAATCCGTTTAGGGGCTCATTCTTTTTTAAATGTTTCTTTATTAATGAGTGACATCTTTATACAGTTCTTCCTCACTGGCATTCACCCCCAGCTTTCGAAAGAAGTGCACGATGTTTTTCACATCCCGCGTTAATAACTCTTCCGCGTTAGGATGCTTCATCAATGTGGCCTGGGAAAAGTCGATGAGATAAGGCCTCTCTTGATGATTAAGAATATTGAATGACGATAAATCGCCGTGAACGAGTCCCCCTTTATACAATTTTTTCATTTCCTCCACTACCAACTGAAAGAATTGTTTTTGGTTTTGAGGGAGTAAGTCTTTGAGGGGCGGTGCTGGTTCTTGTTCCCCGATGAGTTCTTCAACGAGAATGTGGTTCAGAAACCCTAACGGTTTTGGCACCGTTACACCCCTATCTCTCGCCCGCATGAGATTCTTATACTCTCGCTGCGCCCAGGCAAAGATAATCTGCCGCCGTTGTTTGTTCAGGAACTGATAGCGCGGATCGCCACCGATATATTTATACATTCGCTTAAAATCACAATTCTGCACCCGGTAAATTTTTACAATGACTCTTTTCTTTCCTTTTACTGCAATAAAGACATTGCTTTCTTTTCCTACTTTCAGGGGAGAGACCAATTCATCGAAAAGACCTTTGCTTTGCAGTTCAAACAGGGTACGATTAGTAAACTGATCGAACACCCCCTGCAGGGTCTTAAAGCGTTCTTGATAAGTCAGAGTGACCATAAGAATGTGAATGGGGAGCTTGTTTTTAAATATATAGTGGTGAACATAAATATTTGAGCAATATATTACTCGCCACTATATCTGAAGAACGTAACTATTTGATCAATTATTTACATTCTTCACTATAGTTGCCCTATAACATAGACCACTCTAGAGTAACAACTAGACCATAAAGTTTATATATAAGTTGTATCTTTAGAGTAGTAAACACATCAAAACCACCTCTTTTCGCTAAGAGGGATAACATCCCTCTGGCGCCCCAAAAGCTTTCGGGCTTTTGTGGGCCTCAGTAGGTCGCAAGGCCTGCTGGGGTTTTATACTCTTTTTTTGTTGCATGGAAAGAGACAAGATTAACGTTAAAAAAGTCATTTTAGCCTAAAATAAGTTCTAATCTTTATTAAGATAAAAACACTGGCTTTGTGTAATAAGTCCTAATTTTGGCTCACTTTATACACAAAGACAAAAACACCATAAAGTTTATAAATAGGGTTGCCTGCTGAATCACAAGCCCCTCACGCAGAGAGTACCTGCGGGAGTTGACGGCAACAGCCAAGCTATGAACTCAGGAGTTCGTGGAGGGCGTTAGTTTCCAATCATCGTATAGCACGTGTACAAAATGCACTTGCTATATATAAAAAATAGCATATTCCTTACCATCACGGGGAACGGATTTATTGTTCCCATACCCTGTTGTAAAGCCAGGCGGCGGACAAGGAATTCTATTTTTTATACAAAATCCAGAATGGGGGCATCATATTTACCTACTATTACCTGTATCACGGCTTTGTTACGCCTTGAGCACACCAGATAATACTCGTAATTTCTCCTTCTGGAAGAGATATAATGGAGGTTTAAAATGGCAAAAATCAGCCCTGTCGCGGCAAAATATATTGTACATTCCACTATATTCATTGACGGTGTTGTGGATCGTCCTGATGTCATTGGAGCAATTTTCGGTCAAACAGAAGGACTGCTGGGAAGCGAGTTAGAGTTGCGCGAACTGCAGCGCTCCGGCCGTATTGGTCGTATCGAAGTAAACGTAAACACCAGTTCCGGAAAAACCCAAGGAGAAATCATCATTCCTAGTTCTTTGGATAAAACAGAAACTGCCATCATCGCTGCCGCATTAGAGATCATCCAGCGTATTGGTCCCTGTAATGCCAAGATTGAAGTTACAAAGATTGAAGATGTGCGTACCAGTAAGCGTCAGTTTGTCATTGAACGGGCTAAAGAATTGTTGCGCAGCCTGACACAGGAAACTCTTCCTGATTCTCAGGAACTTGCGGATGAAGTTGCCCAATCTGTGCGTATAATGGAGGTAACGGAATACGGTCGTGATAAATTATCGGCTGGCCCTGCCATTGAAGAAAGTGAAGAAATCATCATTGTAGAAGGCCGGGCAGATGTCATTAACTTGTTAAAGCATGGCTTTAAGAATGCCATTGCCATGAACGGTACGTCCTGTCCCGATACGATTGTAGAATTAACCAAGCGTAAGAGCACTACCGTGTTTGTGGATGGTGATCGCGGGGGAGATTTAATCATCCGTGGATTATTTAGTGTCTGTGATGTAGACTTTGTGTGTAAAGCGCCGGACGGAAAAGAAGTAGAAGAGTTAGCAAAGAAAGAAATCCATAAAGCCCTGCGCAGTCGTGTGACTGCAGAGCAAGCAAAACTGGATTTAGGGCTTGATGACAAAGGGGCACTGAAAGAAGATCCTAGTGCAAGACCATATCCTTCCCGAATGTCCGAGCAGCGTGCTGCGCCTCCTCTTGCTCGTCGTCCCAGTGAGAATGGGAACAGATTAACGACCGCTCCCGTGCCTGGGAAATTTCAGCGCATGGTGAACGTGCCACCAACAGTCGCTCCTCGCGCCAAGGAAGCCACCATTACTTTAGAAGAAAAAAAGATTTTTAAATCCACATTGGAAGATCTGTTTGGCACCCGCGGCGCATGTATCTTTGACCAGAAGCTTAATGTGTTAGGCAAAGTGCCATTAAGCGAGCTGTCCACCACGATCAAAAGCCTTAATGGAGGAGTGTACGCTTTAGCTCTTGATGGAGTTGTAGACATCGATCTTATCCGCTTAGCGGAGAAATTAGGGGTAACACATGTCGTTGGCTCCGCGTCCAAAGTGAAAGAAACATCACGGGTAAACATCGTTACAGATGAACAATTATAAATTTTTTATTTATTTGTGATGGGTGTAATACCCCACTGCTTGCGGTAGATGGGATTTTTATTTTTTAACAATGTTTTTTACGCAAGATTATTGTGATATTTCTGTGAGATTGTACGAAGAGGACCAGAATTAACCACAACCTTTTTATCCCTATGTTTATTCATTCTGGGTATGGTCTTTGAGGTGGTGATAGGTCGTTCTCGCAAGCAAATAGAGAAATATGGGAAAGAAGGGACTATTCTCATCGGCAAGCAATATGTGCAGATGGGCCAGACGAGATCGTTATCCAATCCCGTGTATCTCGATGTTGCCGGATCGCATGTGGTGTTTATCGTGGGCAAGAGAGGTAGTGGCAAATGCCTACATGGGGATACTCTCATAACCCTCAATGATGGCTCAGTAGCCAAAATAAAAGATTTAGAGAATAATGATAATGATATTTTTACTCTCGACGAAAATCTCAAGATTAAAAAGGGACAGAAAAGCAACTTCTTCAAAAGACCAACAAACAAACTCATCGAAATCGGTTTAAGAAGCGGAAGAACGATTAAACTTACCCCCGAGCATCCCCTTTTAACCATAAAAGGATGGGTTCCAACAGAAAAATTAGGTTTTGGATCAAGAATCGCTACACCACGAAAAGTAGAGGCTTTTGGAGAAAATTCTATGCCAGAACATGAGATCAAATTATTAGCCTATTTAATTGCAGAGGGACATTTAGGAAATGGTTTTGTGCTTTTTTCCAATATGGATGAAAAGATATTGCAAGAATTCAAGCAATCAGTAACGTATCTTGATTCTAATTTAAGAGTTGATCTACATAGTAAAAAAGGGTGTTATCGCGTCAGTCAAATTAAAAAAGTTATGACGGAGCAGAGTAAAAAAGGTGCATTAGGCCGATTTAATGTTGGTCCTAAGTTTGCTCATTCTTCTATCAGAAATTGGATAGAACGATTTGGTTTGTATAATCAAAATTCGTTAACAAAATTTATTCCAAAAGAAATATTCCGATTACCAAAACATCAATTAAGCTTATTTCTCAATAGGTTATTTTCTTGTGATGGAACCATTTACAAAAAAGCCGGACACTGGTTCGTGAGTTATTGCTCTTCATCCAAAGAAATTATTGATACAGTTCAGCATTTATTGTTAAGGTTTGGAGTTCTTTCAAAGATTAGAAATAAAAATATTAAATTGAATGGAAAAATATTTTATTCTCAGGAATTAGAAGTTTATGGCGAAAATGTTAACCAATACTTACAAGAGATTGGTTTTTATGGTAAAAAAGAAGAAAAAGCTAAAATTGCTTTATTAGAATCTGTCAAAATTGTCCGAAATCCCAATGTAGACACCATTCCCAAAGAGATATGGGATATTTATCATCCACAAAACTGGGCTGAAATCGGAAGAAAAATGGGATACGCACACCCTAAAGCGATGAGAGAGAGCATGTTTTACTCCCCATCACGCCAAAAATTGATGCAAATGGCTTTAGTGGAAGAATCTGATTTATTAGGAAAGTTTGCTTCTTCGGATATCTTTTGGGATGAAATTACCTCTATGAAATTATTAGAAGGAG
>CAYIBV010000080.1:0-6103 GCA_964361725.1 uncultured Methanosarcinales archaeon | reverse complement strand
AAGTAGTCTTAGAGAGACCATTATCCGCAGCCGGTGAGAAAGGAAAAGATACTCTTGCTCAGATACGGGAGCAATTTCGTCTTATTGAAGATATCTTGACAGAGACAGGGTGCTTGCGGGGCGAATCACGCAGCCAGAGCAGGGTGAATAGGATTAACCGTACGTTTGCTGAACGATAAAATGACTTACGAACAGGAATTGGAACATAAATATCTTATGAAGCCAAATTTTTTTTGGTCTGTTCTTGAGAAGATGGATCGAACCAAAAAGATATGTTCGCTAAGGCGTGAAGAATGTATTAACAAAAGCAGGGTATATCGCTACTTTGATACATTTCTCGGTGCACTCGCACAGATTGAAGGTATAGAATTTTTTGTTGCAGGGAGTAGTGAAACTCCTTTTATTGACCGGAGGAATGTAAGCCCGGGAATCTTGGAACAGTTTGGAGCGTCTGTCTCTGCCCGTGAACGCTCAGAACTTGCAGATTGCGTCTTGACTGTCAAGTTGCCTGTTGCCGAGGAAAAAGATATCCGGGATGATTATAATCTTCCGCTGCCCCGCGGCACAGACTTTTATCATGTTGATCCTAATGATTTTGGGTACTGGAATCCTCTTCAGGACATGAAATCATTCCTTATCGGAGGCATTCCTCTGCAGGAAGCTGTCCGCTTATACGTGCAGACCTATCGGTTTGAACTCTATCCTTCTAGTCGCCGTTCCTTGCTAAAAAATAGGGTTGCAGAGATTGCGCTGGATTTTGTCATTGCGATAGCTCCCAGTGCCCAGACTTATTTTTGTGAATTGGAGATTGAGCGTAAAGAAGCAGGAAGTTTGGATAATGTTAATGCCATTAGTGCATTCTTTCTTAAGGAATATGGTGGTCACCTTAAACTATCGCCTGAACCTAAGTGGATCAAGGCAATGAAACTGCTCCGTGGAGATACTCTTTAAATCAAAAGAGCAGAAATCCCTACTATTCATAGTTAGGGATGAATGCTGCGATTGATTTCGCTATATTTGATTCAAGAAATAAAGAAACTACTTTATTTCTGAACAGAAAAGAAATCGCTGTTTCTTTTCTTGTTTTAGAAAATCCGTCTAGGAAAAGCGGCGCAAGAAATGCGAAGAATATCTCATTTCTGCGCAGAAAAGTAATCGTTGTTACTTTTCTTGCGTAAATCCCCGCCATTCACTCAGAGAAGAAACTACTTCTCTGGTGCACCGATAAGATAGTTTTCTTATCGCGTGTATGGCTTGGGATACATGAAATGAAGAAACTACTTCATTTTAGTACAGAAATACAATCTTTGTTGTATTTCATGTAGTCGCTTTTCAGGATTTTCTTTAATTAATGAAAGACATACGTAAAGTATAGAGATGTTATGTCTCCCAAACTTTAGTTGAGGAAAATAAAAAATCCCAATCACAGCAGTCTAGTCACTGCGTTCGTGAGTTTCCTGCGGAAACAGCTGTGGGGTACAAGAAATGAAGAAACATGAAAACTGACAACGATCAGTTTTCAGTTCAGAAATATGATATTCTTCATATTTCTTGAACTACTTCATTTCTGTACAGGAAAAAGAAAGATTTTCTTTTTCCTTGTATTCAATTAGTTGGGATTTTTTAATCTTAACTGGGTGAATAATTAATCGCAGCAGAGCTGCGGGGTTTGTACCCAGTTAAGAAATCAATAGGCGAAACTATTATCCTGAACCAAATCCTCGAAAGGTTTTTAAAGATTCTCCTGTGTTTGACTTTCTGATGCGGAGGTAGCAAAGCCTGGCCAAATAAGACGGGATGATCCATTTCGTCTGTGGATGCGCAGGACTTAAGTCTCCACGGGAGGAACACCAATCACACTGATTGGCTTCCCAAGAAGATATCCTGTTCCTTAGTGGATTCGGGAGTTCAAATCAGCGTTGCTATCAGCTTCGCCTGAAAGTCTCCTCCTCCGCACCATTTTCCCTTTGCGTAGTATTTTTACCATGAAACAAGCCACTCTCTGTTTTTTAGTGAACCAAGAGGAACAAAAGATCCTATTAGGAATGAAAAAAAGAAGATTTGGTGAAGGGAAATATAACGGCTTTGGGGGAAAGCCAAACGGTGATGAACTCATTGAAGAAACAGCAATCCGCGAGTTGTGTGAAGAAGCGGGTGTGGAGGTTTCTTCTGAATCACTCTTCAAAGTTGCCGAATTGACGTTTTATTTCTCCCAAAAACCAGAATGGGATCAGGTAGTTCATGTTTATCTTGTCTATCAATGGGAGGGCACTCCTCAGGAAAGTGAAGAAATGAGACCGGAATGGTTCCGATTTGCTGAAATTCCTTATTCCCAAATGTGGCAGGATGATAAATACTGGCTGCCGTTACTGTTGCAGGGCAAACAAGTTACCGGGACGTTTCACTTTGGTGATGATAATGAGACTGTGGTGAAGTATGAACTAAAAGAGAACGTAATCTTTAAATAACCAATATAAAACTGAGTGCATATGCCCTTGTAGCTCAGTGGTTGAATTAAAAATTCCACTTGAGAGCGCGTCCTTGGTATGTACAACAGAAAGGACGAGGTCGCGAGTTCAAATGTGGTCACTGACGTTTGACACTTCATTTCGTCAGGACTCGGAAAGTCTCGCCAGGGGCTGTTTATTTTTATGATATATTAAATTAAATGGTTAAAACCACACTTTTTCGGGTCGGAATTTAATGTTGATTAGTACCCACAGGGATGATTTCTTTTCCCGATAGCCGCCAGTACTTTCGTACTGTAGATGTACTCATGAGTAACTGTCTTGCTGCTTTTCTTGCACTTCCTTCGCATAGATCGTACATTGCATCTATTCTTTCTTGTTTAGCGTCGTCGTATGTCTGGTTTGCTGGTCTTCCGGGAGGTAAAATTTCCAGACCATCCTCTCTCCAAACAGTAATGATCATAGAGTCTGTAAGAATAATCCCTTTGGAACGGAAATAAGCCTCTGCTCTGTAGGCGTTTCCATTAACTATCCGGTATACATCAATCACTTCCTGTCTATCAACGTCAGGTGAATACGAGAGAGTTCCTTTTTTACGGGCTACTTCATATCCTTGCGCACGTAAAAACTCAGTTACTTTTCTCCTGCTTGCCGGAAAAGTTAAATGTTTTATAACAGCATTCACACTGCCACGATAAGTATGATACAATCTGAAAATCTCTCGTTGTTCTTTAGGGCGAAAAATCCGGCATGGCGATCCTACCTTGCCGTTGCTATCAGCGCGGGAAGGCACGTAAGGATTTACTCTTTGCTCAAGAATGGTATCTTCAAGCCCGGAAGCAGTGAATACCTCCACTAAACCCCTCACTCTATCAGCAATACTTTCCAGATGACGATATTTCCCCCATTCTACCTCTCTTCTGGCAATACGCTGAATTTTTTCTTTTATCTCAGTAGGTAAAGAGTATTGTTCAAGCATTTCTGTAATATCCTGCGCTGTAACCATTATATAGATAGTTTTGATTAACCTATATTCGTTAAACACTCATAATCACAAAACAAGTAGTTTCTTGATTTTGTGATACTCAAAACTCTCTTAGAAAGCTTTTGATAAGCTCAAATTGTACTGTTCAGTGGGGTTATTCAAAGCTTTCTATAATCTAAAACTTAATTAACACCGTTTGTTTTTTAATCTTATGATTGATATTATATCCCACTATCTCAGAGAAAAATTCAAAGTGTTCTTCCTCACAGACAACTTGATTTTCCACAATACTGTTATTCCTGTGAACCAAGAAAACTTTGCCCCCCTTGTACCCACCTCAGAAGAGAAAACCATTGCGTTCATTGATGGCGGGCAGGCAGAGATCCTTTCCGGGGGAAACCTCTGCGTTAGTTTCATCCGCGTCTTTGCGCAGGTGATGAAAGGAACGCAGAAAGTAAAGAGTTCTACCTCTGAATTTTATGTAGTGACTACTGCTGTCTTTCGACAGGGAGATATTTGGTATGAAGGAAAGATCTTCCCTCTGCAAGGACAAGCACTTGTTGATGAAGCACATTTAATCATTTCCTCACACGACCAGACCATTCGCGCTGGCACGGAACGCGCCCCCATCAGTAAAATATCCTCTTTAGCCCGGCGGTTTGCCGAGTTAGCGTTAGCCAAGAATATTGATACTGATTATATTCTGCTTGATGGAACGCTCGAACCCACATTCAAATACGAGGAAATGTATTTGGCAGAACTGGGAAATAATGTTTCTGCTCTGGCAAAAACCGATTCTTTGTTTACGACCTGTGGCAATAATCCCACTGTTCTGTTACAGAAATTAAGTCCTCATCCTCATTGTTGGTCTTATTTTATTGATGGGAAAAGTTATTTCGTAAAACTTCATCCCTCTGCCAGGCATGTGTTCCGCTTTGAGGGCAATTCCGGTGTTCTTCCCTGTCTTCTTGCGCAGAGCACTGATCCCCTATTCTTGGGATATCCTTATGGATTGATTGTCGCGGACAAAATGGCCCGCATCAGTAACGCAGAAAAGGATGCCTTGAAGATGAGCTTTTTATTACGAGATGAAAACAGAGAACTTGCCGGGTATCTTAACGCCATGAACGCTCATGATATTCTGGATCGACTGGGATAAAACCATCACGAAACCACAAAGCTTTTATGTTCTTTCATTTTTTCTGTCTTGAGGTGATTAGACTATGACAGAACTCACAGGGAAAGACATTTCCAAACTTCGCTTTCGTGTGGGCACTATCCGTGCCGTGAAGAAACATCCCAAAACCAGTGATTATATCTTTTTAGTTGATATTGGTCATATGGGAGCAGACAGGCAGATGGTGGCGGATCTTAAAGCCTCTTATTCTTTACAAGACCTATTAGGAAAGCAGGTAGTTTTTCTGGAAAACGTCTCTCCCATCATCGTAGCAGGAATAGAAAGTTATGGGTACATCTTGGTAGCTCATAAACAAGGCAAGCCTATTCTTGTACAACCAGAGAAGAAAGTTTCTGCCGGTGCAGAAGCGTGTCTGCTCAGTAATGTGCACGTGGGGCATTAAGACACTAAAAGGACATAGCTCCGCATTTTCATGACTCTGCCGCCTGCGCATACACTTTCTCAAACTCCTGTGTAAACAACTGCGCTATCCGTTCATCCATAATAATCAACAGATTCTCATCATTCCGTTGATCTCCTCCTTTCGTGGGATTGAATGAGCCTGTCACAACAGTCTTGCCATCGATGATAAACACTTTATGATGCATGGTATTCTTATTTCCATCTTTGCGTATTGTCCCGAGATTATACGCAAGCACAGGATACTGTGAGTACTCATCAATCTGCCGTCTCTCAAACACCCCTCGCACAGTAACTCCCTCCAAATATCGAAAGAGAATGGCATTGGCGATTCCCTCATGTGTAAATGAAAACGTCATGAAATCAATGGAGGTTTGAGCTTTTGCTAATTCTTTCTGAACTTTCGCCGCACAGTTGTCTTCCGGGCAGAAATAGGTCTTGATGATGGTTCCATTAATCTCAATCACGGGATTTTCTACAAGATTTCCTTTCTTAAACGTGCCATTCCACATTTCCTGAAACTCTTCTTCGTAATTATGTGCGATGTGCAAAGATGTAATCACAAAAATATTATTGTTATTTTTATAAGCATCATTTTGCGTGGGGTTCATCGAGCCGGTAAATACATTTTTGCCATCTACAATACAGAATTTGTCATGCATCAACCCGCTTTTGTCCGTTCTCACAAAAGAGTCATGGAATTCTTTGGTGTATAAATTATCTACCACCACTTGTACTTCTATGATCTTTTCTTTTTCCCGCAGCAGGTCTTTTACTGCTTGCAGATTGACTTCAAACAAGGCACAATGGATAGATTGGGTGGCACTATTGAGGACTGAAAGTAACTTTCCTTCACAGTCATCTTGGGGGCAGAAGTATACATTGATCTCTCCTACATCCCCAATAGCAGAAAGGGAAAACGAGCGTGTCACAGACCCAGTCAAAGGCATCTGCCCTGAAAAAAACGATAGGAATATCCCCATAACAATGATCATTCCCAACAGGAGAAATTTTTTGTTCATGATGATTTGGAATTATGAAAACTATATTAAT
>CAYIBV010000079.1:0-6309 GCA_964361725.1 uncultured Methanosarcinales archaeon | reverse complement strand
CATGCGGGAAAGCGGAAGCCCCTGGTGATCCTGTTCGAGGATGACAGGATGCCCTTCCACGTTCAAGCTCTGCTCGGCAATGGTACTGGGCGCTAAGCCGTTCCGTAGACTCATGTTTATGGTGTTCGTTAACGCCGTATTCATCGCTTCCTGTACAGGAGTGATGTTATTCATGCGCATACTTATCTCTAAGAGTTTCCCCAGAGCGTCTTGTTTGCCTTCCAGCGTTAATTCCCGTGGACCGAGCAATATCCGTTTGGTGATATGCTGTACCTGTTCCGGTTCTTCATCCTGCTCTTCCAGAAGTTTCTTCAATTCAGGACTATCTTCCAATGTAGCATTAAGTGGCTGGCTGAGTTTACATCCGTCTCTATAAAGAGCCACTGCTTTACACATCATCGTCCAGGAGTCATAGTATGCTTGCTTGATCTGTTCTACAGTCCATTCCCGGGGCATGTTAATGGTTTTACTGATGGCACCAGAGATGAACGATTGCACGGCAGCGACCATCTTTAAGTGTCCATAAGGATGAATGTATCGTTGTCCTTTCTTGCCGCATTTATTAGCGCAGTCGAAGACGGCAAGATGTTCTTCTTTCAGATGGGGTGACCCTTCTAGTGTCATGGTGCCGCAGATGTATTCATTCGCGGCATTGATCTGTTCTTTGGTAAATCCCAGCGCAGTGAGGACATCTTCTTTGCCCTCGGCAGTTATTTTTGTGTGGAATGCTTCCCCTAACGTCCAAGCATTAAAGACGTAGCGGATATCCATGGCGTTCTTGAGTTCTGCTTCCACGGCAGCAAGTTGTTTTTCGTTAAGCCCTTTCTGCAACAGGGATTCACGGTTGATGTAGGGACTGCTCTGTAACGTGCCATATCCGAGGCAGTAGATGAGGATGTCTTTAATGTGTGGTTCTGTGTATCCCAAACGACGCAGGGCAACGGGAACTGACTTATTCACTATTTTAAAGAATCCGCCGCCTGCTAATTTTTTGAACTTGACGATAGAATAATCTGGTTCTACTCCCGTCGTATCGCAGTCCATGACTAACCCGATAGTATTATGGCTTATGAAACCATTGGCAATATAAGTTACGTTCTCCGGCACGGATAAATCATAGGTGCTTTCAATGCCCCCATCTTCATTACTTTCAATAGTGTCATAGAAAAATTGCAGGGCCTGAAGTAATTGTGGATTTTGTGTTCGTTGATACAGCATTTCCGCTACCGCTCTCGTTACTGCTTGTTGCCTCTGTACAGAAAGGAGTACGGCATTTTTGTATTCTCCCGCTGCACTCACTACTTGTTCAACTATTCCAGCAGGAATATACACTAAATCTTTTTTCGTGCCTTGAAAAGTAGTGGAAATAACAATTTTACTCATTTTCCTGCTACTTATAAAACCGATCTCCCTCCTGAATTTATCGTTATAAGAAGCGTTTCGTATACGCAGACAATAAATTTCACTTTGTCCCCAGCCTGAAATATCAATTTTTGTGGTGCTGGGAAATCCTAAAGCCAGCAACATGCTTTTTACTTCCTGGCTAAATTCTTTACTGGCGCTCGTCCACGCAGGATTACCTTGGGTTACCGTTCCATCGGCTTCAAATAAACCACGAAGGAAAGCGGAATATACTTCTTTCGTATTTGTATATAAGATCGCATCGGGGATGTAGGGCTGATATCCTTTTCCACTTTTATGCCCGGCAGGTTTTAATTTTGCGAAACCAGTCGCTTCCCACCACACGGCTAAAGGCACAGAATTGATGGCCACTTCCATATACCCTTCTTGCGGCGTTACCCTAACTTCCAAATGAAATAACTCTTTAGTAAGCGCTTTAATTCGTTCTACTACATCATCATCTCCATTCGTAACACAAAAGCGAAGACCTTTGCTATGCAAACTTCCATCACCCATAAAATATCCTACTAATTCAGCGAGCAGGTAATTCATCTCGAGTGGCACTTCGGTTTCATAGTCAGCATTCCAATGCATTTCAGGCAATGGTGGCAAAAAAACAGTTTGAGGATTACCAAATACAGTATTTATGGATAAAGGCACTCGATCTCCAGAAGTAATTTCTCCAAGAGTCTTCCACTCGAAAGCTCCTTCTTCCGTGACAACTTTAATCCGATGATTTGGAGTTCCTTGTATTTCATAGCCGGCTTTAGTGGTAATTCTTCTGGTTTGCGCTTGGCCATTAATATAAAATTTGGTGGCATCCCGAGGCCCTTCATCGGTAAGAACTTTACAAGAAATTTCCTGCCATTGGTTTCCTTGTACATTACCTAACCTTTGTAAACGTACCAATCCTTTTTCCGTTGCTACTAATGAACCGCCTATTAAACAACCAGTGGGGGCGATAACACTGACTTGAGCATTGCGATACCCATACTGTTCTCCTAACGTCAGTGCTTTGTCCCAAGCGTTATGTGCCGCCTCCCGCAGGTCATGTGGACAAAAGTCCTGATTAATGGCGCATGGTTTAATTGTTAATCCTTCGTAATGCTGTTCATCATATGCAGCATACCGATGATTGCGGATGACGCGAAGCATATGTTTTTTGTTTTTTTCATAGCGTTCAAAAGGACCGATGGTTCTGGCCATTTCTGCAGATATGGCATATCCATCTCCCGTCATGATGGCCGCTAACGCACCAGCAATGGCACGACCTTCATCACTGTCGTAAGGAATGCTCTGCAGCATTAACAGTGTTCCCAAATTGGCGTATCCCAAGCCGAGGGTGCGGAACTGAAAACTCTTAAGAGCAATGGGTTCTGAAGGAAACTGGGCCATGAGGACGCTGATTTCCAAAGCGATAGTCCACAATCTGATAGTATGTCTATAACCCTCTATGTCAAATCTTCCCGTCACAGGATCATAACACTTAATGAGATTGATGGAAGCAAGGTTGCAGGCAGTGTCGTCTAAGAAATTATATTCTCCGCAAGGGTTACTGGCATTAATATGTCCATCTTCCGGACAGGTGTGCCATTCGTTAATGCTCGTGTCAAACTGTACGCCGGGATCAGCAGAGGCCCAGGCGCAATATCCGATGTCATCCCATATTTTGTCTGCAGGAATATATTTTACGACTTCTCCCGTGCTTCTGGCTTTGAGTTCCCATTTTCCTTTTTTTTCCAATAGTTCAAAAAATTTATTGGGAATGCGTACGGAATTGTTGCTGTTCTGTCCCGAGACGGTAAGATACGCCTCTGATTCGTAATGTGTGTCAAACTCTTGCAGAGGAAGAGTTCCTCCCTGTCGTGCTAAGTCCAAAGCGCGGACAAGATAATTAATAGGAAGGTGATGTCTTGCCGCCTGCTTTAAAGCGTTTCGTACTTCTTTATCTGATAAAGGGTCTTCTTTGTTCTTTGCTAACTCAATCAGTTTAGAGAGTTGTTGTTTAAGGGTTTTACTTCCAGCCACTAATGCTGCAACTTTTTCTTCCTCCCGTACTTTCCACCAGATAAAATTTTCGATTTCAGGATGATCTAAATCCAGACAGACCATTTTTGCCGCCCGTCGGGTTGTTCCGCCAGACTTAATGCTGCCGGCAGCCGTATCAAAAATCTTGAGGAAGCTCATCAGTCCGGAACTTGTTCCGCCGCCACTTAATCGTTCTCCTTTCCCGCGGAGGGAGGAGAAGTTACTTCCCGTGCCACTACCATACTTGAAGATGCGTGCTTCCCGAGTGAGAAGGCTGAAAATACCACCCTCTGTGACTAAGTCGTCATTAATGGATTGGATAAAACAATTATGTACTACAATTCCATTTCCCAGAAATTTTCCGCTTTCAGTTTGGATATCATAAACTTTCTTTGCTCCTAGCTTAGCGATGGAAACAATGGTTTCTTCCCTGATGAGAGGGAGTGATTTGGCATTAATTACCAACATATTTAATTGTATTAACTTTTGGTTTTTTTCTTCACTGATGAACCCAATTTGTTCTAAAAACTGCTCCCGCGCACTACCATAGGCAATAATTATTTGCTGAGTGCCGATGCGGTTTTCCCGATGATCTTTATTCTCTGAAATTCTCGCGTAAATACCAATAGAATTTAGAAGCTGGAGAACTCCAAATGCCAATCCTTTTGAACAAGTGGTAAGACATACGTCACCAGAATTTCTTGTCTCATCTACCCTGATTCTTACACATCCATCTGCTTGGAATAAAGCTTTGAGAAATTCTCGTTTTTCTTGAGGTGAAGCATAAACTATCTTTCTTGGCACTGTTGCAGTTCTGCTTTTTGTTGGTGAAAGTGCAAACTCTTCCACAAATGAGTGTAATTTTTTTCCTGCAAGATGTATTCTTCGCCCATTTAGGTTTTGGTCATCTGTTTTAAATGTGGTGACCCAATAGGAAACATCTTCCCCAAACACTTCTTTAATGTCTTTTAGTACAGCTTCTTGTTCATCCTCGTTTACGGTAATTATTTCTAAGCGAACCACATTTTGATATGTGCCAACAGACCCATCACCAAGAACCCATCCTGCTAATCGAGCTTTTGCCAGATCTTTAATAAACACATTTTTCTCCGGTACATTCAGAAGTAATGGTTGCTGCACTCGATCACTAACATGAACCTGTTGTACTTTGGTCCAAGTGTAATCACCTCCTTTTTCGGACCTCTTTTTTGCAGAGAGAATCACATGGTCTTCAGTAAGATCAATGTAGTTTCCATTTTTAAGTGTAAGGCGATAGACTTCTTTCTCCCCGTTGTCTTTGGTGGCGAGAATTTTCACAAATTTCTCTCCATCGAACACTTTTAGATTAACCAAGTCTTGTTCTACCACATCTCCAATAAATTTGGTACCTTCTTCAGTATAAAGTTGAGTGAAGTACTCAGCGCATGCGTGCGGCTGACTTCGGGTGTAAGCGTCTTTGGAATATTCTAATTTTTTCGTCGCAGGATCGACATAACTATGTCCCTGTGCCGGTCCGGTTAATCCATACGCCCAGTTTAATCCCGTGGTAAACCATTGCGGACTGTTAGGAGCAGCACTTTGGTTTATGATCATGTATAGCATTTCTTCGTAAAATATCTGGGCATCCCGGGGAGCGGCAAAGTATCCATACTTTTCCCCCCAGTACCGCCAGCAGCCAGCAATGCGATGGGCGACTTGTTTAATGCTGGTTTCACTTCCGGTGATGATTTTTCCGTTTTCGTCTAAAAGGGGCTTGCCGCGTTCGTTCTGCAACGGGACTCCCGCTTTACGGAAATATTTTTGTGCCAGAATGTCAGTGGCAACCTGTGTCCAAAAGTGAGGAACTTCCACATCATCTATATGAAATACCGTAGAGCCATCAGGATTCTTGATAGTAGATGTTCGTTTCTCATAGGTAAACATCTCAAACGGCGAGACGCCGTCTTTGGTATAATAACGGGGAATGGTTAATCCCGGCGTGTTAATCACCATGCTATCTTGTTGTTCCATGTTCTCACATTTTTATGTAATGGTTTGCAGTTCTTTTTCTAATGCTTTGGGATTGTCAATAGATTTATGAATGGTGGCAAAACGCACATAAGCCATTTTGTCAAATTTTTTAAGTTCCTGCATGACAAAATGACCTATTTCAATAGTCTTGATTGGATTTGTTTTTCGTTTGAGAATCTTTTGCTCCACTCTGCGGGCAAGCAGTGTAGTGGTTTCTGAGTCTGCTTTGCCACAGGCTTTAAAAATGCTGGTCGTTAATTTTTGGATATTAAATGGTTCTTCACGGCTGTCTTTCTTGATGACCGTGAGATTAAAAACGGCTTTTTCGTAGGTGGTGAAGCGGTTGCTGCACTGCAGGCATTCTCTTCGGCGGCGCAGAGAATGGTCTATCCCACGTGATTCCAGCACTTTAGTCTCTTCATGCATGCAGAACGGGCAATCCATCTTTCACCTCTTTTGTAGTAACGCTAGGGGTAGTGTCTTAAACTTATTTTTATAGTATTGCTAGTGTTTTTTGAAATTCTAAGAAAAAAACAGTGGTTTAAATAGTTTTAGTGTATGAAATATATATTCCAGTGATATGTAGAAAATAATTTGTTTAGTTCTCTTTTAGACTATGGAAAAAGTTACTGCTCCCCCCATGGCGGCAAAAGAGCCGATAATAAGCATCTTGATGATCACTGCTGTTTCTGGCGGCAGTGCTTTAAACAGCCATAACGAGATTAATTCTACTCCTAGAGCGACAACATACAGGAGAATAAGTTTCCGGAACACGATAGAATATCATTTTTTTCTCACAAAATCTTTAAATCCTGTTCTCCGCGCAGAGTACGGCAGGTCTGGAGCTGTCATTTTCTTTTAAGCGTAAGA
>CAYIBV010000078.1:0-6388 GCA_964361725.1 uncultured Methanosarcinales archaeon | reverse complement strand
GAGAATAATTTGGGAGAAGCAAAAAGATTAGGAATAAACACCATAATATTTAAAGATAAAGAACAATTGGAAAAAGAATTAAGAATGAGGGGGGTGAAACTATGAACTACGACAGACAAAAAACAGCATTATTAGTGATGGACTATCAGAATGATATCGTGCATGAAAATGGTAAATTTGCGGCGTGGGGATTGGCTGCTCATGTGAAACAGCAGCAGGCATTAGAAAATACTGCTGCTCTCTTGGATAAAGCAAGAGCTGCTGGTGTAAAAGTGATTTATATCAAAGTAGAGCACAAAGCAGGATATCCAGAAATCGTTAATTCTAAAATTGGCATGTATCAGGGCATGAAACAAGCAAGTGCACTTTTGGAAGGAGAATGGGGAGCACAGATTCACGATGCCGTCAAACCACAAGCGGGAGAACCTGTGCTTGTCAAGCGCAGAATCAATCCATTCACCATTCCTCACCTGCGGAAAGAACTACAGGGAAAAGAAACCCTGCTCTTAGCGGGAGTAGCAACGAACTTTGTGGTAGAAGAATGCGCCCGAACCGCAACCGCACTCGATTACGAAGTAATGGTCTTGGAAGACTGCTGTGCCAGCATGAACCAGCAGATGCATGAATTTCCTATCAAGAATATCTTACCAAACTTGGTGACGGTAACGACGAGTAAGGAAATTACGTTTTAACATGATCAACCCAAACGCAGAATTATTCCGCTGGGGCCCCATTCCGGGACGGCCCATTTACATTTCGTACTTCCTGGAATCCATTGCGGAATCTTTCCCGCAGAAGTATAAGTACAAGTACAAATGGCCAGAGATTTTCTTTTATTTCATCAAAGAGAACATGACATTCATCTGCGAATATCCTCTTTTACGTGAATGTGGAAAGAAATATTTTTATCTCTCAGACCAAGAATTTAAGAATGTTCAGAAAAAGTACGACGCGGCCAGGCAGGAATTACATCATATATACCCCACAATCAAAAACCTGCATCTTCTGACAGATAAGCAACTGCTTGCCATCTATCAACAATGGCAAAATGCGTACTTCACATTCTGGGATCATGGGTTGATTCCCGAATTAGCCAATTGGGGTGGGGAACAGGAGTTAAAAGAGAAATTGGGAGAGTTAAATTTAGGCACCACTACATTCATCACAGCGTTAGAAAAATTATCTGCACCGGAAAAACTATCGTTTTATCAGGAAGAAGAATTAGACTTACTACAAGAACCACTTGCAGAACATACACTAAAATATTTCTGGATCACAAACAGTTATTTTGAAACCACCGTGTTAGATACCTCATATTTTCAACAAAGATTGCTGGAAATAAAAGATAGAAAACAGAAAATAGAACATATCAAAAACTTCCCGCAAAACGTAAAACAAGAGAAACAGAACATCATCAACCAATTACACCTCTCCCCAGAGATCCAGCACATCGCAGAACGCTTAAGCTACTGCATCTGGTGGCAGGATGCCCGCAAGAAAGAGATTTTTATTGCCGGCCATTATATCACTACATTTCTCAAAGAAATTACCAGAAGATATAAAATCACTTTCAAAGATCTGGAAGTGTATTGGGCCAAAGAGATTGAACAACTACTGCTGGGAAAACCGCTCTCCCAAAAAGAAATACATCTTCGACAGGAACAATTGATGGGGTATTACAACCAAGAACATTGTCTGGTCATTTCTGATCCCGCAGAGTTCAAGAACTTCGTCACTCCTTTTCTCGAAAAGAAAATTGACAATAATCTTAAAGAGCTTAAAGGCACCGTTGCCAGTATAGGAAAAGGAACAGTGCAGGGAAAAGTCAAAATATTACTCACAGCCAAAGAATGGCCAAAAATGAATCAGGGAGACATTTTAGTTGCCCCCATGACCTCCCCAGAGTTTATTGTAGCTATGCGCAAAGCCGCTGCTATTATTACAGATGAAGGAGGATTGACATCTCATGCCGCCATTGTCAGCAGAGAGTTAGGCATACCATGCATCGTAGGGACAAGTATTGCCACAAAACTATTAAAAGACAATGATGTTGTAGAAGTCGACGCAAAGAGGGGTATTATCAGGAGATTAAATAACAAGAAAGTCCTCACAAAAATTATCAGTCGTGATCTTGCTGTTTTCTCCATGCAATTATGGACTTTAGGATATTTAGAGATACAAAAAGTCTTTGGATTCGGATATAATATTGCAGTAGGAATCAAAGACCATGGAACATTTGCTATTTACCGCAGTGAGGAAGAACATCGTGCCGCATTGGATGCTTTTCATCATACCTTCCTCAGCAATCCGGAAAAATATCAGAAAATACTCGATGACACGTTAGCTTCCGTCATCAAAATTAAAGAACTTTTACAAGAAAAACCATTGGATATTAAACAGATAGAAGCATTGTACATCAAAGCATGGCCGGGCATCATCAGCAGCTTTTATCTGCCTGATCTTATAAGTCAAGATAGTAAAAACAAAAAATTGCTGGCTAGGAATAACAAAGTTAGGCAACGGACAGAAAGCTACTATGACCTCGTGGAGAAAAAGTTTTTAGAATTCCTCCAATCCCAAGGCATTCCAGAAAAAACGGCTCGGCTTTTTTCACGAGAAGAATTGCATGGGAAAAAAAAGTTGCCGCATCAGGAAGAATCATGTATTATAAATGGATATACCATCGCAAAGAAAAGTGTAGGAAGAGAAATCGAGAAACTGGGCTATGTATTAGAACGAGACGAAGTTATTCCTCTTACGCAGGTAAGTGGTAATTCCGTGTATCCCGGCCTGGTTCAGGGCAAAGCAAAGATTATTTTCAACAAAAGAGAAATCTCAAAAGTAAACACAGGAGATATTTTAATAGCACCGATGACTACGCCTGATTTTCTCCCTGCGATGAAAAAAGCCGCAGCCCTCGTCACAGATGAGGGCGGTATTCTGTGCCATGCTGCTATCGTGGCCAGAGAAATGAAAAAGCCTTGCGTCATTGGCACCAAAATCGCCACGAAAATATTTAAAGATGGCGATAAAGTAGAAGTGGATGCCACAGCAGGAATTGTCAGGAAATGTTTATAAATTACTCCCTGTGAGTGATTCTAGAACATGATTTCCTTTATTCAAGAGCATGGATTGCATGCCGGACCGCAGCGGAAACTATCTTTTTTTAGCATGACCAGCGTTACACGAGGCTATACCACCCATCTGCGTCCGCATTTAGGATTCTCATACGAAGTTGTGGGAGCAATGGTTGAGGGAGATCAAACACTAAGCATTGTAAACGATGCAGTAGTTGCCCGTAAAGTACAGCAATTTCTGGAACAGCATCCCAAAAAATTAGATGAACATATTTTTCCCTCCACAAAGCAATTTCTTCACCAATACAATACTCCAAGTTCTCTTAAACAGTATGCCAACCTACACAACATCTTATCTTTTTATCCTTTGTATTTTGGCATTATTGGCATCTATAATGCCCTTAACCGCTATGTCAAAGAAACATCCCATGAATTATTGACAGACGATCAACTTCAAAAAATAGGGCACTTGCGTAATGAATTAGGAGGAATGTATCCCATTATCGATATAGAACTCATTCGACAATTTGACCAATCGCCGCATGGCAGATTGCTTGGGTTTCTCACTTTTGGAGAAATGGAACCATTTTTGAAAAATGGTACTCTCCCCAAAAATTTAGCAGATCGGCCAAATGGTTGCATTTACTTGTATGTAGAAGATACTAATAAAGAACACATAATTACTGAACCAAAGACTGTTGCGGAATGCAAAAGACTCTTATATCCACAATTTGACAGCAACGCTGCCGAAATTAAAGGTCAATCAATCTTTCCTGGCAAAGTTTCTGGTACAGTCGCGATAGTGCCTCGCGATACCCCTCTACCAGCGGATGCAGTAATCATCACCTCCATGACCACAGTCAATGAAACACACTTAATATCCCAAGCCCGTGCCGTGGTGGCAGATGAAGGAGGAATATTATGTCATGCCGCGGTAATTGCCCGGGAAATGGGCAAGCCATGCATCGTAGGAACTAAATTCGGCTCAAAAATTCTCAAAGAAGGTGATAAAGTGGAAGTAGATGCCACGAACGGCACAATATATCGAATTAAGACTGGCTCCGCATAAACTCTGCCGGCATAAAAATATATAAACCTAAACATATTGGAAACGTAACCCATGGCTTGGCACAAACTATTAACACGAAATGATGTTGATCTTCCCACCGTGAGTGAGATTGACGTGATATTCTATAAACATCTATGGGACTTTACTAAAACCACCGAAGAACTCTTTTTCACCTATTTCTCAGAAAGACAGATGACTCATTACATAAACGCTAATGAGCACGCTCTGGGGAAATTACTCTATTATAAATATTTCAATACCCCACGGAAAATTGAACACCATTATGAAACTGGAAAACAACTCCTGAAATCGATACGCTCTGCTACTCAGAAATGGAAAAAGAAAGTTGAACAAGACCCTAATCCTATACTTCTCCCTGCCGCATGGAAAGAATTTCGTTCTCAATGTAGAACTATCAACCATATTTACAGCATTACCTCATGGGTTGCTATTGAATTCTGGCAGCGGGAAGCAGAACAACTTCTCTCCCGCCTCTTTGAATGCAATAATATCACCACCAATCAAGATCTCATTCTCAAAACCATCTACACTCCTTGGAAGAAGACAGCACTGATAGAAATGCAGGACAAACTTCAAAAAGGAATTCCTTCCTCACAGATTATTCAAGACTATCAATTCCTGCGAAGCTGGGCAGTGGTGTGGTACACTCCATTGGAGGAATCATGGCTTGCCAGTTTTATGAAACCACTGGTTGATCCTTTCCCCCATCTTTCCAAAGAAAAAGCTCTCGCTCTTCTTAACCCCAGCAAGGAAGAACGAAAACTGCTGGAAATGGCTCCTTACATTATATTCTTTAAAGACTGGCGGGATGACGTGCGTCGTTCAGCAGCATACCACTGGTCATTCTTATCTGATGCCCTCGCCACGTACTGGAACATTCCCCGGGATGACATCGGATATCTCACGTTTGATGAAATTGCCTCGGCATTACAGAACAAAATCATTCCACTGGAACATATCAACCTCCGGAAGACGCATCCTTGCATTATCACCAGCACGGAACAGAAACTCCCCATCATTGACAACGACTTTCCTCTCCCTGAAAAATATCCCTCTATTATCTTCCCGGTAGAAACTAGCACTTCCCCCCTCATCAAAGGCTTCATTGCTTATCCGGGAAAAGTACGGGGGAAGGTACGGATAATTCATAGCTATCATGATATTAAAAAAATACAACAGGGAGAAATTTTGGTCGCTAATACTACTCATCCCACCTATGTTCCCGGCATGCATAAAGCTGCTGCTATCGTTACTAATGAAGGTGGTATCGCCAGCCATGCTGCAGTAGTCGCGAGAGAATTGATGAAACCCTGCATCGTCGGCACCCGCATCGCCACGAAAGTCTTGCAGGATGGCGATCTCGTAGAGGTAGACGCGGATAACGGCATTGTATTTAAAATTACCACTCTAAAGTAGTTTTTAGAGAAAGTTTTATAAACTATAAGCTCAGCGTATTCTTTAAAATGGAGGGTTTACTATGGTACAACGATCTATTATCTTAATTGGACGGCACGGCGTAGCCCCTAAGAACGCTGATGGCAGCAGCAGGGATTCTATTAGCGATGCATCTATTCAAGCGATGTATCATGAAGCGAGAGAAGAACTGCTCCCTCTTGTTCAGTCGTTAGGAATTACCCCTCAAGATACTTTTATCCGAGGAGCGGGAAATATTGATTATTGGTTAGCGCATCCTACAGCAAGAACCCATGACGGAGAGCCTATCGAAACTTATGATTCCGTATCTTCAAGAACTCGCCATGGAGTACAAGACGTCGTGAGACGAGTGTTAGATGATGAAAAAAGATTTGGTATCGTTACCTCTCATGCCACTGTCGTAGAACCGGCATTAATTCACGTTGTCAACTCCGGACTATCAACACATTTAAAACGTGTTGAAGACATTGGAGGAATGCTTGCGCAGGAAGAGCACGCTAAACTTGTCATCGACCAAACGGATGCGGGAACATACACTGCGTCATTAGTAATCAAAGGACAAGAATACAGTGTAGACTTACAGGGCCTGTTATCTTCACCAAGTAAGGGCACAGGAGTGTTTCAATAAGAGGTTGAGCTAACTATGAGATCACGCATGCTTTATTTAGTTTTAGGACGACATGGCAAAGCGCCGCAAAAGCCGGAAGGAGGCAGTATTGACGCTCTCGTTCCCGGAGCGGTAGGAGAAATCTACCAAGCAGCGAAAAGCCAATTATTTGGAGAACTA
>CAYIBV010000077.1:0-6443 GCA_964361725.1 uncultured Methanosarcinales archaeon | reverse complement strand
CCGTCTTCGAACCGCTTCCAGCCCCTCTAATACTGTAATCTGGGCTGCGCCATAGCTGTTTGATCCTGCTTTTTTCTCTGGGGTGTCTGCCATTGTTAAAGTAAAAATAAACTATTCGGCTTTCTTCAAAGCGTTTCCCTCTCCTTTCTTAAGAGGAAAAGTAAGCCATATTTTATTTCATTTACCGACGATAAAGACCAGTTTTGAGGAGGGATTTACGGTTTATAAAAGTATCGGAAAATTTCGTGATTTTTTCCATACGCATATACTCTATTTCAGTAAAAGATATTAACTCTAACAGGCTGTGAAAAAGTATGATACCGGTAAAGTATGCCGCAATATTATTTGTAAGAGAAAATGAAGCTTGCCTGGGGGCCATTGATGCTTTATTTGAAACACACCAAGGGGCAGTACCTCTTCCTGCTCTTCGCCGCTCTCTTACCGATGTTCTGGGCTTCGACCCCGTTCTTCCCTGCGCCGTTCAGGGTGATTTGGCAATCTACCGCCATCAACAGCTGGAAGCGTTGATGTATCCTCTGGATAAGGGAAAGGTCATAAATCGGGAAGTGACACTTTAATATTAAAATCATCTTTCATATTAAAATCATCTTTCTCAGCTATTCCGGAAAGAACGTTTCTCCATAAGATATTTAAAGAAAAGTCCTCGCGGAAAGAGTATGCTTAAATTATTGACCAAAAGGCAAAGGACAATTGAAGTCCCTGCCGTGCAAGTGCAATATCATCCATTTATGGATTTTTTTCGCTTTGATTTGCATGTTGCCATGCCTTTTGCAGGAGAACCTTTGATGTATGACCCCCACAAGAAGCAATATCAAAGCATACGCGCCCCCACCATACAATTTAGTTTTGACCCACATTTTAACCGTAATCCTGCGCTAGAACTTCTTCATTCCAGTGTGTATAGTGGCACTGGTTTTGGGAACGGCGGCTATCAATCTGCAAAGGTTACTTCCTACTTCCAACATGGCGTTGTGATTCTCGCTGATGACAAAGAAAAAATTTATGTATCACGAGATTTGCGGGAAAAGACAGAACAAGCAGTACGAGAAATTGTTGATGCTTTGGCGGGAAACCGCCTGAAACCATCTGGTTGGAGGCATTCTGAAAGTGTGTTTCGCATTGATGACTGCGACAAGCCCTTGGTTATTAATTTTATGGTAAAAGAGTTGGAGTCAAGGTTAAGTATGTAATTCTGGGAAAATTTAAAATCCCCCTCTTTTATACCTCATCCGTCCGCCAATGCGGTTTCACTTCTATATCTCCATACTCTTTTCTTCTCAAAAATCCCTCCCAAGCAATCATCGCACCATTATCTGTCGCTAAGTCCATGGGCACGTTATAGAACGCCGCTTCCCGTGATAAGCACATTTTCCCTAACATCTCACAAAAGCGTTTGTTCGCTCCCACTCCACCCACCAGAAGCAATTCCTTCCTCCCCGTATTGGCCATCGCCCGTTCTACTACCTCAGTACACATGGCAAAACAAGTTTCCTGAATGGAAAAACAGAGGTCCTCTTTTGAGATGAGCTTGTTCAATTCTTCAGTATGAATTCTGGTTATGATTTCTTTTCCCTCAGCACCAACTGCTTCTCCCATATATGGTACAGAAACACTTTTACCCTGCTTTTTGAGCAATTCCCCCCACGTTGGCTTTTTCTTCCACAACTGCTCCACTTTCGTTAAAACCCCCGAAAAAGACACATCCATCCCTTTCACTGTATACGGCAATTCCACGTACTTGCCTTTCTTCGCCAATTCTTCCATTCTTGGTCCCGCAGGAAATCCTAACCCCAGCACACGGCCAAACTTATCAAGCATATTTCCTAACCCAATGTCTAATGTCTCTCCCACAATGCGATACTTTCCTCCTTCAAAGACAATCACCTGTGTGTTTACTCCAGACACATACAGATAGCAGGGATCATGCAATTTGTTCCAGATCTTACCAATACTCAAATGAGCGCAACAATGATTCACCCCCACTAACTTCTTGCCATGTTTTTGTGCCCATTCTTTCACAATCTTATATCCCATCCATAACGCCGGATCTAACCCCGGACCAGCAGAATACGCGATAAAAGATATGTCCTTCCACGTTTTTCCCGCATCATGTAATGCTTTGGCAAGCACTTCTTCTGCAACCCGCTGATGATGTTCCGCAATCTCATGAGGGATCATCCCTTTATCAGGCGAGGTATAACTATCCTTAACATTTGCTACTACTTTTCCTTTGTCTGTCACAATACCCACACCAAACGTATGGGCGGTGGATTCTACTCCTAAGATGAACATAATAATCCCATACAAATGCTTATTTAAAAATATTCACAACAAAAAATCTTAAATAGGTAAACAAACCACCACTTTTCTATGAAAAAAGAGGCAAAACAGCATTTAATCTACAGTGCTATCCTTCTTGTCGTGGTCGTGGGAATTCTCTTTTACCAAAATGAAAAGATCAACGAAACTCAGGAATTCCTCTTAGAACAGCTTGCCGATCTGAAACAGCAAACTGAGCAGCAGCACACCCAAACTAGGAACTCTCTGAGTGCCTTGCAAGACAATGTTACAAAACTGGACACCACCCTGAGGAGAAACCAAGAATCCGTCCGTTCCCTCTCCACAGAAGTGCTTGACCTCAAGACCACCAGTGAGCAAAACGTCGCTGCCTTAGAGCAATCCATCACCAATCTGAAAGTACAATATCAAGACTTCTCCTCAGTTATTGAAGAAGTTGTTCCCAGCGTTGTGAGCGTGCAAACAAACCTAGGATCAGGAAGCGGTTTTATTATTGATACTCAGGGACACATCGTCACTAATTACCATGTCATCGCAGGAATACGCTCAGCAGATATTATCACTCACGACGGAAAAGAACATCGTGTGGCCATCTCTGGGTACAACCGTATCGCAGACATTGCTGTTCTTCGCATTAATGATACAAGCTACCAACCATTACGCTTCGGCAATTCCCATAATGCTAAAGTGGGAGAAAAAGTTATTGCCATCGGCAATCCCGGTGGATTGGATTTCTCTGTCACGCAGGGGATTATCAGCGCTACAAATAGGCAAGATAGTAATGGCAACCAATACATCCAAATTGATGTTCCCATCAATCCTGGAAACTCCGGAGGGCCTCTTATCAACGCGGAAGGAAAAGTATTGGGTGTTAATACGTTAAAACTAGTGGGATTTGAAGGTCTCGGCTTCGCCCTTGCGTCGAGCTACGTTGATGATATCATAACTACTATCATAGAAGAATGATTCATTCCACTTCATCCAGTTCTTCCAAAGCTGTATCCAAATCATCAGGATACTGCTCTTTCAATTGGTCATCACTCACCGTTGGTGGAGAAGAACTGCTCTCCTGTTGAATTTCAGTAGTCGTACATCCTATAATCACCAACGACACAACAAAAAATATAACAAGCATCATCATTATAACTCGTTTCATGCTCTCACCTTTCGCACCAACTCCAGCCAATATCGCTGCGCCTGCAGGATAACTTCTTTGCGCTGCTGCTTGGTAGTCGCTTCATTAAACGTCATTTTACTCTGCTCCATCTTCACCACAAAATCTATTAACTGTTCCTCTGTAATTTTCTCTTCTTCTTCTAACTCCTCTGCTGCCTCCTCGAGGTTATACAATCTCAGCTTCGCTAAGGTATATACATCTTTCCGCAACTTATTCTTACAGGCTGTTTTCTCCTCTCCCCTCATCTCCGCACAAGTTTTCTTTTGTGCGCTAACATCCAACACACCCACTTTCTGCCGCAGACAAGAAATGCGCGAAGGACTATCTGCTTTCTTCCAGCATGGTTGTACAGTTCGATAGACATTCACACAGGCATCTTGATCTGTCCATGTTCGGCATTCTTCCGGAAAGAAGTTATCATACTCATCTTTCTCTTCTTCAGGTAAGTTAATCCGGCACTTCACTCGGTCTTCTATACTTAAATATCCCCCACATTTCATCTTCTGTCCCTTTTTCTCTCCTTTTCCGGTCGTAGTACTGCCACCAGACGAGGGATTACTACATTCCACTTCTTGAGAATACATATAATACTTTCCGACACATTGGGGGATAGATACCTGAAATTTTGCTACCTCTGGCACATTCTGGGCATCAAGAAAATATGTCGTACTATCCTTTTTTGTAATCTTCAGCCCGCTCAACTCTGTAGAATGCGATTCTTTTTCATACTTCAACGTTTTCTGCGTTCCCGGACGGGTAAACTCAAACTTCACATCTTGAGGAGTACTATTGACCAGTTCCACTTCGGCATGAACAACACCATCAGCGAATGTACATCGATTTACCTGTATCCTTGCCAACGCACAGCTAAATCCCAACCCCGGACATTCCACTTTCTTATTCCCATACAGCGGGTCCAGAACACGATATGTTCCAGCTCTGACAAAAATAGCTTCATCAGAGGTAAAAAATTCATTGATCCAGTCTCCTGGAATATCAGATAGAATCACGCCGTCTTTTTCCCGCTGCACCGTTACATTCATCCACTCCATGTCCCGCGTAAACGAAATCGCTCCGTTTTCTTTACATTCAAGATCGCTATACGAAGTACGCTTGCTTCCTCCCCCAGAACCACCGCCCGAACCACCACCGCCTCCTCCAGCGGCAAGAGCAACAGGAAATAAAAATATCATCAGAACGAAAATTGTTACAACAATAATTTTACATCTCATTATACCCACCGAAGACTCCTAAGATTCGAGCTATTTAAAAATGTTTTTAAAAAGATTACTTCAATAGAGGCAAATAAAAAAGTAAAAAGAAGAAATTTAATCCTACCCTCCTTCCACTGTAGATTCTCTTCCCACAGGAATAGACTCTCCGGGAATCTCAGGAGTACTCTCTCGTTCTTTGGTTGGGCAGACACATCGTGCCTGTGCACATCCTCGTTCACAGACAATATCTTGTGAGGAAATAATATTCTTTCCCTCTGGATTCACATCACAATACCGTTCCCGCAATCGTCGTGCATCCATACAATAATCCGGCTTGCGTTCCAGCACATTCCCCCCAGCGCTTAAGAGTATGGTCGTGGCGTTGATGCAAGGAATACGCCCATTATCCGCTTCCTGACATGATGCTGCCTCACTCTGCACAGGGACTTTCTTATACTGCGTTGCTTTCCCGGCCAAAGAACTTTCTGGACCTTGCTGCTGCGGGATACAACTTACTACCACAAACAATACTAAAATAAGTACACCAACAAACACCCTGTTTCTCATGATAAATCACCTCTTTACAACCTAAAAAAAACGTAAAAGTATTTAAAATTTTCGCTTAGAAAACTTTGCTTAAAAATATGAATTTTGAAACGTTTTCATTACTTGCTGCTTGCCGCCTGACGTTCTAAATCCCGTTTCTTAGAAACTGCCGCACTTCTGCCACTGCATTGGTACGCAGCAATCAACTCCTCTGCTAACGCGTCCTGAATCTTAGTCTTCTTGTTAAAAGACTTTTGATACGCTCCCTGCGTCATATTCCGCAGAGCTAAATCAACACGCCGTTGTGGCGCCACATCCACTGCTTTAGGATAGCGAGCACCGCCATATTCAATAGCAATGACTTCTTCCCGCGGAGCGGCATTCTCTACCGCCTTAACAAGCACTGCTAAAGGATTCTGTTTGGTCTTCATCTCCACTTTGTCAAATGCTTCTTTCACAATATGAAGCACCATATTTTTCTTTCCGATGTTATGACCAGAACTCATAAGATGCTTTTTTCCTTTATGCCCAGTGTTCATTAACTTCGTCGCTAACCGTTCCACGATAAACGTATGAGATTTATGAAAACGATTTCCTGCATATCGTGCCCCTGTCTTCGGCACAATTTTAGGATCAAGAGTAACATACCGCACTAATCCCGGATCATTCACAGAAACTTTATCTGTTGTCCATTTATTGAAGAATTTTACATCGCTCATCGTCTTGCCTTCTCCAACTTGCCATGTAATAACGCATTCAAGCTTTGATCATTGACTTTAATGACATGCCATCGCACGCCGGGAATATCGCCTTTAGAACGCCCTTTGATCCCCCCAATACATTCAATAATGACTTCGTCGTGCTCGTTAATCATCTTCTGCGCACCATCACCGGGCATGAAAGCCGTCACTTGCTTGCCATTCTTTACCAGCTGAACACGGGCACATTTCCGCATGGCTGAATTCGGCTGTTTAGCTTCTACCTGTACTTTCTCTAAGACAATAGCTTTAGCCTGAGAAGCTCCCCCTAACGGATCGAACTTCTTCTTTGCCAGAGCATGACGCCGTTTACGAAACGTTGCTCTCCGTTTTTTAAGCTTCTTTGCTGATCCTAACCCACGTGATTTTCCTGCCATCGGTCTAGTCTATTTTACTATTCTACTTTAACTTCTTTACTAAAAAAGCGGT
>CAYIBV010000076.1:5218-6555 GCA_964361725.1 uncultured Methanosarcinales archaeon | reverse complement strand
TGGTTGACGAAGTAAACCACCACTCATTAGAGTGGTGGAATTCCGCGTGTTTAAAGCGCTAAATTTCTGTGACAGAAAAAATGATAAAGATTTATTAAGAGAGACATTTGGAAAAATAAAATGAATGTAGAAAGAATTACAACAGGAGGAAGAAAATTAACCATTACAAAAGACCATAAAGAATTGGCGCGCATCTATCTTTATTTCATCCAGAATGATCTCCATGATAAACCCTACGCCCTCATGGAAGATTTATTTGTGCAGGAGGAGTTCCGTGGCCAGGGATACGGCAAGAAAATGGTGCAGGCAGCACTTGAGGAAGCGAAGAAGGAAAGGTGCTATAAAGTTATATGCACCAGCCGTTACGGACGGGAACATGTGCACAAGATGTACCAAGACTTGGGCTTCAAAGACTACGGAAAAGAGTTTAGAATAGATATTGGGTGAATTTCTCTTCTTTGGCGGCAAGTCTCATGTATTTCAGCTCATTTTTGATGACGTCATCAAAGTCTATGATGCTGCGGTTTAGAGGCATGTCTATGAGTTTATAAGAGGGTTCATCATTGTGCACTTCAATCTGAACATAGCGTTTTGTTCTGGGGATCAGTTCCCGTGTCTTGGGGTTGAAGTCATATTCATCCCGCCACGTTCCGGGGTGGATGATGACACGCTTGCGTCCTTTGGAGATGCGTTTCTGATGGTCATGGCCAAGGACATAAATTTTATCATTTATTTTCCCCCTCTTTCGTTTGAACACAGTCATGATATCTTCTATATCATAATTCAAGTTACGAAGGCGCTGATAAAATTGACGCAATAAATGCATGGGAAAAGAATATGTGGGATCGGAGTAAAAGCGGAAAGGGTAGTACACTAACGATTTAATGAAGTATTCTAACGTGTAGCGGTTTATCTTTTTTAGGATGATGTGATGATGAGTGAGTAACGTCGGGCGGGGATTTATGCGTTCCAGAAAAGGATGATCTTCTTTCAGCCTCATCATCCTGCTCAATACTCCAAAAGAAACGAACGGAAAGTTCAGGATAGATTCTCCGCGATAATTAAGAAACAAATGTTTCAGATTGATGCGGAACAGAAAGTCATATTGATGGCCATGTTCCACATATACTTTATGCTGGTGGTATGAGAGACCGGGAAAATGAATGCTGCTTTTATTTTTCAGAATAGTTTTGATTTCTTCCTGTACTTCTTTGCGTACGAGATCGTGGTCGTGATTGCCTAAAATAAAAAAGACGTTCTTCTCTTTCTGGGCGGCAAATGTTTTCAGGGCATCGAATACAGGCTTGTGGGCGCGATGGATCAATTGTAATTTGGCA
>CAYIBV010000076.1:0-5208 GCA_964361725.1 uncultured Methanosarcinales archaeon | reverse complement strand
ATATGGCGGGGATATTCTGTGGAAGGAGTGAGTTTGGAAGGGCATTTCAGAAAATCAAACGTATCTCCATTTAAAATCAGATCTACGGGATGAGGACGCTGGCTAAGTTCTTCGATGAGTTGGGAAAGAGTCTCGTCTGCCACAAAGTCATCGGTGAGATTTCCTGCACCCATCTCAATGTCGCCGATGACGATGATTTCTTTGTCTGCATTAGATTCTGCCATGAACTTCGCAGAGAGAAGGTAGTTTATTAAAGTTATGTTTAAAAAAAAATTGGCCTGCTATCAACCATCAAGTACTGTATCTTTGGCCAGTTTTGTATTTTCTATATGGGTTGCAATATTACCTAGTCCAATAGGGTTCAGTGCATTAATCTTCTTGCTTGTTTATGGGCTTCAGAAGTAATCCCATACCCGCAGCCAGCATCTGTTGTTTGCCATTCCGAAAGCCTAGAAAAGAAAGCAGGAAATCTCGCCACTAAATCTGCCTCCGTAGGGAACTCCATTTTTTCATGAACAAATCTTGCATCTTGGTATTGACCATGTCTATCATATATTGCTTCAGCGCGTCCTCGATGAAGCACATAGACTTCCTTCCCTTGATGTTGGATCACTAAAGCTTCACAATACGCACCAACTTCATCGTCACCGGCATACCGTAAAATTCGTACCAGGCCATCTTCCATAGTCTCATAAAAAGATATACTGTTTATAAAATATTCTGGAATTTTCTCTAACAGAGTTCACCAGGACAAAAAAATGAGTTTAATAACTCTTCCCAAAATAAAACCAAACCGTGGCTTTCTCAGTGCAATGAAAGCATTTCTCTCCTTTCAGTTTGGGCTGGTCAAATGGAGAATTTAATGATTTCGCCCCGGTTTTTTCTTTGAATTGTTCCTCACACTTGGTGGAACCACACCAGGGGGCGAAGAGAAGTTTATTGTTCTTTAATTCTTTCTCCGCTTCTTTCCATGAAGAAATCTTGACAATACTTTCTTTGAGCCGTTGTTCTGCGTTCTTGTACAATGACTGTTGGATGTCTTCCAAAAGCGAAGGAATCTCTTTGGGCAATGCGGCGAGGGGCAACGGCTGTTTCTTGCCTGTATCCCGGCGCACAACGATTGCTTGCTTTTTCTCAAGATCTTTTGGGCCAAGTTCAACCCGTATGGGCACTCCTTTCAACTCCCATTCGTTGAACTTCCATCCGGGAGAGTAGCCTTCCCGGTCGTCAACATGGACAGAAACCCCTTTCTCTTCCAGCTTTTTCTTCAGAGATTGGACTTCTGCGAGAATCTTCTCTTTTTTTTCATCAAAGAGGATGGGAATGATAACGACTTGCGTCAACGCTACCTTGGGGGGGAGAACCAACCCTTTGTCATCAGAATGCATGAGAATCATCACGCCAATAGATCGTGTAGAAATCCCCCATGAATTTTGAAAGGCATATTGTTCTTTTTGGTTTTTATCTTTGAATTGAATACCAAACGCTTTGGCAAAATTCTGGCCAAAGTGATGAGAGGTTGCCCCCTGAATGGCCTTGCCATTAGGAAGGAACGCTTCCACAGAAGTGGTAATCTCCGCCCCGGCAAATTTTTCTCCTTCTGACTTCCTTCCTTTCATGACCGGAACCGCATAGAGATCAACAAACACTTTTTCATAAAAATCCAGCAGATGGTACATTTCATCCACTGCTTCTTTCTGTGTGGCAAAGACCGTATGACCTTCCTGCCAGAGAAATTCCCTGCTTCTCAGGAAAGGAGTGCAGTGTTTGAACTCCCAGCGGACAACGTTGCACCACTGATTAAGGCGGAGGGGAAGGTCATGGTATGACCTAATCCATTTGGCGTAGGTATCACAGATGATAGTTTCAGAAGTAGGACGAACGGCAAGGCGTTCCGCTAGTTTAGAACTTCCCCCCGTTTCCACCCATGCTACTTCTGGAGCAAAGCCTTGCACGTGCTGCTGTTCCTTGCCCAAGAGGGATTCTGGAATAAACAACGGGAAGTAGGCGTTTTTTACCCCATCTGCTTTAATCAAAGCGTCAAAGTAGGCCTGTACTTTTTCCCAAATGAAGTAGGCATTTGGCCTGAGGATGTAACACCCAGACACTGGGCTGTATTCAATCAATTCTGCTTTCTGGATGAGCTGGGTAAACCATTCTGAGAAATCATCATCTTTGGAGGCAGTGACTCCTTTGATATCTTTCTTCACTTCTTTTTGAGCCATGAGGGAGGGAAGTGTTTGGGGTTTTATAAAGATTTGGGAAAACTCTAAAAAGAAACTTTATGGAGAAAGCATTATAACTACAAAAAGAAACCAAGAGAATATGTTCTGCACCACCTGTGGAACTCTGCTGCAGGTAAAGAAAACAGAGTATGGAAAGTGGATGAGCTGTCCCAATGGTCATACCCAACCTAAGATTGTACAAGATGCTCCCTCATTTACCACCAAGAACCGGAAAGCCATGGAAAAAATCGAAGTGTTTGATGGTATCAACTCTTTAGCTGTCCATGACCATGTCTGTAAGAGGTGTGGGTATGACAAAGCAGAACTTATCGAAATGAGTGCTTCGTATTCTGATGAAGATAACACCTATCGCATGAAATGTGGCAAATGCGGGTTTGTAGAGCAGTTAGAAGGAAAGGTAAGATAGCTAGAATCCTAACTTCTCCATCTCCACGTCATAATATTTGTGCTTATCTAAGAATAGGACAAGAAAGTAACCCTCTTTCTGTTTAGTAAGAATCGCCCGCAGATTGCTGCCAAATCGGCGCACAAAACCGATGATATCACGATCAGTTTTTGACTGAATTACATTTGTCTTATATTCTTTACAATCTTTGACCCATTGAAGCAACTCTTGCTGCTGAGTCTCTTTCAGATTCTCAAAACACTTATCAAAATGCCCGTCAAACTTTAACGAGCTACCAAGCAATTCCAAAATCAGACGACGTGCTTCCTCAGGCTGCAAGTTGTAACACCTCTTGATAGGTTTGAACATAGATAGAAATATTACTGCTGTTTTTATACTCCTCTTTGAGTTTAAGATAATCATCAATTTCTCGATGCAACTGCACAAAATCTTTTTTAGAACAGGCGATGACCAAACCATCCACCAAATAACGCGATAACCGAGGTATTGTGAAAATCTTTGCCGCCATTTTAGATAGTTGCTGCGGGTCTAGGATTAATTCTTTGGAGAAATATTCAATTTGCAGGAGGAAAGTGCGTAGAGTTGACGAGAAGTCTTCCTGATTAAGTATTTCGTTAATCAACAATTCGTAGGTTGCCAAGACGGTCTTTAAAAGAAGGCTGGGCAGTTTTTCTTCAATTTTAAAATTGGAGATGCTCATCTTAGCGATAGAACTAAAAAATAAAGATTGTAAAGCACTTTCCCAAAGAAAAGAGACGTGGATCTTTCCCTGCTGATAATCAGCTTTATCGTATTTGGAAAGTATAAAAACATCGATATCATGATATTTTTTACTGAACAAATAAGAGCCGGAAATGAGAATTTTCTGGCGCCGATGCTTGCGCTGTATTTTTTCGAGAATCCTCTTTGCCGGCTGGATTCTTTCAGGTAGGATGCTGCCGTTGACATATACTTCTTCTGAAGGCAGAATAGCCATTATTTTTGGTCTAATAAACTTATAATAATACGTACGCTCAGTGAGAGTTAGTTTTTGCCCCAGCAACTTCTTGTTTACCACGGCAACCTGTTTTGGAGTGAATACTTTAGCTTGGATTAATTCCGGTGCTCGGGAGATGATTTCTGCTAATTGTACCATAATGGGTATTAGAATACCTAAGTATTTATAAATATTTCTTAGATAATTTAGTCCGAACAGAGCTTTTATACGCTGAGAATACCACTATACTTTGACACCTTCTGGAAAATAGCTAGGGAGCGACCTTTTTTATGCAATTAAGCAACAAAAAAAAAAATAAAAAATCTTGCCCAAGATTTTTCTCACAGGGGGTGGCGTAAGAAGGAAGATTGGGCAAGATGATGAGTAGGAAAAAAAAGGAAAAAAATCCTTTCTTAGACCAGTTCGATACCCAACTCCCGGCTCAGGCTTCTGGCGCGCTGTTCGGACTTCTTGTGGTCAATCTTCCCTAAGATCCAAGGAGAATTGACACCAGTGATGATAGTCATCACCGTCAACTTGCCTTTCATCTCATCACTGACACGAGCACCCCAGATGACATTTGCATCATCATCAAGGCTTTCCGTGACAAGTTCACCAATGCGGGAGACTTCATCCAGAGTCATGTCTGGTCCTCCGGTAACGTGAATCAAAGCGCCAGTTGCTCCTTCGTAGTTGATGTCCAGAAGGGGATTGCTCAATGCTCCTTTCACGGCTTCTTCCACACGGTTGTTAGTGTCAGAGCTTCCCACGCCAATGGCAGCTACTCCTCCATTAGACATAATGGCTTTCACGTCCGCATAGTCTAAGTTGACTAAGCTGGGTACGGCAATGGTTTCTACAATGCCTTTAATCATCGTAGCAACCAATTCATTGGCTACGGCAAAGGCTTGTTGAATGGGCAGATTTCCGGCAATTTGCACTAAGCGGTTGTTGTCAATCACAATAACAGTGTCAGAGACTTGACGGAGTTGCTGCAGGCCAAATTCTGCTTTATCACATCGCGCTCGTTCAATGTTGAATGGCATGGTTACTGTCCCAATGACAATGGCTCCAGTATCTTTGGCTACTTGCGCCACAACGGGGGCGGCTCCAGTTCCTGTTCCCCCACCCATCCCGGCACAGACAAAGACCATGTCTGAACCTTTCAAAGATTCTTTCAGTTGGTTTAATGATTCCTGCGCTGCTTCTGCTCCTTTGTTAGGAAATCCGCCACAGCCCAACCCTCTTGTACAGTCCCGACCAATTAAGAACTTGCGATCAGCACCCGTGACATTCAAGTGTTGTTGATCTGTATTAGTAGCAATGATTTCTGCGCCTTTGATGCCTTTCTTATACAGCCACCCAACCATATTATTTCCCGCGCCGCCGACACCAATCACTTTAATATTTGCCTGGCTCACGGTTTCAAACTCTTCGTAGGACCCACCGCTATTCTGCAGGGCCCGTTCCACAATAAAATCCATTTTTACACCACCTCACCTGTTTTGTTTTTGTATTGTTGTTTGTTCTATCCACCCCATTATATATTTTGCATCATGCAAAATAATATATATGAGTAT
>CAYIBV010000075.1:0-6578 GCA_964361725.1 uncultured Methanosarcinales archaeon | reverse complement strand
AAAAAACAATTGGGGATTATTCTGTCCATTCCCCATATCGATCTCAAGCCGTTATGTGTTAATTTAGGGCTTACGGGAGGGCTGAAAGAAGTAGAGCTGACGCTGGATTTGAAACGACCGCCGCATCTCTACGGAAACCCGGTGGAATTATGGAATGCCTTTCACGCCTCTGGAGACAAAGAATGGCTGGAGTTGCTCTTGGACTACAATCGGGAGGATATTGAGAATCTGCGGGCTATTATGGAGCATGTCTATGCCCGAAAAGCGGCAGAGGTACAAAAATATATAAACAGTACCTCTTTCATTCTTTCTCATGGAAGCAACGGTAACACCTTGGGAAATCAGGGGAAATATTGATTATGAAAAACTACTGAAAGAGTTTGGTCTTCAGCCGCTGCGCTTTCTTCCATCGGCATTTCAAAAGCATGTGCTCTTCCGCAGGGGGATTGTCTTCGCCCATCGTGATTTTAAGTATATTGCAGAAGCACTGGAACAGAAGAAACCATTTGCTATGATGACGGGCCTGATGCCCAGCGGCAAGTTTCATCTTGGGCATAAACTGGTGGCGGAACAAATTGTGTTCTATCAAAAATTGGGGGCGAAAGTGTACCTTGCAGTCGCGGACATTGAAGCATATAATTCCCGTACCCCTAATATGAAAGAACTACGGGATACTGCCATTGCTGAATATCTCACTAATTATGTGGCGTTAGGGTTAGACCTTACTAAATGCGACTTTTACTTTCAGTCTGAACGATCATCTCAAGGAAAGAAAGCCAATGCTTATTACCGTCTTGCTTCTATGTTAGCTCGTCACGCTACATTTAATGAATTTGAAGCGATTTACGGAGAAATTTCTCCGGGAAAAATGGCCTCGGCGTTGTTACAAGCGGCAGACATGTTGCACCCGCAATTACCAGAGTTTGAATCTCGACCATTGCCCGTAGTTGTTCCTGTGGGTATTGACCAAGATCCTCATCTGCGGCTTGCGCGGGATATGGCACAACGTATCAAAGAATGGAAATTCCTCCCTATTAGTTCAACCTACCACACGTTCATGCCCGGGCTGAAGGGGGGAAAGATGTCTTCTTCTGACCCGCAATCGTTTATTGCTCTTACAGACACACCGGAAGAGGCAGCGATGAAAATTAAGAAGTATGCATTTTCAGGAGGACAGGCTACTATTGAAGAACATCGCAAGAAAGGAGGAAATCCGGATATTGATGTGTCGTTCCAGATGCTGCGATATGGGCTGGAACCAGATGATAAAAAGCTGCAAAAGATAGAAACAGACTATCGGGCGGGGAAACTGTTGAGTGGGGAACTGAAGCAGCTAGCGATTGAACAAATCACGGCATTTCTTAAAGAACACCAGAAAAAGAGAAAAGAAGCAGAAAAAGTAGTGGCGAAATTCTTAAAGAACACCCACAACATTTAAAAACACCAAGTTCTTTTCTTTCCTCATAAGAGGTGATAGGTATCGCACGGAAGAAAAGAGTAATTCGAGAGAAACGCTGGACAACAAAGTGGCATCCTTCTCCTTTAAAGAGCAGCTTCTTTGTGGCTTCTATCCTGGGATTTCTAATATCAGCATATATCGTGTATGGCCGCGCCCCTAATTTTGGCCTGGCATTTATGTTCCTATTTGCTTTGATGTTCATCGCATCCATTATCAGCATGACCAAAGCACCGATACTTAAAGAGAGGGTATAATTATGGCACAGAAAAAGAATGAATTCAGCTGGCGGTTTCCCAGAGATAAGATGTTTTTGAAGATTGAATTGTATTTTATCGCGTTGTTGGCATTGTTTGTCCTGATTATTGCTTATTTCCAATTCGCACGGAATGTGCTGTATGCCCTTGCGGCTGCCGTTGTATTCCTCTTAATTTATTTTGCGGTGGGATATGGTGTAAAATCATATTATAACATCCAGCATCATTATACCGTAACGCCTACTCATCTTCATGTAAAGACCTCACATCGCCAGGGAATGAAAGAGCATAAAGTTCCTCTTCGTGACATTGCCCGGCACAAGCTTGATAAGTCTTTTTATGGAGGATATCTGCTGACACGCAAAGGAAAGAAACATTTATTGTACTTTAATTCCCGTAAAGAAGTGGAACGATTTGAAACCATACTCCTGAAGCATATGAACGCACGACGACGTTAGCATCAAAGAATTGAAATCCTGTTCATCGATACGTCTATTGCTTGTTCATGCGGTCAAATTTTTCTTTCGCTTTGTTCTCTTTCCAGAATACTTCATGGGAAGTACGTTTCTCAAATAAAGCGATAGCCAACTGTACCTGATTTTCTTCCGTGTTCAGGCTGTGTTTAATAGCAATGGCTTTAGCGGTCTGTAAGCATTCATCAAGGACACGCACATTTTCCCGTTTGCACTGCTCTTCTGCGTCCTGCTCTTCCTGATCCGTCAGGGCGACTTCTTCCCACAAAGGATAATTACTGCCGGGAATGGTCTTAGGAAAAGTTTTGGAAAAAGTCATAGACTCTGGAAAGAATGAGAAGTATAAAAGGATTATGGTTGTAAAGCAAGGGCTTCGGCAACGCTTTGCTCTTTAGGAGGAAAAATACTTATGGCGCGTTGAAGACGACGGTACGTTACTGGATCTAGCACAAAAGGAGGATGTAATTCTGCCCGTGCTTCTAAACAGTACCCTTCACCTTGATAATCCACTCCTGCCCGTAATGTGCCTTCTATGAGACTATTTATGGTACGAAAGTCCTGCCGCATTTCAGAGACGTCCGGGCCGCAGAAGAGACTTCTTCCTTTAGAAACAAGTAGAGCTTCTATAAGATTCTCAACACATTCTTCATTTCCTCTCCCATCAGGAAAATATATTTCCATGGAACCGGCAATGAGACGGAACCCACTTGCAGCAGAGGGATATTCTTCTGCTAATTGGTATCGATACCCATCCAGCACTTGACGCAATGCCGACACTTTTTCAATAAAACGACTGCACACACCATAGACTGTAAACGGAGCACCGGTAAAAAGACGAGTTTTTGCTTCAAGAATGATGGGTGTGTTTGTCATGGGTTCTTGGAAGACCACTGATTTATAAACTTTTCCATAGTTTAACTACTCTAGAGGTATTAATTCTAAAGGGTGTTCTACCTGAAGGTTTATATACTCTCTCTGCAGAGAAGAATCCATGCCCGGATCGTTTTGGAGACATGTGAACACAGTACTGAAAGAATCTGATATTATCATAGAAGTATTGGATGCCCGCATGATTGAGGAAACACGTCATTGGGAATTAGAGGATAAAGTGCGCCGCCTGGGGAAAATATTATTATATGTGGTGACCAAATGCGACTTAGAACAAAAAGAAGTGGTGGAACAGCGCACACGACAGTTACATCCTAGTGTATTTATCTCTGCCCGCGATAAGCTGGGAACAACCATATTAAAACATAAAATCTTAGAACTGGCGAAGGGAAAAAAAGTGGTAGTTGGCGTAGTAGGATATCCAAATGTAGGAAAATCTTCGCTGATTAACGCGTTAGCAGGGCGAAATGCCGCGCGCACTTCAGCGCGAAGCGGTTATACTAAAGGGGTACAGAAAGTGCGCTTGGGAGCAAAACTTGCCCTCCTTGACACGCCGGGAGTCTTTCCTTCTATGGAGAAAGACACCGTTAAATACGCGAAAACAGCTGCTATTGATTCTAGCAAAATACGCGATCCAGAGGTTGCTGCTCTCAAGATCATTGAAGAAAATATGAGCTTAATTAAGACATTTTATGGAGTGTCTGGTGATGAGCCAGAAGAAGTTCTCGAACATATTGCTGAAGTATTACATCGCCTTACCAAAGGTGGTAAACCTGATTTGGAAGTAACAGCCCGCCTTGTTCTCCAGGACTGGCAGCGAGGAAAGATCCACAAGACCACATATTAGCCTTCAGTATCAGAAAATTTATAAAGCTGAGCTTAACTGAAACTCCTATGAGAACTACAATCTTAGTTGGAATTATCGCAGTGGTTGTTCTTGCCCTCGTGGTGAGCGGCTGTGGATCATCTGCACCGCAAGCACCACCATCGGGACCAACGCCAAGCACTTCCGAAGAAACGGGAGATAGTGGCAATGGTCTTACTGGAGGAACGGTGGCAAAGCCCAGTAAAGTACGTACGGTAAACGCCCAGCCAAACTACATTTCTGTAACGGCTGAGGGGTTTGAGCCTAGTATGACAACGATTAAACGGGGAGAAACGGTGACGTTTACAAACAGACACACCGCAGATACTTGGCCGGCATCCGACCCGTATCCTTTACACAATGCGTATCCAGGATCACACATCAACAAGTGTGGTACGCCAGAACGAGACACTCTGTTCGATGCCTGCGCTCGGGTGAAAATGGGAAACTCGTATTCGTTTACGTTTTACGAGAAAGGGACATGGAAGTACCATGACCACCTGCACCCAGGAAACACGGGAACAATCACTGTAGAATAAATTAAATTTATTTCTTTTTATTTTTTTTAATTCAATTTCTCTTTAGAATATTCTCCATTAACAAGAGTAAGAATCCTTTCCGCAGTCTTCTCTCCAATGCCATCAATGGCTGTCAGTTCTTCTTTTGTAGCATTGACAAATGCTTTAATGGAGCCAAAGTAGAGAAGCAAATTCCGCGCCGTGAGAATCCCTATGCCGGGAAAAGCGGAAACTAAGAATTCCTGCTGTTCTTTCAAGGTGTGGGGTTTTCGTTCATGCAATGAGAAATCTCTGGACTTATCTTGTTCCCGCTTGGCCATCACTGCTAATAAACCAGCAGTATCCTGCGGATTTTTAGTGTACAGCACGGGAACGGCAAAGTCTAGTACAATAGAGGCAAGCATGCCGCGAATGGCGTTAGCATGCACTTTGCGCACAGCGTAAATATTTTCCTCCCCTTCAATAATCAACACGGATTTTTCAAAATTTTGTTTTAAGTCCCGCACTTGCTCTAACAACCGGCCATCGATCAATGAGGCAACAAAATCAGGAACTTTTTTAAGTTCCACTCCCACCCTCCCAGAAATAATATAATCGGCTGTCTCTAACTGGGCAGTTTTTACGGATACGCCAAGATCAATCAATTCTTTCACCACGCGATTATCTTTCTCCCGATGATCGGCAAGAACAGCCACAACCTGCTGCTCGGGGATGAATGCGGCAAGAGTCTTTTCCTCCTGTCGTGAGGGGAGAAATTCCCGTTTCAACTGCTCTAAGTTGCGATACATCCTTTTTTCTTTATGATGAGAACTCCAGCGATAGGCTTCATCTCTCGTTCCCTCTGTTATGAGAATGAATACTTCTCCTTCCTCCTGTCGTGCTGTTCTTCCCCGCCGTTGAATGGAACGAATGGCGCTGGGCACGGGCTCATAAAAGATTATTTTATCTACTTTCGGAATGTCCAGACCTTCCTCTGCTACAGAAGTAGCGATGAGCACGTTAAATTCTCCATGACGAAACTTGTCAAGAATTTCTTTCTGTTGCTTCTGGCTAAATCCAAGCCCGTTTTTCTTAGCCTGTCCAACAAATATCTGGGTAGAAATGTCTCGTTCATCCAGCACACGGACAATTTCCTCAGCGGAATTGCGATATTGGGTAAAAACAATGACTTTTGCTTTTGGCTGTTCCTGAATACACGTGGAAACTAATTCTGTAAGCTTTCCTAACTTGGGGTGTTGAATGTTCTGACGAAGAACCTCTTCCGTCAGATACATGGCAGATTTCATGTTGAGATCTATCATGAGATTTTTCACTGCTTTAATGGTTGATGTAAGACTTTCTGTACGCAGTTTTTCAAAATAAATGTGAAGCTGCTGTATGCCCTGTGATTCCAGAAGTTCAAGAGCGTGATCCACTTTAAGTGCTTCTGCCACGAGAGAGATAGAACGAAGGAGTTCAAAATCACGAATTCCTTGCGATATCTGTTTTTGTAGTTCTCCTTGAAGAGCAAGAAGCTCTCCTTTAGTAAGGTTAGAAGAATGGCAATATCCATAACGTTGCGCTTCCAAGAGTTTGCTCTGGCAGCAATCTTTCAAGTGTTTCTGGATGGACTTATACTCTTCCGGAAATCCTACTTTAATCCAGTGCATGGTAAGAGGCTGGATGTATGGTTTAACGTCAGGATCTTTCTCCGTACGCACTTCCACTTTTTCGATGTTAAGATTGCTGCAGACTAATTTAACTGTTTCCATATCACTGCCAGGAGAAGCAGTAAGAGCAAGAATGCGAGGATATTTAGCCATTTTCTCATACTGCTGCGCCAGCCAGACATAAGAATACTCTCCCGTGGCGTGATGAGCTTCATCAAAAATCAGGAGAGAAACTTCTTCCAATCTCACCCGGCGATTGATGCAATCGTTCTCTAAGCCTTGTGGGGTAGAGATCACGATTTGCGCTTCTTTCCACAATTCTGCCCTTTTTTCCGGAGCTACTGAACCGGTAAACAAAACGATCTTTTCGGGTGGGATTGTAACATGGGTGCGAAAGGTCTGTACATGCTGCTCACATAATGGTTTCGTGGGAGCGAGCATGAGGATTTTGGAGTTTGGGTAATGGTTCAGA
>CAYIBV010000074.1:0-6657 GCA_964361725.1 uncultured Methanosarcinales archaeon | reverse complement strand
TAAAGCACATTTCCCGCTGCTCTTCATCTTTGATGCGCGGGCAGAACGCCTCGTCATTGCTTTGCACCGCCAGATGATACTGGCAGTTATCCGCCCAATAGCGGTTCATGATTTCTTCACAGATACTTTGGTTGTGCAGTTGTATTGCTAATTGCTCCTGACAATATCCTTTCGTATCTGCCACTTGGACTATAGAACAGATAGAATAATTTCCCGTTGCTTTTGCCAGTTCTACCACACAGGAATCACGGAAACGGGCATTCTCCATCTTGCTGCACTGCTTTGCTTCAAAGTAACAGTTATCCCGAGCCGCGTCTTCCAGCTGCGTGCAATCTCCAGATGCCACCACTGCTCCTGTGGGTGACGTAGTACAAGACGTAAGAATAACGCCAAGTAATAGTACTGCTGCCACCATAATAGCTCGCATACCTCTTCCAGAGCAAAAACAGCTTTTAAGCTTTATGGAAGAAGAATGGGTATATTGAAAGAGAGGATGTTTATAGGCACTGTCCGTTTTGTGAGTGATGGCTTAGCCAAGAGGGGAGTAAATAACTACCATTTGTAAGACAAAATTATTGGTTGGCTCCCAAAAAATAAACTTAAATCTCTTCATAGAAGATAAAAGATATTTACTATATGTACGAAGAGCCAAACGAGCGAACGGCTTGCCATCACTCATTTTTTAGATAGTGCCTGTTCATAGAAAAGTATAAAAAGAAACTGTTGCAGCATAATTATCCTATCGCGGACGTGCCAGAGTGGCCAAATGGGACAGGCTTAGGCGGATGTTGTTAACATCTGAAGACACCTGTTGGGTTAGACAAACAGTGATCTAACACGTTTGGACCAGTCCCTACGTAGGTTCGAAAGCACCTTTTACAAAGCTGCACCAAACGGCGGGCGTAAAGCCCACCAAGACGAAACAGCTTCTGTGCTCGAAAGTCCTACCGTCCGCAGTTTTATTTCTTTCTTGGGTCTAATGCATGAAAATCAAAAACGATTGATTTTCAGTACAGAAATACAATCTTTGTTGTATTTCTTGTACCCCGCTGCTTGCAGCGTTATCAATTTAATGAATTGATGACCCAGAAACACAAAGAAGTTGAAAACTTCCTGTGTCCCAAAAATGCTTTGCATTTTTCAGGAGATTAAAAATATCCCACAGCTTACTGTGGTTGGGATTTTTATTTCAAACAACCCAAAACTTCTCCTAAATCTGTAATCACATAATTTGGCTCTTCTTCTTTCTTTTGCGGCTCTTCCACGGCAAATTTTCCTACTTTAAACCAGATCGTTCTCATCCCTAACACATTTCCAAAATAAATCTCTGACCTCACCCTATCCCCTACGACCGCCACTTCTCTTCCCTGTAACTTCATCGCATTCAGACAGTCACTGAAATGTTCTTGTGTCTTCTCTTCCGCCACAATAATATGCATAAAGAATTTATCTAATCCAAGGCGGGAAATATCTTCCTGGCGTTCTTCTACCGTCTTGCGGCTGATCAAACACAGTTTGTACTCTTGCTGTTGCAGTGCCTGCAGCAAAAGTAACGCACCTTCCACTAACGCCTTTTTATCTGGGTCAAATAACGTTCTGTTAAAATCAAAAATGACACTTTTGATCATTTGTTTATGATACACCCTCGCTTCATTTTTTTTCTTCTGGGAGGGGTCTCATCGTGGGAAATAAAATCACATCGCGGATAGAATTTGCTCCCGTCATGAGCATGACCATTCTATCTATACCAATACCAATTCCTGTATTTGGTGGCAAGCCGATTTCCAGCGCCCGAATAAAATCTTCATCCATGGGATGTGCTTCCTCATCTCCCCCTCGTCCTTTTGCTACTTGCTCTTCCAGCAATTTACGTTGTAGAATAGGATCATTTAATTCCGAATAACAATTCCCTACTTCCCAACCGTTGATAAATGGCTCTACCCGTTCAATGAGCGCTGAATCTTTCCGATGAATTTTTGCCAATGGACAGGACTCTTTGGGATGGTCAATGATATGTGTGGGCTGAATGAGTTCATCTTCACATAACTTTTCAAAGAGCAGTACGATTAATTCCCCCCGTTTAGTTTTTCCCTGATGATCAATCTCGTGTTTCTTTCCTAACGCTAATAACTCTTTATCTGATAATGCCTCCACGTCAATCTTGGCAAACTTCTTGAGTGCTTCTTTCACTGTCAGCTTTTTCCATGGCGTTTTCAAATCAATTTTCTTTCCGGCATATTCTATACTCGTTGTTCCTAACACGTTCTTGGCTACGTATTCCCATAATTCTTCCGTTAATTTCATGGCATCAGTATAATCTGCATACGCCCACTGGATTTCCATCATGGCAAACTCTGGATTATGCGTCCTATCCGCATCTTCATTGCGGAAGCAGGAACTTAAATCATAGACTTTTTCAAAACCACCCACCATCAAGCGCTTTAAATCCAATTCGTAGGCAATGCGCAGGTACATCTTCATATCCCAAGCATTGATTTTTGTGACAAATGGCCGGGCGTTGGCTCCCCCATACTGAGTTTGTAAAATCGGAGTACGTACTTCTATAAAGCCACGAGCATCAAGAAAATCCCGAATAGCTTTGTAGATTTTTGCTCGTTTCATAAACACTTCTTTGACTTCCGGATTCACGATAAAGTCAACGTACCGCTGGCGGTAGCGCAGTTCTTCATCTTTTAACCCATGAAATTTTTCCGGTAATGGCCGCAAAGACTTACAGAGGAACTCGTATGAAGAAGCATGAATGGTCACTTCCCCCATTTTGGTCTTAAAAATGGTTCCTTCTACACCGAGAAAATCTCCCAAATCCACTGTTCGCACGAGCAAATCATATTTTTTTCCAAGATCATCTTCTCGCAGGTAAATCTGTACCTTCCCGCTTTGATCCTGAACGTGGAAGAACGACGCTTTTCCCATCACCCGCTTAAGCATTACCCGTCCGGCGATACGTACAGAATCCGTGGTATGATCTCCCGGCTTTAACGTGGCATATTTTTCATTGATTTCTGTGGCATGATGCGTCTGCCTGAACGTGTAAGGGTAAGGATTCACTCCCGCTGCCTGTAATTCCTGCAACTTCAGCATCCTGCTTTCATCCAATTGCTCTTTTCCACCCATAAGAGAACTACAAACCATTGAGGTTATATAAATATTTCTTCTTCAAGTCCTCCAGTGTTATCTCTATAAATTTTAAGAAAATTTAAATAAAGCGCTGCCTTTCTAACGGTATGAGAAGCAAAAAAGGTCGAATTTCTGTCATTCTTGCGTTAGATGTTATTGGTTTCTTTGTTCTGCTTGTTGGTGCTGGTCTGGTGCGCTATGGGCGAGATGAAGTGATCGCCATTCTTGGTGGTTTTGTCATGGCTGGTGGTGTTGCCGTACTGAGCGTTTCGAGGTTGGTTCAAAAATGATTGACAATCAAGCTGTTGCCCTTATTACCGTGTTCATTGAGGCTATCGGAATTCTCCTCGCAGAAAAGAGGACAGCATTTCTCTTAGGTCTGGCGACAATACTGACCATTATTATCTTTTTTATAATCTAAAATCTCATTTTCCACCAGTGTGTTCACTGGTGGTTTCCAACAAAGAAACAATCTAGTGGAAAATGAGAACAGAAAATCCGACCCGAGCCCGCAGGCGAGCATACCTCCAGTCTATTGACTGGGGGTGGTCGGATTTTCTTGATAAGATTGAGGGCAGTGCCAAGTTCATCCATTACTTTTATATATCCCTCTTTCTTTTCTCTGCATCACAAGAGGTAAGCATGTGATCATAACAACCTGCGGCAATTCCGAGAAGATCGCGCAACGTATGGCGAAGAAACTGAATGCACGCTATTCTCCCCTCACGTTGAAATCGTTTCCCGATGGTGATCTTTACCTGCGGTATAATACCTCCCTCAAAGGACAGACTGTTGTTCTCGTGCAATCATTCCAGCCCCATCCTGATATGTCATTATTTGATGTTCTGTTCGCAGCGGAAACAGCGAAAGATCTTGGCGCAAAGAAAGTTATTCTTGCTGCGCCCTATATAGCGTTCATGCGCCAGGATAAGCGCTTCCATCCTGGGGAAGCGATCTCCAGCAGGATTATGGCTAAACTGCTTAATCGTTCTATAGATAAACTTATTACCATCGACACGCATTTACATCGTTATCATTCGTTGAAAGATATCTTTAGGATTCCCGCTGTCAATCTCACTGCAGATTCTCTTATTGCCCGCTACATCAAACGGCATTGGTCCAATGCTGTGATCATTGGTCCGGACTGGGAATCCTATCAATGGGCGGAAGATATCGCCAAGCAAGTGGGAGCAGAGGTAACGGTCTTGCAGAAAACCAGATTTTCCTCCCGTCATGTTGCTGTTAAAGTAATCAAGCCCGTCTCTCTGGAACGGAAAGATGTCATTATCGTTGATGATATCATTTCCACAGGTCATACCGTGGCAGAAGCAGCCAAGCAAGCAAAGAAAGCAGGGGCAAAATCCATTACTGCCATCGGTGTGCATGGATTGTTTGTAGAGAACGCCATGGAGAAACTAAAGAAAGCGGGTGTGACAAAGATAGTGACCACAAATTGTATTAAACATAACACAAACAAGATTGATATTACGTCTCTGTTGGTGGAAGAGTTGCACAAAGAGAAATGACATACTCCCCCAATAAATCCAGCTAAAACGAGGGGTTTCTCATGCGGAACTCCCAACTTAAACCTTTCCCTCTTTTAGAGGTGCCCATTCCCATTAGTTACATTAGGATTTTTGAAAATTTAGTTTAACAGTGCGCGATGTTAAACTATCCGTTAGGGATTGAATTTAATGCAACGTTCCTAAAAAGAAAAATTTAGAGTTATTTTTTAGCCCATTTAATCCATAATCTCTTGAAAAAAGGCAAAGATAAAGTCGAAAGTACAAAGCCAGCTGTTGGCACAATAGAATTGATGAATGGTTTTGGCAATTGAGCAACAAAGAAAAATAATACTATTATGGCATAAGTTAAAACAACGATAATTATTTTTCTTGACAAACTTGTTTCCCAAGCTTTGTCTAGTTCAACTTTCTTGTTTCTTTGCTCAATTGCATTAAGCCTTTTTTCAACATCACCCATAACGAGATTAGAATATTGTTTAATGTTTATTAAGTTTTCTTTCTGTGGCTAAAAAATAATTGAATTTAACACCTATTAAGCAAAATTTTATTACGCTTGATACTTGTATTTTCAGCAAAAAGTAGAATGTTATATCTCAGGGGCAAATAAATGGTGTTATAAAACCTATTATCGTTACCCCATCTTCTGATACTTTTCTTTCATATCCGCAAGGACAGAAAATTTCCGTTTGACATCATTTAGATCGCGGCAATTGACCACTAACCCATTCAGCTCTATTTCAATCACATTCTCCTGAGGGGTAATCTTCGCTTTCATTGCTTCTTTTGGGGCAAATAATCCCAGCACTTCATCTAACTGTGCTTTCTGTTTCATCTGCCACACTTCCCGGTAAATCTGCAGCTGATGTTTTCCTTTGTATGTCTTGAATAAAATCCCCATGTTTGCTCTCAAAACAAGAACTACATATAAATCTTACTCTTCAACAAATCTTCCGGTTCAATTTAAGAATCATATTGTCGCACACTAAAAGGACATAGCTCCGCATTTTCATGACATTCCAGCCGTAATGTTTTTAAATACCGCCCCTCTATGCTCTTTAAGTGGGTAATATTGAGGAGGGTAATAGTTATGGTATCTACAGAATTAATTATCGGCATTGTGGTGGCGGTTATTGTACTGCTCATTATCTACATCTACAACAGCCTGATTCGGCTACGCATGAGAGTGAACAACGCTTGGTCGCAGATTGATGTGCAGCTTAAGCGACGGTATGATTTGATTCCTAACTTAGTGAGTGCTGTTAAAGGTTACATGAAGCATGAGAAAGGTGTCCTCGAAGAGGTAACAAAAGCAAGAACATCATTAATCTCCGGCTCTATGGCCTCAAAAGCAAAAGCGAGCAATCAGATTACAGATGCATTGAAGTCCATCTTCGCCGTTGCGGAGAACTATCCCCAGTTGAAAGCAAATGAGAATTTCTTACAGCTGCAGGAAGAGTTGTCGGGAACGGAATCAAAAATTGCCTACGCCCGGCAGTTTTATAACGATTCAGTGATGTCGTACAACGAGGCGCTGCAAGTATTTCCAAAGAACATCTTTGCCGCACTGTTCCGCTTTGTGAAAAAGGACTTTTTTGAAACAGAGAAAGAAGAGCGGAAAAATGTCAAGGTGGATTTCTAATTCACTTTTTTCTTATCTTTCAAAGGAGTATAGATTAAGATGGGTATCTACGAGGAGATTAGCGGCAATCGCTGGAAGACAGTTTTCCTAGTTGCTATCTTTTTTGGTTTTGTGGTGTTTCTGGGATTGTTTATCGGGCTGTGGTATGGAAATCAATATTTTGGCCTGATTCTTGCTTTTGTTGTGGGAGTCGTGTACTTTCTCATCAGCTACTATGCGGGCTCGTCTATGATCTTGAGCATGAGTGGAGCGAAAGAAGCGACAAAACCTGAATATACAAACCTCATCAATGTCGTGGAAGGATTAACGATTGCTGCCGGACTACCAAAGCCGCCAAAAGTGTATGTTATCGAT
>CAYIBV010000073.1:0-7057 GCA_964361725.1 uncultured Methanosarcinales archaeon | reverse complement strand
CTTCATTTCTTGCGCCCTAAAGGGCGGGGCTTTATACCCAGCTAAATTTCTGTAAAATACAACTATTCTTATAATACAACAGAAAAGCTTAAAAGCACCATTCCATTTGTACAATACAAAGTGGATTCCAGAGAACGCATCTTGCGGGAGAATGTAACTGAATATCTCGAATACGCAGAAAGAGCCCTTCAAGAAAAAAAATACAACTCGGCTGTAACGCTCTTTTTCAAAGCAATATGTGCTGCCGCTGATCTCTTCCTCCTCCTCAAAGAAGGCCTGGTACCATCTTCCCATACTCATCGCTTTAGGATCATGGAAGAGAAATACAAAGAAATATACACCATCCTAGACAAAGATTTCCCATTTTACCAGGACAGCTATACACAAAAGATGAACCAAGAAGCCGCGGAGGTTTTGCAAGAAGATGCTCACAGAATTACGAAAATGTCTCAAAGCTGAAAAAAGAGATAATCATATCTTTGACATTGTCCTGTATGGATCAGCGGCAAAAGGAAAAATAGATCCACAGGACATAGACATCCTTGTCATTTTCCGGGAAGGAACTCTCAAAGAAAGGCTCGCCAAGCTTCAGGACATTAAAACAAAAATAAAATTGGAGAAAAAGACCGACCTCAAAGCTATTCTCTGGGAAGAATTATTCGGGGATGAATTTTTTGCGCGTGCTGGCATCTTTCTAGAAGGGATCAGTGTATTTGACGGAAGAACAATTGCCGAGAAAACTGGTTTTTCTGCCGCTACCATTTTTACCTACTCGCTTAAAGAAAAATCACATACGGAAAAAGTAAAATTTAATTACGTCCTCAGTGGAAGAAACACCGCGGGGATAGTAAAAAAATTGCAGGGAAAACACCTCGCCCCAGGAGTTATCCTCATTCCTATAAAGCATAGTCCGGAATTTGAAGATGTCCTGCGCATGCATAAGATTAATTATCAGGCAAAAAACATTCTTGTCCAACAGTAGCTGATTTCAAAGCAATGATAGCCCTACGCGCAGTATCATATGTAACAAAAAGTACCAGCACTTTATAAACTTCTGGTAGTTACTACTTATAAGTTCAATTTATTTTGAGTTGCCACAACCATTTTACGATAAGATCATTTCTCAAGAAAAACTTATAAATACAGCACGAAACTAGCATTCCATGACCAACACAATCAAACATCACGATTTCATTGAAGTAGATTACACTGGCATGCTTCTCGACGGAACTATCTTTGACACCACTCAACAGTCTGTGGCAGAGAAACATCATCAGGGACATGCTCACAACAGGGAATACAAGCCAACAACAGTCTGTGTAGGCGAGCAGCAACTCCTTCCGGGCTTTGATCGGCAACTGGAAGGAAAAGAAATCGGCAATGAATACACTATCACATTAAAACCGGAAGAGGCGTTTGGCAAGCGGGATATTAAGAAAGTTAAAATAGTTCCCACCAGCACATTTAAAGAACACAACCTTCAACCTCATCCCGGACTGCAGATCAATGTTGATGGGGAAAGGGGAATTATCACCAGCATTTCCGGTGGTCGGGTCATTGTCAACTTTAATCATCCTTTAGCAGGAAAAGAAGTACAATACCAATTTATCGTCCGACAAAAGATTACCGATCCCAAAGAACAGATTATAACATTCTTACAGACCGCATTACGCCTTCCACGAGAGAATATCAACGTTAGCATCGCTGAGAAGAAAGCCCACGTTGCTCTTCCTGTGAACTTTCCTAAACCATTCCTCGATGCCGTAGGAAAAAAGCTGGCGGAACTTACCAACCTTAAAGAAGTCGCTGTTCACGCCGTGCAAAAACCTATGGAACAAAAACAATAGCGTATGGAATTCCTGTTAGTTCCCATTCCAATGTAAAATTAATCGTGTGGGAGGGCGTTAGTCAGTTTTTGTCTAATTTTTGTGATTTGAGCTGGAGTAATGTTTTCAATTACTTCTTCCATCTTCAAAACAAAGTTTCTTGCTGTTACTGAATCTGTTTTCAATTTTTCTCCGTCTATTTGTTCTGTTACATAATACTGAGTATCCACACGTAAATCTTTTGCTAATAATAACTCAGCATAAAACTGTTCTTCAATAATATTCTCTTCCACAAAAAGAAAGTGCATTAGAGAAATGGTGCAATCATGGATTTCCGACTTTATACCGCACTTTTGAAGAAGAGCGTATACGACAAAATAACGTGAATAATATGCTGTCGTTGCTATCCAATCAATTTCGTCTTTTTCAATCGCAGAATCAAGCATATTTAACGCACTCTTTGCTTTCTGGATATATGCTTTGCACAGATTATCATTTGGCTCTTCTATCTTAATGCCTCGTTTCTGCTTCCAACACCAGAAAACAAACGACGATTTGTTTTCGGTGCTGAAATGAAATCTTTGTTTCATTTCATGCACCAGGAGATATGGCATTTAGAGTCTTTATTGTCTAATTTCATGATAGTATCTCCATAACGCATTGATAAAAGTATCTTGGTTTTGTACAATGATATGATTTTTCATGATTTCCATAATCAAAGCATCTTTCTTTCGTAGTCCATTTTCAAAGTTTTGGGTGTTTGCAGTTTTAAGATTAATGGTTTTTCCATACATTTTTCCAATAGCTTTTATTTTTGTGATCTCAGCTTCTTTCAGTTCTCCTAAATAGAAAATGTCAATATCACTATCCTCTTTGAATGTTTTTTTAGCATAAGAACCAAACAAGATTAATGTTCCAGACAGATTAAGTTTAGAAATTTCTGTATTTATTTTTTTAATGAGAAAAACTTGTTCTTGATAAAAGATTGATTCTACAAGTTCGCTTATAATCAGATAATTTTTGGTGAGGATATTATCGAGATTTAAAGTGTAAACTTTATTTTTTCCGATAGTTTTAGCAATAAGAATCTTTTCTTTTTCTAAAGCATTAAGATGAGGAAGAAGTGTAACGTGGCTTTTTTTGAGTAATTTAGCCATTTCTCTCGTATGATATTGTGCTAAGTAGTTTGAGTGGTAAAGACTGATTATGCTTAGTTTATTATTGGTTGTTTTATCTACCATGTGGTAGGGATAATTACCAGTAGTATAAAAATGTTTCTGTTTCTATGTTACAACTCAAAAATTGAAACTAACTGTTTCTACATTTTTGTGCATGCTTTCAAGATATGAATATAATTTGCTTTGAATCTCTTTCTTCAATGACTCTTCAAACGGCAACGAGGCAATCTCCTGTTCCCATACCACATCCGGTAGAACCGTTAACGTTCCTTCAAACTGTCTTCCGGCACGAGCCACTTCTTCTTCCATCTGCTTCGCCACAGCTGTCCCAAACAATTTAATGGCTTTAAATTTAGAAAACGAATTCGCTCCCGCCTGCAGCAAATAACTCACCCGCTCAGCACGATCTTCCCACACCCCGCATTGAATATCTAATTGAGGAAAGTGCATACGCAACTGCGCAATCCACCATGCTTGCTCTTCTTGGGAAGGAATGGAAGCATGCTCGTGGGGCGTTCCTTTCTGGGGAATCAGCCCATAGACGTGAATCTTAGTGATGCCATAGCGAGCAATAAACTCTTTCAATAACATAAAATCCTCTTGTGTTTCTCCCAACCCCACAATAAACGTCATCGCTCGCTCTAACCCTAATTCCTGAGCAGCTTCAAACATCTGTTCATAAGGTCGCAAAGGTTTAGAAGGACATACTTTGGCATGAAGTTCTGGGTTAATCGTTTCGGTAGAACCGACCACACCTCGAATATATGGCAGATAGCGTCGCAGTAATGCTTTTGGGACTGGACCAACGGACAACCATGCCTTTTTTCCTGTAATTTCATACATCCCTTTCAGTAAAAATTCCATTTCATCAGGACGCAATATCCCAATACCACCAGTAAAGAATCCAATCTCCCATCCCAGCTTCTTCGCCAACAACACCTCGGCAAAGAGGGAGGCATTGCTACGTTTTGTTTCCCGCAACGGTTTATCTTTGGGCTGGGTGCTCATGTAACAGAACGTACAATCACCAATAGCACAGCCCCAGCTAAAGAAAATCGCCCGTTCAAACCTCGCCGTTGGAGGAAAATTATGGTCATAGATTCCTCTTGCCTGTGCTATGAGGGAAAGCGGAGAGATCGTATTATCCATAACCATAGCCAGAAATAATTTTATTTATAAATGTTCTTTCTCCCTTTTCCAGTGCAATAATCTTTATAAACTAGCACCGCCCCCAGCATCGTAAAAACGGTGAGGCAGACGATGGAAAACTATAAAACAACGTATCCTTCTCAGCAATCATATCCCCAACAATACAATAGTGCCCGTCCCGAGATTAAAACAGAAGAGATTTCTCATAAAAAAGCTAATGAAGACGTTGATGAAGAACTGCAAAAACTTATTGCCCGGCAGAAGACCAGACTGAAAGTTATCGGCTGCGGTGGCGGGGGAAATAACACTATCAACCGCATGTCTGAAGTAGGCATCAAAGGAATCATGACCGTTGCTGTTAATACTGACGCCCAAGACCTGCTGTACACCAATGCAGATCAAAAAGTGCTCATCGGCAAAGAATTAACGAAAGGTCTTGGTGCTGGTGCTAATCCTCGCGTGGGAGAAGAAGCAGCTAAAGAAAGCGAGCCAGACTTAAAAAAAGTTCTTGATGAAACTGACATGATTTTTATCACCTGCGGCTTAGGCGGCGGGACAGGAACGGGAAGCGCTCCTTACATCGCGAACTTAGCAAAGAAAATGGGTGTCCTTTCTGTGGGAATCGTCACACTCCCCTTTGCCATGGAAGGCTCACACCGCTTTGAGAACGCCATGACCGGATTAGAGAAACTGGAACAGTGCGTGAATACATTGATCGTCATTCCGAACGAAAAATTACTGGAAATTGCTCCTCATCTGCCGCTGCAGACCGCATTTAAAGTGGCGGATGAAATCCTTACAAACGCAGTGAAAGGCATTGCCGAACTGGTAACCAAAACCGGTCTCGTGAACCTAGACTTTGCTGATGTACGCACTATCATGAGCGAGGGGGGAGTGGCGTTGATTGGCGTGGGGGAATCAGAAGGAGAAAACCGCGCCGATGAATCCGTGATGAAAGCGTTAGAAAATCCTCTCATTGATGTGGATATTTCCAATGCTACAGGCGCTCTGATCAACATCTCTGGAGGAGAGAATCTCACGTTAGACGAAGCACGCAAAATCGTGGAGACGGTAGGAGAACGCCTTGACCCTAAAGCCAAGATTATCTGGGGGGCGCAGATTTACAAAGACTTAGAGAAAACTATCCGTACTATGGTCATCATTACAGGCGTTACCTCAGAACAGATTATCGGCCAGAGTAACCAGCTGTACACAAACAAAAAGAAATCCCTTATGGAAGAAGAGTTAGGGATAGATTTTATGAAGTGATGAACAGGGAGATTTCTGAACATACTCCCGCAACAGGCAAAAACTTTATAAACCAGCCATCGGTTTACAACCTATCATGGAAGAAACAGAGGTACCTCTCAAGCAGCCCGGTAGAGTCAAAAGATTTATAAAAGAGACCATCAGGGTGTTGCGTATTACCAAAAAACCAAGTAAAGAAGAATACCTCAATATTGTCAAAGTGACGGGTATCGGTAGCTTATTGCTCGGCGCCCTGGGGTTCATCATCTTCTTATTGGACCAACTTTTAAAACGATAAACCATGGAAACACACATTTTTGGGGTCAGAACGGCAGCAAATAGGGAAGATCAGGTCATAGACTACCTTATTTCTAAACTTCAGAAACATCCGAAAGGAGTGTACACCGTCATCAGAGCGCATGGCATGCGTGGATATATCTTCATTGAAGCGGAATCATTGCAGGAAGCAGAACAAGCTTTTGAAGGCGTTCCCTATGCCCGAGGCATCTTATCCCGTGAGATTCCGTACAAAGAAATCGAACATATGTTAGAGCAGGTAAAAGTCGAAATGTCCATCCGCAAGAGTGACATCGTAGAAATCATTGCCGGACCATTCAAGCGGGAAAACGCTAAAGTCATCCGCATTAACAAACAGAAAGAAGAAATCGTGGTAGAACTTCTGGAAGCAGCTGTCCCCATTCCCATCACGGTTAAGATGGATGCCGTCAAAGTCATCCGCAGGGAAAGTGATGAAGAACGTAGTGAAGAATGAACTTTGAATTTTCTGTAAAGTTAGATTACACATTTATACACTAACATGAATCATAGAACAGTGTTTGGATTGGTAGGCGTACTCGCTGTAAGTTCACCAGCAGCAATAAATATTATAAGTAGTATAGCTACTACATACATTATCCATAAACACGGAAATTCTGGTGACGGCGTTGCCGCTGCCAAAGAAATACATGAAAGAACATTGATCTACAAAGGCTCCCTCCCTGAAATGTTACACACTATCTTCCTGAAACCGGGAGAAGAGCTTGCTTATTTGATTCACGACTAAAAACTTAAATATAACCCCATTTCACAGATGCTCATACGGCTGTGGTCTAGTGGTATGATTCGAGCTTCCCAGAACTGTCTGCCAGTTCACAGGCAGGGTGTTTCGCTTCGCTCAAGCACCCTCACTTGATAAATGAGAGACGTTTGGAATCAGCTTGCGATCCGGGTTCGATTCCCGGCAGCCGTACTTTTTCTCCCCACATTTTCAGGACACCAGCGTATCCATAGGCGGTTTTGAGAAGCATTTAAATAGGAGTTTTATTATGTTAATATATACTCCACCGCTATTGATTTTACTAACTTTATATTGGGGGTTGAGTATATACCAACAATGATCGTTCGCAAGAACAATTATTGTTTAGTATAATTTAGTATAAAAGAGGCGTATGGTGAAAAAAGCAATTATTTTTGGAATAGTACTTCTAATTTTATTAACTCAATTTGTTTTTGCTGAGGAAAAATCTACAGAGATGGTGCCAAAACTAACTGCTGCTGAAACTATAGACGCACCGACAATTGCTGATTCTTCCGTTTATCCATCCTGGGGTGTTACTTGCACAAACTATACCTATTTTGCTGTCTATAAAGACGAAA
>CAYIBV010000072.1:0-7251 GCA_964361725.1 uncultured Methanosarcinales archaeon | reverse complement strand
GCTCCTAAATTGGTTTGCATGGAACTTGCTATCACCCTCTGTAAACTGGTGGATTCTATGATGTCCACTACCAGAGAAGAAGTAAAAGCATTTTGCCCCACGTACAGCGTAGCATCAGGAAACTGAAGGCTTTCCGGGATGATCTGCGGAGGAACTAAATCAATATTTAATCGTTGTTCACGACTGAGAAGTTCATGCCCTAAGCGGTCAGTGGCACGCACTTTGAGTTTTACTGTTCGTTCACCACTAAATGTCTGCGGCAATGCCCCCTCAAACGTAAATTCGCATTGTTCTGCTTCAAATTCCGGAGCAGAAAAATAGATCTGATTGTTCTCAGTATCAACAATCTCTACCATAGCAAGACCAACACATTTATTCTGCCTTCCCTGTTGCGGATCAGTGATGGTAAACTGCATCTTTACTTCACTGCCTTCCTGCCAGAAGCGCCGTCCCTGAAACGCAATAGTAGGAGCAGCGCCATCAGCATGAATCGTTCCAGCTTGGGTCTCTGCGCCATAGCGCACGCGGAAGTCATAAGAATTGGCCTGAGCGTGGAAAGGAGTAGAATATTGACAATCAACACCCAATGCTGTCTGTGTGCATTCCTGGAAATTCCATTCCTGCACCCCAATACTTAATTTCACATCTTCCGGAAGGACATCTCCTTCTACGCCTGTAACACGCGCTTCCAACAGCCAGGTATCACCATTAGCATCAACGTAATTAGGAATTTCCTGTTGGCCTTGGTTTTTGGTGATTTGAATGGCCGCTAAGGCATTGGCGGAGTACAACGGAAGGCTCACGACTAACGCGATAATAAACACCGCAATACTTTTTTCAAATGAGTTATGATGTGTCATGGTTTAATAGGTTATAGTTTTATCCAAATGTAGGTATTATTGCGGAACGCAATTCCGGCAGGCGGGAAACATTCACTAACTCGCCTGTAACCTGAAGGTCTTCTAAAACCAGCGTATGAAGACCGACAGGAACATCCACCAGATTTTGATTGGGGATATAAAACGTAAGGCCCTCCGCATTATACAAGTCATCAGCAGTAATCATAAGATAACTTTGTTCTTCTGTCCATTGTAATTGTCCGGTAATGTAGGAATCTAAACCGACTCCTTTCATGGTAAAGCATTCATCTTCATTAAACCAAAAGGGAATTTCCACTTCTACACACCGCTCTTCTTCCGGAATAATTATGGGCTTATTGAGCATCACTGTTCCCGTAACTTTATACACTCCGGGAACAAGCTGCATGGCCGTTTCTCCATTCCCTGAAATGGTTGCAAGTGCTTGGAAGGCACTGTTCATCTGCATGGGATCACCACTCTGCATACGCTCTAATTGAAGAATAGCCGTTTCTTCCGGCGTAAGAAGTTCTTTTTCTCCGGTAAAGATCCAGCGATGTTCCTCTCCCAAGCCAATGGGGGTATACGTAACAACTTCTTTGCTTCCTTCCGGATAGAATGGACCATAACCATAACACGTCTGCCCGATGCATTTCTTAACGGCAAGTTTCTTGACATTAACTGTAACAGTTTTAACACGATGCAGGGGAACGACGTGCTGGGGAAAACCAGTGATAGCATACCCTATCAATCCTTCCTGATCTTTAAAATCATAGGTATCTATAGGATAGCGGTTTGTCAAGTATCCCTCTTTGATAAAATTATTGACCCCCCCAATCACAAGGGGATATTGCGTTTCCAGTTCCCCTTGATGGTTTGTCAGTCCCATTACACATTCCTCTTCTTCCGGAATAGTTAATCCAATACGAACAGCTTCCAAAGGATTACCGGTAAAGCTGTCTACGACAATAGTTTTGACAAGCTGGGAATTGCGCTGCTTCCGATCACACACCAATGATGATACAGATTTCACGGTGGGGAGAACTTCCTGTCCCGGTTCAATACGCCAGTTATTGCGGACATTTGTCTCCAGCGCCAGATTGAACATGAATCCTTCACCATTCAGCGCCAAAGGATCATTGAGAGTGACAAGCACGGGATAACTGATATCATAGTAATTGCGATAACGCTGGAAGGGGAGTGTAAACTGGGGAAAGCCATGATAATTTGTAAATAATAACTCTTGAGGGCCAATGACACTGTCATCTTTGCTTAAATGGAGATAGATAGGCCAATCAAAATAATTAAAGTCTACGGCAAGATCCTCTGCTCCCGTTAAAGGGATTACAGTATTTTCATAATTTTCCTGATACACGGCACTTAAATCCGAGACAGGAAACGTGTAATCAAACATATTGGCGCTCCCTAAGTAACGAAGCATGGGAACATAACTGCTCAGCAAGGACTGGTATTTTTCTTTCACGTTGGGAACATTCCAATAAATTCCGGCATAACTCACGCGAAGATCATACGTGGGAGGCAGTTTTTCCGGACTTACCCCAGCATAGGTTTGAATAAGATCCAACGCCTGCCCTTCCAGAAAACTCATATTCTGCTCCGCCTCTGCAATTCCCTTAGCTACATCATAATAATGCTTTAAACGGAGGGGAATACGCACGTAAAATTGTTCCAGTGTCACATCACTCTCTCCTTTTGCTGCCGTCACGGGCATCTCCAACAGGAAATTGACCGTTTCATCGGTAATCGTCACGGTTGCTTTCTGCGGTTCAGAGACAGTAACAGCAAATCCCTGCTGTTGAAATGGTTTGTACTGGTTGAGGCAGGAAGAAATCTGCTGCTTGACATATCGGGCGAGCTGCGCTTCCATGCTTAACTCCGGGTCATCTGCGGCATATAATTCCGGGCGATGGGAACGAAGAGCAATGGCACGGTCATCATTCCTGTTCTGGTTGAAATACCAATACGGCACTTTGACGGAACTTAAATCAATGCCCATGCCTTCCGTAGGATCAGAAACAGAAAATTCTCCCAGAACACCGGGATCGATATAGCCGCCTTGTTGGCCGAGAAGAAGAAGACCTTGCTTGCCTACTTGCGAGAGGCAGTTTTCTGTATAGGTCTGGATAGGGATAAACGTTTGCGGAACGTCTGCGATGATCGGTTCTGCCGCTGTGGAAACTCCTTGCTCTATGCTCGTTTGAGTAAAATACAAGATGGCTGCAAACGCCACTACAATGAAAATACCTACGATGATAAATATGGTGACCTGACCACGTTTATTCATATCTCTAGAACTAGAAATACCTCTATCCAAACATCCCCCTTTTTGTCTCATAGTATGAGGGAAAAGAAAAGAAAGAAAGTATATAAATGTTGCTGTGAGGGTGAGCTTAATTTTATCGTACTTTGGTCCCATCTTTCAGACCAGGCACTATGACTTCTTCCTCTGCGCTGCGCAGTTTCTTACCCTCCGTTACCACATATCCCTGCTGCACAATCATTTTTACTTTTCCCATCTCTTCAAGGGTAATCTGGACCGTGGAAGAGGTCATCCCTTCCGGAGCAACCTCACTGCCTATGGCAGATGCTTTCATTTCTAATGGAACTATTTTCGTGCCTTCTTCTGCCGCTAGAATCATCGCCTCAGACAACTCCCTGCGGAATTTTGCCGGTTTAAGATTCAGGCAGAATATGATTTTTTTGTTAAGGAACGCTTCTGGGGGAAGTGATTTTTTCAATGCCGTAACCACCTGTTTCTTTCCATACTTACCAAAATCAACGTTAAGTAAAAATAGACTGTCTGCGTGAGGATGATCTTTAACTTCAGTAACTTTTCCTACCACAAGATGTAAAAGGAAAATATTTGTTTGTGGAAGGGACTCAATTTTCTGTACTAGCATCTCCAACTCATGAAGTTTTCCCTTCCAGCCAAAGCTGATATCTTTCCATAATAATTCCTTATCGCCACAGGCATGACGAAGTTTGGCACTCAGTTCAGGTAAAATAGGACTCACGAGAATTCCCAGATCTCGGGCGAGATTCACACACCATCCTACTGTAGCAATGGTTTTGGCATCGCTTTTATTCTTCCATGGTTCTGCCTGTTGAAAATAGGAATTACCCACATCAGAAATCTGCAGAATGGTTTTCACCGCGGTTTTAAAATCCTGAGCAGCGTACTGTTTGCCTACAGCTTCTATGAGGGTCTTTACTTTTACAGATAATTCCACTTCCGCAGCAATAGCAGTTACTTCACCATAATTCTTCTGGGTAAAAGTTATCACCCGATAACAAAAATTACCTAAACTCCCCACAAGAACGTTATTATTAAACGCTTTAAAATCTTCAAAATTCAGATCTACATCCACGACTTTACGATCCAAATGGTTAGCGTAATAAAAGCGCAATGCTTCTGCAGGATATAATTTCAGGAAATCTTTCGCAGTAAAGAACGTGCCCCTGCTTTTGCTCATCTTCTGCCCATCGACGGTAATAAATCCATGCACGGTTAATTTGGGCAGTGGAATACCCACAGCCATAAGCATTGCCGGCCAGAAAAGAAAATGAAAATAAGCAATATCTTTCCCAATAAAATGCTGCACCTGCCCTTTATACCAATAGTCTTCCCATTTTTGTTTATGTTTATCAGGATAATTTTGTTTATCAGTATAATTTTTTGTAGAAGAAATATATCCAATGGGTGCATCCAGCCAGACGTAAAAGTATTTTGTTTCTCCTGTTTCTTTCTTGCTCTCGGGGATCTCAAATCCAAAATACGGCGCATCACGGGAGACACACCAGTCTTCCAGTCCATTTATCAGCCATTCCTGCAGCCAGTGTTTCATTTCCGGCTGTACATGCGCTTCAGGGGAATTAATCCACTGTTGTAACTGCTTTGAGAAACTGCTCAGGGAGAAAAAATAATGCTCGCTTGGTCTGGTAACCGGCTTGTTCTTACATATGACACAGTAGGGATTGACTAAATCCGCCCCTTTGAGAATAGTGCTGCATTTTTCACAGACATCACCATACTGATCTTCAGCATTACATTTCGGACAAATACCTTTGACAAAGCGATCAGGCAAGTAACGGGCACAACGCTCGCAATAGATAGCCTGGATTTTTTTGCGATAAATCAATTTTTTCTTTTTCAGTTCCGCATAGAAATATTCCGCCAGTTCTTTATTTTCCGGAGAGTGGGTTTTGTAGTAATGGTCAAAGTGAATGAGAAACGATTTGAAATCTACCTGATGTTCTTTCCAGTATTTATCAACGAATTTCTCTGGTGGCATGCCTGCTTTCTGGGCGTTGATCTCAATGGGCGTTCCATGCATGTCGGAAGCGCAGATGTACAGGCACTCCTTGCCCTGTAGCTTGAGGAAGCGGGCATAGATGTCTGCCTGAATATATTCAAGAAGATGTCCAATGTGAATATCGCCGTTAGCGTAAGGAAGGGCGGCGGTGACGATGATTCTTTCTGCTCCGTTCTCCACTGGAGGAGATTTTTTTTTCATAGAGGAATAACAAAGAGAGGATTATTTAAAGATTGCTACTGTAGTTCATTTCCTATCTGTTGAGCAGCATCAACCATGGCTTTTAACTTAGCTTTCGCAATGGCGGGAGGGAGGAGAAGTAGGCCACAATCCGGTGCAATCACCAACCTTTCTGGAGGAACAATTTGAAGCACTTCCCTAATTCGTCTTTCAATTTCTTCAACTGTCTCAACCCGTTGATTACCAATGTCAATAACCCCTAGAACAACACTCTTTGATCCAAATTTTTTGAATGTATCCCATTGAAGGTGTTCATGAGCATCCTCTACCGCAATTCGGTCAATGGTAGAGTGAGATAAAGCTTCGATAATGTCACCATATCTCGTTAGCTCGGTCTTAGTATCTCGTTCCGGATTGGGGTAGCCGCGACAGATATGCACTTCTTTCGTTAGCCCTTGGACTCCTTCAAAACAAATTTCAAGCGCTTTCAAACCATAGTCTTTGAACTTTTCTGGTTCTCGAATAGATACTGGTTCATCAATCTGAATAAGTGTACATCCCGCCTGCGCTAAAGCGTGTACTTCTTCTCTAATTGCTCTCGCCAGATCTAACGCCAATTTCTCTTCATTAAAATAATAAGCATCTTTCACCGAATCAATAATGGTTAATGGACCGGGAATTGTTACTTTGATTTGTTTATTCGTTAAAGATTTTAGGAAATTAAAATCTTCCACCAGAAAATGTTCTCTGGATTTAATTGGTCCGCGTATAACCGGAACTGCTGCTTTTATCTGCCCCCCCCTGCACGCTTTCTCCTCTTTATTAGTAAAATCAAAACCGTCTAAATGTTGACAATGATACAGAATATAATTTCCTCTGCGTTGTTCCCCATCAGTTACCACGTCTACACCAGCCTCTTCTTGTTCCTTTACTGCCCAACGAATTGCTTCATCCTGAAGTGTTTTTAGGTTTAGATTTTCTTTATTTTCCCAACCTACTTTATTTGATGATATAAGAAGCCAGCGAGGATTAAAATCTGCACCTACGAGTCGTGGATCTCGAGGATAACTTCCAATCACGCTTGTTAATAGATGAATCATGTGTCTCCTTTTGTTTGTTCCCGTTCAGCAAAAAAACCAATAAATTTTCTAGCTCCCAGGACATATGTGGTTACTGCTATGTACCTCTCGATATTCCATCGGCATGTGCGCACCACACGATACCCCGCAGTATTTAATTCTCTCATTAAAGGCTCTGGATTAGTGACAAACAGCCTCCTAATGCCCTGATCATCAACAACAATGGGTCCTGCCTCGGTTTCTTCTCGAATTATTCCCGTACGCTGGAGAGTATCACCTTGTGCTTTAAATGAAACTGCCAGCACCCCTCGATCACTTTGGGTTTTATGCACTCCTCTATATAGTAATACTCTTTCTTCAGCAGAAAAGGTGTGTAATAATGAATTTGCATAAAATCCATCAATGGAGTGAGCTTCTTGCGCTGAAATGCAATGTAATACATCTCCTTCAATAGTTCTTAGTAAAGAAGGGTTTGATAAAGTTAATTTTCTTCTTTCAATTCTTTCTACCCCAGTCCTATTATATTCATTTGCAGTAACCCGGAAACCTTCCTGAGCTAAGAGCAGGGCATGATCGCCAGACCCGGCTCCCCCTTCGAAAACGTGAGGGATTAAAGAAGTAGCTCCCAATTGCTGATGTAACCTTTCTATAAGTACATCAAGTAATGGAGTTCGACCCTGGCTTGGCGAACCACGATCTGGTGCGCCGTAAGTCCCGTTTTCCCATAACTTTGCATAAGTATTTCCCTGTCCAGTTCCAGTCATAGTATTTATCTCTCTTTCTTTTTGTGTAGTAAATGAT
>CAYIBV010000071.1:0-7388 GCA_964361725.1 uncultured Methanosarcinales archaeon | reverse complement strand
GTGCCTACGCAGGTTCGAGTCCTGCCGTCCGCATATTTCTTTATTTTTTCTTCGTTACAGTTGTCTTCCCATACTGTTTGTAATACTCCGCAAAGAAGAAGTATTGAGAGAAACTTATCGCAGGAAGAGTAACGATAAGAGTGATGATTAAAATAGAAGCTAAGAGGAAAACGATTCCCACCACAATAGTTTTAACATATGCTACAAGATAGCGGCCAAAGCTTGAGAACATGGTTTTGGAAGCGCGCAGCACATTAAACCCATCACGAATTCTTCCCTGTTCGGCAAATTGAAACATAAGAAGAGGAGCAATAAAGATTATGTAGGCGTACACGATCCACCCCAGAACAGGAATGAGTGTGAACAACCCAGTGATAATAGCAATAGTAAGCCACGTTACTACCGCAAAAAATCCCGTGCGAAACAAGCCAGTGAATGGCCGGATAGCAGGCAATTCTTTAGTGTTTCCATTTACCAACGTGTTAATTATCCTAATCCCATAGCCGGAAACGACGAACCATCCCCAAATGGGAATAAGGATCCACCAATAATTAAATACTCGCTTGAAGTTTGCAAAAGGATATTTTAACGCTTCGCCGATAGTTGCCATTATAACATTTATCAGAATACTTTAGTATTTAAATATTTCTTTAGTCTACACTGTTTAGAACCATCGTTATACACGAACATTTTTAAACCATATAAATATCCCGTACTTATGCCCATAGAGATTTGCTGCATTGGTGGTTTTACGAAGACGGAGGGAAATAGTGTGGCCCTCAAAGTTGATGACGAAGTTCTCATTTTGGATATGGGGTTGAGCATGCAGGATTATATCAAATTCACCGAAGATCGGGAAGATGTCAGTACCATGACTTATAAAGCACTCCTGAATGCTCATGCTGTTCCGGATTATGGATTCATCGAAGACTGGAAAGAAAAAGTAATTGGCATCGTTCCCAGTCATGGACATCTGGATCATGTGGGAGCAATCCCTTTTGCTGCCCCATTGTTTCCTAATGCCAAGATTGTAAGCACACCTTATAGTATAGAAGTAATCAAGACCTTGCTGCAGGAAGAACAGCGAAAGATTCTGCCCCAATTGATTGCATTAAATATGGGATCTACATATAAATTTTCTGATAAGATCACCATAGAATTTGTCAATGTTACTCATTCCATCCCCCATACAGCAATTGTCGTCGTACATACCCCTTATGGAAAAATCATGTATGCTAATGACTTTAAGCTGGATATGCATCCAGTGTTAGGAAAGAAGCCAGACTTTGTCCGTCTTAAAGAATTAGGAAAAGAAGGTATTCTCTTATTATTCATGAACTGCTTGTATGCCCATGAACATAAAAAATGTCCTTCAGAATCTGTAGCCAAAGAAATGCTGAAAGATGTTCTTCTGGGAGTAAACAGTGAAGGAAAAGGGATCATCGTGACGACGTTTTCTTCCCACATCGCACGATTGAAAAGCATTATAGAATTAGGAAAGCAATTGAATAGGGAAGTGGTGTTCTTGGGAAGATCTTTGGAGAAGTACGTGACCGCAGCACAGAACATCCATCTTGTTGATTTCACAAAAGATGTACGCCTCGTCAGCCATCGCGATGCGGTGGAAAAAGTATTAAAAAAGATTTCTAAAGAAGGGCGAGAGCGATACTTAATTGTCTGCACAGGACATCAGGGAGAGCCGAAAGCGGTACTTTCCCGCATCGCCCGGCGGGAATTAGGATATACGTTAGAGGGAGGGGATATTGTGGTGTTTAGCTGTAATGTCATCCCCGTGGATATCAATAAAGAAAACCGGGAAAAATTAGAAAAAACCTTGCGTCGGGATGGGGTGCGTATTTTCCGTGATGTGCATGTTTCAGGCCACGCCGCACGGGAAGATCACCGGGATCTGCTGGAGATGATACGACCTCAACATATCATTCCCATCCACGCTGAACCTGAGAAAGGAAAAATGATCGCGGAGTTGGCATTACAACTGGGAATGAAGAACACCCATGTGATGGAAGATGGAAAAAGATTGAAAATATAACAGTACTATTCCAAATGAAGACCATTTTCTCTGAGATCAAACCAGCGAAGAGACATCTCTAGGGGATTTCTTTGTGCTGCCTCTCTCATATAAAATCTCCCTCCACCACCACAAGTTGTATATTGACCAAACCATTCTTCTCCCGTTCCCACCCATTTGTATAGTATCTCCTGTGGGAAGGCATCAGCAGAAGCAGCAGTGTATGTTTTTGTCAAGTGCATCTCCCGTTCATCTATCTTTCCCTTAAATTTTGCCGTTCCTAACAAATCTTCAATAACACCGGCAATTTCCTCTCTTTCTCTTTGATGAACAAACACTTCAAAATATCCTTTATAGGGTTCAAGGTAATTCCATATCCCCACATAATCTGGAGTGCCTCCTCCCACTCTTCCTTGTTCTCTAAGTCGTAGCGCTCGTTCTAAAAGTTCTCTTTCAAATAATATATTCTTTGAGGGTACTCCTTCCCTAACAAATATAGCGGGATGACTATTATTTCCGCTTGGTCGCTGTTGGGAATATGAATCAAAAGTAATGCCTAGTTCTTGCTGAATTTTTTCTTGGCATGCTACCCAATAATCACCATGACCTATTCCTACAATGGCAATATCTAACGCATTGGAAGCAACAGCGCAAAGTAAGCGATGATCCCTCTCGAGTTCATGAATTCTCCGCGAAGCTAACACTTTTTGTTCTAGTGCTTCATTATATTGGCATAATTTTCCATGACGTTCCCTAGCGCTTTTTCCCAAATTATCTGGAAAATCTTCACTCTGTTTTACTAAATCAACACAGGCTTGGTTATATCTTTTCCAAATCTCTTTCTCTTCCAAGAACACTGGCTGCAAACCAGATTCAAGTAAAACTCGGACAAGAGCCTGCCAATAACAAGAAGCAGAATCCTCAAAAAAAAGAATCTTTTTTATTCTGGCAGCAACACTTTTTTGCATTAAATCTTCTTTAACTTCTCGCCAATCCTCTCGTTCAAACCATTCCAGACCTACTCTTACACCGTGCGGAAGTTCTGTAAGATCCTGCAAAATTTCATCACAAGGATGAACTGCCAACGTGCGGGAAGAAAAAAGTCCCTCTTCACTTGCGCCATGAACTACCCCATACAGCCGGACCATAATATTTCGACAAAAGGCTCATTTAAATTACTATCCTTTTTGAAACAAGCATACTACCACTTTACAACAACAATTTTTATAAAGAGACTATTCCTGAGAGTTTTCTGGGGGTGTTTTAGGGTATGAAATTAGCATTAGCAGATCCACGGTATTTTAAAGATAGTATCTCTATCATTTCTGAGTTAGTGACAGAAGCGAAGTTTAAAGTGACAAAAGATGCTTTAGAGCTAGTAGCAATGGATCCGGCTAATGTGGCTATGGTCATCTTTAAGCTGTTAAGCAGCTCGTTTACGAAATATGAAGTACAGGATGCAGAAGAGTTAGCCATCAATTTAAATAACTTAAAACAGATCCTGCGCAGAGCAAATGCGAATGATATGCTTCTTCTGGAAACTACAGAAGATAACAAGCTTAAAATCCAGATGAGAGGCACAACTGTAAGGTCTTTCTCCATTCCCATCTTAGAGTTAGATGAAAAAGAACAACGTGTGCCGGAACTGTCTTTTCCCATTCAGGTAGAGATGGATTCCTCTATGTTTACCAGCGCTATCGAAGACGTGAACGTCGTGGCAGAATCTGTCACGTTCTTAGGAGAGAAAAGCCAATTGTCTGTCAAAGCAGAAGGAGATCTCTCCAAAGCGTTTATTGAAATCAAGCCGGATGACAGTACTATAATCAAAGCAGAGGCTGATAAAAAGTTTAAAGCAAAATATTCTTTGGAATATCTCAAGAAAATGATGCCGGGAGGTAAGTTAACAGATCGGGTTTCTCTGCAGTTTAATACAGATTATCCGCTGAAATTAGAATACAAAGTGACAGACCGGTTATTGTTAAGCTTCATTCTTGCCCCCCGCGTGGATAATGATTAAAAATGAACTGTTCTGTTTGTGAAGATTTTACTATAATCCAGTGATAAAATTTATAAATAGGGGAAAAGATAAGGGTTATTATGACCCCCTCTAACGATCACATACCACCCAGACTTACCCGACGAGATTTCTTACAGCGGGGAAGAGAAGCTACAACCGGTGCGGTGGGAATTGCTTTAACACGAACAGCAGTGAAGCTAGGTGCGGTAGAATGGGCAGAATTTCTCGCGTTTGAATATGGCCGACGGCGGTATATTAATGATTTAGCGGCAGAAGCAGCAAAATTAGATCGAATTCTAGAACTGGATATTGGAAAATATGTAGAGTTGTTAACAAATCAAGTACAGCAAAACCTGAATGTCCAAAGTAGAGAGTTGCAGCGAGTGTATGATGAAAATGTAGGAGAATGGAACCGGTTGGGAATGGTGACAGGTCGGGAAGTTCAGCAATTGCAGGATGTTATTTCTAAACTGGAAAATTATGAGGCTTCTTATACCCGTTGGGAAGCGTTGCGGGAATTGAGTGATCGGGTAACCCGTCGTCTGGCGCAGGTTGATGAACGACTGGAAGACCATAGTCCTGATTTTCTGAAAGGAATTAATGAACAGATCCGGCATCTGTTCGGTCAGGAAGATGTACAACGAAGGACATTGCTTCGGCAACGATTAGATGAACTGGTCAAAGTGTATGATGAGAATAGAGACAACCGCATTGCGCAAACGGCGGTGGTGGAACGGATCAATGGCTATTTACGGGATAGCAAACTTACTTCAGAAGAACGACAATTGTTTGAATATCTCCGGGGAGAAGCACAAAAAGAAAATGCTCAACACGATATCCGACAATTTGTGCAGGATTATCGCTCCGTGTCTTCAGAATATGTAGAGCAAGTACATCTGCAGCGGCTGCAGAACGTAACAGGACAGCTTGATGAAGTGTTTGAAGAGCTGGTTCCTACGATGAATCAATTGCAGGGAACATTAGATCAAGGAATAACTTTGCGTGATAAGTTACGTCAGTACGATGCCCGGGCAGAAAGAGCAAAAGAAGTGTTGGAAGGTTATAAAACAGAAGTGGCAGGGTTGCAAGAGAGAATGACAACATTGAAAGAACAGTTAGAAACTATGAATTTTGATATTGATTACAAGCCCAGCTTGAAACTGCCGTTTGGCCTTGCTGATGTGGTACGATATGGGTATACGGGGCTGCAAGCAGCGGTTATGATATATAGTGCCTATGTTATCGGAAAACGAGCCATCCACAACAGAGGAAAATTCCAGTTAGAGGCAGCACAGACAAATTTAGGAGAAGTTTTATATGAAACAGATGGATTACAGAATAGAGTAGAGAAAATGGGAAGAGAAAATGAAAAGTTATATCGTAAAGTAGCGGAACTAGAACGAGAAAACGAACGATTTAAATCTGGCGGACCGACGGACGACGGAGGACCGAAAACACCAACAACCTAGGACTTAGGAGGAAATAAAAATGTTAGAACGATGTACATTAATAGAACCATTTTACTGCGGAGAGAATGACTCTGTTATTGATGTGGCTAAGAAGTTGCGTACCTCAACACTGCGGCAGCTCTTCGTGGTCAACGAACAAAAATATCCAGTGGGAGTAATTTCTACTACAGATATCAATAATCGGGTTGTGGCAGAAGGAAAAGATCCTCATTCTCTTCAGGCAAAAGATATTATGTCTAAGCCCATCGAAGTGTATGATATCCATATGGACGCGACAGATGTATACCGGGAGATGAGAGATCGCAAAAGACTGATGTGTGCCGTCGTGGATCGTGAGACATTTATGGGCATGGTGACATTAGGGGAAGTGTTTAAGCACGTGGCCACACAATAAAGAACGTTAAGAACAATAGAGATAATACATGTAATGGGTTAATACCATGGGATTAGACGACTTACTGGGGGGGAAACCGCAGGCAGAACAGTTCGCGGATAATTATATAGATCGAATCTTAGAAGACCCTTCATTACACATGTATTTCTTTGATGCTTCGGGCAAGGAACGAACAGATGACCAAGCGTTGGCGTTCCGTAAGAGAATACGCGGAAGGCTGATGGAAGCGTACGCTTTGCATGCCCAAAAATATTTTGAAGATAAAGGATTCCTGGCAAAATACGTGGCTCCGGCATTGCGTTTGATTGGCGCAGGAGCAGATTTAGCGGGAACATATCTGTTTTGGACGTTGGGAGGAGCGGGATTAGGATTGAAAGCAGGGGGATTAGGAGCAAAAACGTTAGCGGATGCTCTGGAAGGAGCACATTACCTATGGCATAACCACGAAGGATATGACTTGTTAGAACTTCCCGGATTGGTGGGAGAAACCGCATTAGAACGAATGGCAGCATATCTCCCTCTCGGCGTGGGAGAGTTAACTGATCTTGTACGGGGAGGAGCTAAGTTTGATGACGCTGTGGCGGAAGAAGCGATTAAGTACACGAGACAGAAAGTATTTGAAGATTTAGGAAAAGAGTATACTAGGACTCCCAAGAAACGACGAGTGGTAGCGGCAGAATATTTCCGTGACCCTGCTTATGCTGCAGTAGATACAATAGAAAAAGGAGATGAACAACAACGTAAAAGAAAGATTGTCCCATTGAGTGAATTCTTAAACGATGCGTATGTAATGGTATAAATTTAATTTAATTGACATAAGTTTTTAATAGTGATTTTGTTTTAAGAGAGATATGACTGTGTACATGGAAGGGATAGTATGGTACCTTGTTCTTCTGGATGCCATAATTTATAATCTGTGGTGCTGGTTCTCTCAGAGACAGACACATTGGATCTCCCCGCACTTGCCATTGAACAGGTTTTTTGGAGTAATTTATGGCATACTTATGTTATGGATGGGGTTTGCGTTGTGGAGATTGCAGATTATCACGTTTCAATAAAAGATTTATTTCTTAAATGATTTTATTAATGGTCTAATAGAAAATATAATCCCAGCAATTAAAAACCAAACCCAAGATGTGCTTGTCACCCAATAGGCAAAAGAAGGCCACATTGAAACTAAAAAAAGCCCAAAAGTAATGAGAGACAGCTTCAAGAGTGCTACATCGAACAAATCGAAATATCTAAGTGTGGTTCCAAACAGCAATCTTTTTTCTTTAACCATATATTACGCCTCTTTGAAAAGTAATGTGTATTGACAATTACTACACTATTTAAATATTACTAAAAGGACAATTACAAAAAAATTCAAAAATAACAAACATATTTATAAAGTTTCGACAGTACAAAACCGATTCATGAACTCAAAAAAGATGGGGTGGTTACTTCTCATAGTAAGCATAGCCTTACTGATTATATTTA
>CAYIBV010000070.1:0-7415 GCA_964361725.1 uncultured Methanosarcinales archaeon | reverse complement strand
TCCAGTCTGCATCTACGATCGTCCGTTGAAATTCTCCCGTATGAACAACAACAGGCCCGCCATTCCCCACATCAGAGGCGAATTCGATCGCTCGTTTAATCTACTGTAACGAAAAATTCTTGCTGGTCTTGGAAAAATTTCCCTGCTGATCCATTCCTGCTAATCCATATACTCCCACAGTAGCGTGGGTGGTAAAATCAACTTGGTTTACTTTTCCTAACTCCACTAATGCTACCCTCTGCTTAAGACCATACATCTCTGGAGTTTGCCCTTGCGCAGAACCTTTTCCCGCTCCGGTAAAGACAAATTCCATAGTCTTTGTTCCCGCCCGCAACTTAGAACTGATAGCCTGAACATTCGGCACTGGACCTAACCCAAGAGACATGCCAAAATCGCCAAGACCAACTCCCACATCATTGGTTGATTCTGCAGGAGAATGAGCATGTACATCATCATGCACTTGATAACTCCCATATTCCCGATCCATGGGCATGAAATACCCCGTGCCGAATTCCACCATCTATTCTATCACCTATTTTAATCCGTTATACCCATTAAGGTTAATAAGTTTTGTGTTTTGAAGAGGTGAAATAGGGAGAAAGAGAAAGAAAAAAAGAAAGAAAGAAGAATAAAACGCTTATGAACATGTCCCATCTCGACACATTGTTCCTTCCGGACAAGGAGAAGTCGGTCCATAGATACTAATCTCTACTCCTGGTGTATCCCATATAAACTCAGTTTTACCTAAGGAAGACACGCCACAATACACTTGCGAAATACGTGTTCCAGTGTGGCTATATACTCCCTCTGCATTTACACACTGATCAGTCATATTCTCCACCATAGTGGGGTTTCGATTAGGATTTTGAGCTTTACGATATTCTAAACCAGTAACTGTTCCTCGAACCGCCGGATCATCCTGAGGATCGGAATCAACACAGGGAGGGGCGCAGCCGGCGTTAAAACATCCATTGGTACATTGTTCTGCAACAATACTTCTGTATCCCCCGGCATTATCACACACCCGTTCCCCAACGTTATTCACATTACAAAATCTCCTTGCAATACTTCGGCTTCGGCCACTTTTATCAGTCAATACCAAATTATCACCAGAAACTCGACATGTTGCTCGCCGCGCTGCCCGTTGGGGAGCAGAAACTCTTTTCACAGCCTGACCGGCAATGGCACCAGTTTCTTCAGGCGCTTCCATAGCGGCATCCAACTCTTCATCAGACAGACTGTTTAAATCAACTTGCTCTTCTTCTTTCGGCGTACAACTTACCACCAGAACAACGGCGAAAACCAATAACAATCCAATAAGCAATTTTTTCATAATCAACACCTCGTTTTATATATTTATTATTTATGAGAGAGAGAGACTGAGTATAAAAAGATGTGTTACCTCTCACTGCTCGTGAAAAGAATATTCTTTAAAAAACCTGATTAAACACCAAAGATCTACTTCCCGCTATACCAATCATGCCCCACCACTTTCTCTTTTCCTCGGGATTGATACCCCTGCTGAATCCTCGACCCGATTTCCTGCGTCAGTGACGCCAACTTCCCCACATCTCGGGTAAATTCATATCCTCCCTCCCGGCGGTCTTCAATGACACCTGTAATATACTCTGCTTTTCGTGTATCATCCCGACTAATATACCCTTTCTCATCAATAGACTTCTTCAGGGAACTCATTTCATGATACAACACCGCAGTGGGAAGCTGACCAAGAGGCTTATATTCCATCCCTCCAAGCACACCACTCGTAGGAATGCCATATTCCACATTTCTCGTACCCATTGATGGTATGGTTGGCGTTTCCTGGAGAACTGCCTCTTCTAAACTCGGCTTTCGCTCTGATTCTTCTTTTTTGCTCTTCGGTGTTTCCGTCTCTTCTTCCTGCTTCTTTTCTTTAATCCCTTTATGTGCTTTCAATACCTGTTTTCCTTCTGCGCTCAACCCCTCCATAGTGTCCTGCGCCACTTGTGGGATGGGAACTTTATCCACCCATTTCCGCTGATCTGTCAACTCTTTTTCCGTCTCCACAAGCATTTTATGAGCTTCCTCGATTTCTTTCTTCTTTTCTTCTTCTAACTGCTTCAACTTCTTCAAACGCTCTTCTGGACGGAGTCCTTTCAGTTCATCTTTCGACATATTCTCTATAAAGAAACCGAGGTTTAAAAATGTTTAGAAAACAAACGCTACCACATCACCATCGCATGCGCCTTCTTAAAATTCTTATATAATAACCACGCCATAAATTTGGTATATCCCATGTAATCCTCTGCTGCTTTTCGTGCTTCCTCTACCTCTGCTTTCTCTTTCTTGAGCGTTGCCCCTGATTTCTCTTCTTTGGGCCGTTTGGTATAAAAGTCTCCGAAGAAACGTTCTGCCACGCTCTTTTTGTCTGCTTTCTTTCCCTCTTCTTTTTCTTTTTGTGCTTTCTCCGCCTCTCCCCGTGCTTCTTCTAAATACACATCTAATTCTGCTCCGAGGGATTCCATGGCCGCCTGCACAGAAGAAGATACTTCTCCCATAAGCAGCAGACTCTCCCTTTCTTTCATTTTTTTATATCTCTCCACTTGTTCATCAGTCCAGGCATACACCCGTAAATTTAATTCAAATCGCCCAATATGCACCGGCCCACGCTGATATCCTTCCTGTACCACTTTCAGCTCCGGGCGGGTACGATAATTGATGGTAATGAGAATACAGCCGTTACCTCCCGTCTTCCCTACTTCTGTTCGTTTCCGGGCAAGAAGCTCAATATCCAACATGCTTCCTTCAAACGCAGAGACCATTTCAGGACCTTCCATATTTCGCTCTTTCAGTGTCAACTTAACCGTATGCCGCAGATAGGGCTTCAGCCAGTTGATATACATCTTAATAATCTCAAAATGCTGCCGCAGATACGCTAACATGAATCGTCTCCTGCTCATATGTTCCTGATGCGTGCGCTTCTTCCATTCCATAAATTGCCGCAGATGTCTTTCCAGAACACGAATCACATTGCGGTTAAAATCTTTACTCAGCCCCTCCACAAACTTTTCCATTTCCCCTCCATCCCGAAATGGTGGGGCATCAAAAAACAAATCAGGCAAGGTAATAAATTCCAATTCCCGCGACATGCCATACACTGACGCTGCACTCTTTCCTCCCCCCTGCACCAGATCCACAAAGAACCCTTTGAGCGTAATCTCCGCGCTTTTTCCCCGCTGATCTAACGGCCTGCCCAACTGTTTCTCCACTTCAATGTAATATTCGATACGCTCATCAATGATACGCAGTTCCCGCACCATCTGGAATAACTCTTTGATCATCTTCCCCACCGTCGCGAGAAATTGAGACACTTTATCCTGCTGTGCCCCCAACCGTTGCTGTGTGACCCCAAAGAATGCGGAATTTTCTGCCGCCGCAAACGAATCTTCTAACTTTTCAATAATAGGAAACTTCTGTTGCATATCCTCTAAAATCCAGTAATAAGGCTCTTCTAAACTGAGATCATACACCTCATAACTTAAGCGAAAATACTTTTTAGGGGCAGGATACCCTGTTTTTCCAATATCCTCCCCAAACATCGTTACCTCCCGCTCCTCTTCTTTATCAAAACCAAACTCTTTTAACAGTTCTGACCTCTTCTTCGCGTACGAGGGAGTAGAAATGAATAATCCTTCAGCCATCACATCACCTATTTTAGTCTCTTATTGTCTTTAAGGTTAATAAGTTTTGCGTTTTAGAAGTGGAAGAAAAAGAAAAGTCATAAAAATGCGGGAAAGCGTCTCACCCCATGCTAAAGCATGGGGCTTGAACAGAGACGCTTTCTTAACGCCGCATTTTTAGGACACAAGAAAGGCAGAGCCTTTCTGTGCAGAAAGCAACAGCTTTCTTGCACTAGAAAAGAACCTCGGCTTAAAAGCCGAGGCTTTCTTTTCTTCGTGTAAAAGAAAAAATAATTTTTTACCTCATTTCATCGTCCAGACATTACCGTTTCTTTCCCCACAAAAACCACAACTTTTCTTTCTCCTCACTCCGCGTAGAAAACCCCACCTCCTGCAATACATTCTTCCACTCCTCTATTAAAAGTGTCGTCACTTCTTTCTGCTTCTGCCATTCGTTAACTCCCTGTGCCGAAATAACCCCCACAAACACTCCTTTCTGTTTCAACACCCGATACACTTCATTCATCAATAAAAAATAATTCTTCACATAATTCAACAGAAATACTGCTGTCACGGAATCAAACGAGGAATCAGAAAACGGCAATCCTTCCTCAATATCACCCACTACTCTTTCTGTACATTGTTCATTAAACTGCAACATTTTGGGTGATATATCAAACCCTACCGAAGGAACATAACTATACGCCCCGCAGCCGAGGTCCAGATTCTTTCCCTCCCGCAAAACCATCAACTCATTGTGGATAACCTCTCGTGTCGCACGTTCAATCTTATGATTCCACATAAACGCTTCCCCATTCCAAAACGCCCTTTTTTCCTCCGGCCATCCCTGCGCCCACGAAATGTTTCCTGATAACTTCTTTAATTGAGGAACTACGTTCTTCCCATATTGTAACTCCATCATTCCTATGAGGAACTTCGTCTCCAGACTCACCATATCATTCCAGAACACTCCTCTGACATTTAATCTTTTTGCTTTCTGGAATGGGTCCATACCTCTTTGTTTGCAACGGTTTTAAATATTCTCCCAATCAAGATTAATTCCAAAATGTTAATAAATAGGTCCCACAACTCCACACAAAGAAAGGACCTGTGGTCTAGCAGCTACACAAAAATGCTGTGCATTTTTGCTCGCAGCACCTTGTGCTGCATATGACGTCCGCTTGACTCGCGGGAGATCCCCGGTGCAATTCCGGGCAGGTCCACTTAATTTATACGAACAACACGCGGTGGGTTACGAAACGCAGTGCAGTAACCCACCCAACTTGCCTAGATTGCTGGCGTGTAATTCCGGGCAGGTCCACTTAATTTCATACGAACAACACGCGGTGGGTTACGAAACGCAGTGCAGTAACCCGCCCAACTTGCCTAGATTGCTGGCGTGTAATTCCGGGCAGGTCCATCCCACAAACCAATGCCTTATTCCAATGACACCACCACAAGAACAACCAGCGTACGTTCTCTGGCAGAACAAGAAACGGGCTATCATCCCTTCTTGTCTCATACTGCTAATTTTGAGCATCATTTTATATATTGGCATTCTTGTTAACATCTCTCTTCTTGATCTTACCGGCAGTGATGAAACCATCATTAAAACTACCTCTCTTATTGTCATCTTCTTTTTGATGACCATAAATATTTCTATAACCATCTACAACGCTCTCCAGCCCTACAACTTCTACCGCACGAAAATAACATTCAAGAACAAAGAATTACCCTATTCTCTTCTTAAGACTACTACCATTCATCGTGGCTTTTTTGACCGCCTCTTCAAAACCTATACTCTCCCTATAACAAAAACATTCATCATTAAAAACATTCCTGACAGTATCCAACTTCAACCATACATAGAACAACTCATAACCTACTCCAAAACCTACTCCAACGCTACTTCTTCCAGTACGTCGTCACAATCTCAGACGTCAGCGCAAGGACAACGGGACCAATAATAATCCCTAATGGACCAAAGATCAGTATTCCCCCAAAAATACCCAATAAAATAATGGCGGGATGAACTTTTGCTTTCTCTCCCATCAGTTTTGGTCTGATAATATTATCAATGCCGCTTATTAACACCGCCCCATACACAAATAATCCTGCCCCTTTGACCATCAATGACGTGGAATCCTGAGACAGGCCATCTACAAAGATGAATAATGCTGCCGGAAGCCACACAAACCCTGTTCCCACATAGGGAATCAACGCCAGCAACCCCATAATCACTCCCCAGAATAACGGAGAAGAAACGCCAAATAAGAAAAAACCAATTGCCCCCACTGCTCCCTGTACCAGTGCCACAATAAAATACCCAAAGACAATACCATGGATGATTTCTTTAATCCGGCCAACAAATGTCGCATACTTTGACTTCTTCAGCCGGAGATAAGTATGAAGCCGTTCATGAAGCTTCTCTCCATCTTTCAGAAAATAAAACATCACAAAGAACACTATAAATAGATTAATCACTATCCGCGGCACACTTACCAACAACGCTGATCCTTTTTGGATAACCCAGTGCGTTACTTCCCGGCTTATTTCCTGCACTTGGTAAGACACAGTAGGATCATTTGCAAGATTCTCCAAAGCCTGACAAAAAGAATTTTGACAACTTACAAATAATCCCTCTGCCAGCCGCTGCTTCACCAAGACAAAAATAACATAGGCCTGCTCTACGATTGTCTTCACCAGAAAAATTCCTGGTACAAGAATGAGGAGAAGAACAAACACACACACCACCACAGATGCCACAACGGGAGAACGTACACGGGGAGATAAAAAACGATAGAAAGGATAAAACAAATACGCTAACAACGCCCCTGAAAAAATCGCTAACAAAAACGGCTTGATGATAAAAAACGACACCACCAACAGAAGCACAAACAATCCTGCCGGCACGTACGAGCTTAGTTTAATCAGACATCACCTCTCACAGAATCTATAAATTATTCAGAGTATATAAACATTACTTTCATATGACTTTTCATCAACGAACCAACAAAAGTCTTCACAACGAGAGAAAGAGGAATAGAGAAAAAGAAAAAAAAAGAAAAAAAAGCTTTTGGCTTTATCTTTATTCAGCTGCGGGAGCTTCTGCTGCTGCTGGTTCCGCTGCCGGTGCTGCTGCAGAAGGTGCGCCAATAGTTGCATCCGCAACAGTGGTACCTTCAATCTCAGCTTCTGTTCCGCCTGCTGCTCGCACGTCTGCTGCTCGAGTCGCTAAGAACTGACCCGCTAACCACGTGTCTTGGCCGCCATATCCTGCTACTAACAGCGCAACATTGCCGTTGGCATGCTCAAATACTTTTAAGCGCGCCACACCTGGTCTGAATCCTGCTGCACAATCTGCAGGGCTGCCTAACAAAGACGCTGCCACGTTGTTTACACATGGTCCACCCACAACAATTAAGTTCTGGGCTTTCGCATCAGCAACCGCGCTATCTAAGCGTGTCGCTAATCCGATAGACACAGCCACTTGGTCGCTACTTCCACTTGCAGAGGAAGAGGTCTTGGTCGCACCACTTGTCAAATACATTTGAGGCAAGCGTTGTTCTTTCGGGAAGGCCGCAGTAAACTCTTGTGGGTCTCCTGTTGGTGCTCGCAATGTCAGGAATGCACCCATGGACGTGTACCCGTACGACACTTCCGTCTGTCCTTCTGGCGTCAACAACGTCATGTTGTTGTCTAACGAAGCACGTACTTCCGGACCAGAGGTTCCTGTAATGTTCAGGATGATATTCT
>CAYIBV010000069.1:0-7452 GCA_964361725.1 uncultured Methanosarcinales archaeon | reverse complement strand
TACTGATGTGGGAGGAACACGAGAATTGGTTATCCCTGAAAAAACAGGGTTATTGGTACCTCCCAAGAACAGCAAAGCAATGGCCTCAGCCATAATGCATCTACTCCATAATCCAAAACTAGTAAAGACATTAAGCAAGAATGCTTATGAACTCATTAATAAAGAAGGAGATAAAATGATAAACTACAGAAACCACATAAATCTTTATCAAAAGATATTCACCAAACAAAGAGAATAATAAACAACATGAACAAAACAAAGAACAGCACAGTAAAATCTGGAGCTAAGTTAAATCTCGGTTGTGGAAGGAAAATTATCCCAGGATGGGTTAATGTTGACATTCAAAAAGGAGCAGGAGTAGATAAGTCTTTTGACTTCAATACATCTCCTTACCCTTTCATAGATAATACTTTCTCCCTCGTCCTCTTAGATAATGTTTTAGAACACTTGGATGATCCAAAAAAAGTTCTTGAGGAACTCCATCGAATTTCCATTCCCCATGGAAAAATTATCATCAAAGTCCCGTACTATCATTGTAAAGGTGCATATAACGACATTACCCATCAGCATTTCTTCAATGAGACTACTTTTGATAACTTAATAAACCCAGAAGACCACTACGCTCTTAATGCCCCCATTTATAATAAGAGATTTAAGATAGATCGCTTAGAACTAATTCCGACCCGCTTTGGAATACTCTTCCCTTCTTTTATTCGTCGACAAGCAAGCTATGTCTTGGGAGAGATTTTTAAAGAGATAGAAGTACATCTTTTGGTTATGAAATAAAAAGCTGAAACTTTCTGCAAAACAATCAATTCTTAATACAAAGACAGGCATAGCCAAGGGTATAATCTTTCCAGCGATCTAACCAATCCAAAAAAAAGAGAACCAAAGGAAACAAAAATGAAAAAAGAGGCAGAGAGACTAAGTAAAAAGGAAAAAGAAGAAATGCAAATAAACTCATTTTTATCTTAAATCTGTTCTGATCTTTTACAAGTACATACTGCATAAAAATATACGTAGGAAATGTATGTAATCTTTTGGCTAGATACCAGAAAAAACCTCCTCGAGGACGGATAAAAACGACTGTAAATCCTGCTTTTTCAAATAAATTTTGGAGACCATAATTTGTAAAATTAAAAAAGTGATACGGAGCGCCGTGAATACCCCACCCTTGTGGGGCGGTTAAAAACAATCTCCCTTTAAGCTTTAAAACACGGTGAAACTCTTTAAGCACTGCTAACGGGTCGGGAACGTGTTCCAGTACTTGGGTATTAAGAATGGCATCATAAGTATTATTTTCTTTTGGAATATGCTCGAGATTACATAAGAAATCATGTTTATGTAAAGAAGACTTGTCAAAAATTTTCTCAAAGTCCGTAGACTCATAATGAGCATGAGAGAAGAATTTCTTATAAGGGCATGATCCCCCCCCCGCATCTAGAACACGATCACTATTCTTTACAGTTTTTGACATCTCCTGTACAAACCTCCGAATGGAATAATTTTCTGGATCCAGCACATCTTTTATAAACTGAGGGATAAATGTATTGAATACTTTACTGAAAAAAGCATAGATTAGTTTGATCATTATCTGCCTAAACCACATATTATTATTTAAAACTTATGAGCTTCACTTCGCCACCTTTTTGTAAGAAATTTTCTTTAGAAACATAATGCATAAGGTTTATAAAACAAATTTTAGATAGTGAAACATAAAAGCAGCATAACATGAACATTTACTATCTTGCTGACCTAGAATCAAGAAATTTTGAGGGGAGAACAGCTATTGCTCTGAAAATAAAAGACCATTTAGAAAAGAGGGGGTATTACTTCACCACAGACCCGGAAAAAGCAGATGTAATTCATGTCCACAGCAGCGGAGTATTAGACTCTTTCACTGCTTACAAACTTAAGAAAAAGTACAATCTGCCTTGTATCTTCACTCTGTACTCCATTGGAGAGACTGAACCAATAAACCATGTACGCAATTTTATTACACAAAAGAAAATTGCCCCCCAGCATACGGGTAACTTCCTCGCCAGCTACTCAGCTATTGTCCCTATTCGCTGGAGATCTCTGTTTTTACAAAAACTCGATAGAATCATCGTTGCTTCCTCTTACTCTGCAGACAAACTCAAAGGAAACGTGAAGATAATTCATTTTGGCATTGACCAGACAAAGTTTAAGCCCCTCCCTAAAAAATCTACAGAAGACCCCTCACTTTCCCTAAATGTTGGCTTCTTTGGACATCCTGCAGCAACGAAAGGGATAACAGACTATATCACCGCTTCGAAATACTTCCCAAAAGGAATAATTACACATCTCTTTGCAAGCAGAATTACTCCAGAACTAAAATCACTAGCAAAGAAATATAACCCAGAAATAGTGTTCCACGAGTTTGTAGAGAATATAAACAAAGCCTATAATGAAATGGAGATCATTGTTCTCCCTTACCGAAATTCTCTCGGAGCCATCAGTAACCCACTCGTCCTTCTGGAAGCAATGGCTACAGAAGCAGCAATTGTTACTACAAATATTCCTTTTATTAAAGAAATCGTACAGGATACTGCTCTCACCATTCCCCCTTATTCTCCAAAAGAGATCGCTAAAGCTGTGACCTTTCTCGCTCAGAACCAGAAACTAAGGGAGGAACTTGGTAAAAAAGCGAGAACAATTATCTTAAAAAGTTATCGTGAGGATAATATGCTCCAACAGTACGAGAACATTTATCAAGAGATTATTCCATGGTCTATAAAAAATGAAGAAGAGAGAGAAAAAATATCATGAAATCTTACCAATATATGCCACCAGAACTTTACAGAATCGTTGCTCTATTCCATCAGCACAACCTTCAGTACAACCTCTTTAAATGTGAACATATCTTTGCTGGTAAAAATGAGAACCTTGATATTCTCTTTCTTACAGAAGAAGATTATCGTAAAGCTGGTTTACTGCTGAAAGAACAAAGATACATACTCTATCTTCCCGAACACATCGAGAGATACAAAGAAATGTACATAAAAGTGGAAGGGGCCATCCTCTTTGCCATTCATCTCCATCGTGAAATTGCCTGGCATAACCTTAAAGCACTAAACAAAAAAGATATCTTCCAAAGAAAAATACAGGAGAATAGCTCTATTTTCATACCCTCCCCGGAAGACAGCTTATTGATTCATGTATCACATATTATCTTTGAGAACTTCACTATTAAATCACATAGCCATAATCTTCTCACCTCTCTTCTTTCGAAACCATTAGATTGGGAATACATAAAAACAGCTTGTAACCATTACCACTTGCAGCCTGCATTCTCTCATATTCTTACTGCTGTAAAAGAACAGAAGAAGTTAAAAAAAATGATCTTACTCCAAACCATCATTAAAAAAGTTTTTTTTTCTCCAGCCTCCTGGCTTTCTCTAAGTAAAAAATTAGTTCGAAGCGCTATGAGACGTCTCTCTCTCCAACGACGTGGATGCCTTATATCTTTTATTGGTGTTCCTGGAACAGGAAAAACTACACTCACTCGAGAACTTCTTCATCAGTATGAACCAATTACTTCTTTCTTTCATGGCCAGTCGGGGTATTACTTTGGGTGGGAACCTTTTTCTTGGTATTCAAAGATATTATCAACATTATTAAAAAGAAGAAATAGAAAGATTTTTGATTATGTAAACGACCAAAAATTTGAACAAGAAGAGATTAATATAACATTTAAAAAAAAAATATTTATGGAACTTCTCTTTGTTTACAATTACTTAGAATACATTCAACGCTATCTCTTTGTAATCTATCCTTTATTGCGAAAGAACAAACTAGTAGTTACAGACCGGTATTTTTATGATATATACAGCCAGTATATATACGCCCCAAAGAGCCTTACTCTAAAATTGTTAATGAGGACTTTCCCTAAGCCGGATTACCTTTTTATCCTAACAGCAGATACCAAGACCATCTGTTCAAGAGGGAAAAACCCTTTGATCTATTCTACTATTAAAAAACAATCTATGCGCCAGCCTACTGATCCGGCAATCATAGAAATACAAAAAAGAAGATACGAAACTATAAAAAATATGTTCGCTGCAGAAGAAATCGATACAGAACAAGATAAAATAACAAACAGTAGAAAGATTATTCAAAAATCGTGGGAGACAATCGCAACAAAAAAATAATGGTGCAGAAACAGAGTGTAAAAAGAATTGAAAAATTTATTAATTCTTGGAACGAAGAGACAATCATAGATCATCTCCCATTCGATAAACAATTTCAGATAGAAAGTATTCCTTTATGGTGGTTTTACCGACGCTTAATTGTCCGCCATGTTCTACCAAAGCAATTAAATACTTATAATTCATTATACACAGAGAAACCATTAACAATGGCAGAGCGAGGGAAGCTCACTTTTGTTTCTAAAATTCTTCCGCGTTATTTTCTACAGAGAGAGTATCATAAAATCTCTTGGATACATAAGCACTCTACGTTTCATGCAGAAAAAATACAAAGAGATAGTTTGGACAAGAATAAAGAAAAGTCACAAAAAACTATTCTCTTTTTGACTTATTCTAATCATATTTCCTCAGAAAACACATTATTTCGCTTGGAAAAGGTTATCTCTGAGCTCAAATCTAGAAAAAACATAAAAGAGCTCCCCCTTTTTGTTGACCCTTTATCACACAATACTTACAAAGAGATTAGACATCAAAACACAATTTATCATTACATTAATGCTGACCTCAATAAAGAAGCAGAAGAAAAAGCATGCTACTTAAATAAAAAATGGAGAGAAATAAATCATGACATGAAAAAAGAAATATTTCTATTAGAAGGAAAAGACTTATGGTCTTATCTTAAATATGGCTTAAATTTTTTCTTCTCTAAAGAATCCATTCATCTTACTTATTTGTATTATCTTGCATTTAAGAGGATTATTACAGAAGAAAACATAAAAGTGGTGGTTGTAACAGGGACAGGTTCATTATTCGAAAAATGTTTATTCGCAGCTGCAAAATCTTTGGATGTCCCCATTGTAGCTATTGCTCATGGTATCGGGAAAGAAGCTCTCAACCCAGACCCGATATTCCCTATGAAAATGGCTGTATTCAGTAACTTATATAAAGAAAAACTCATAACCGCGGGAATGTCTGAAGAAGACATTATAGTTGTCGGACCAGTAATTTACGATAAAATCATCCCCTTTCGAAAACAAAAAGAGGAAAAAGAAAGAAATGTTGTTATAGCTACCTCTCCTTACATTGAAACGGGAAAAGTGTCAAAAGAGGAATATTTTAGGCGAATTTTCATAGTTTTGGAAAAAATAAACCAAGTTTCTGGTGTAAATGTCGCCATTAAACTACACCCACGGGAAACTCATTATCAGGACTATGTTAATCTCATTAAAGAACGGTCATTATCTCCTGTTACAATTCACCCCCCAAACCTCTCTAGGGAGGAATTTTATTCTCTCATTAATAATGCTGATTGTTTCGTTCATTTTGGCTCAAATGCCGCTTTAGAGGCAATGATTATTGATCGACCAGTCGTTACTTTAGACCTAATTGGAGATATCTACCCTATTGACCACTGGCTTTATGGTATAGACACATCCACCGCTGCATTGGAAGTAAGTATATATGGGAACATTAAAGAGGTTATACTCCAAGCTTTTGAGGATAACTCTACGTTAAAAAAGAATAGAGCACAAATTGTGGATCAGTGCTGTGGCCCCATTGATGGGAATTCTAGTAGACGCGTTGTTGATCTTATCTCCCGTCTCGCGTCTGACCTATAGAATATACCAAAAAAATTAGGTCCGAAACCTAATCCATTTTAGTATACATCTTAAAGAGAAATAAATGGATCTATTTTTCAAAATGTTTAAATACCGTTCAATGGTATAGTCTCGTACTCTTCGTATAGAAGAAAAAAGAGACAGTAATATGAATGAACTAAAAGACTTTCTTCTGGAACAAGGAAAAACAATTTATGAGGCTATGAACACTATTGATCGAAGTGGTCTTGGAATTGTGTTCATCATCGATCAAAAAAAGACTCTTCTTGGCACCATTACTGATGGTGACATACGAAAAGCTCTTCGAAATGGTACTGATGTCCATAGCCCCGTGGACTATATTATGAATAAAAACCCTCTAAAAGTGGATGAATTTTTCTCTGGGGATAATATCAAAGAAGAAGCCAAAAAGAGAGAGTTTGCTAAGTTCTATTCTTTAAAAATACCAATAGTTAACAATCTCAACCAAATAGTCAACATCATTGTTCATCAAGTGGGAACGGCAGAATTTCGACTCTTACACGAAATTCAAACCTCACTGCAAGAAAACATAAAGAAAGTATTAGTGGTTGGTGGGGCTGGTTACCTTGGCTCAGTTCTGTGCCGGAAATTGCTTCAAGCAGGTTATAAAGTGCGTGTTCTCGATCTTTTACTCTTTGGAGAAGAACCTCTCGTAGAGCTAAAAACAGATCCTAACTTTGAACTAATCCCTGGAGATTTACGTGATATCAGCACAGTAACAAAAGCATTAGAAAATATTGAGGCTGTCATTCATCTTGCTGCAATAGTAGGAGATCCAGCGAGTAAGAATGAGCCTCTTCATACCATCGAAACAAATTATCTTGCCACTCTTATGCTTGCTCAAGCATGTAAATACCACCAAATCAACCGGTTTATCTTTGCTTCTACTTGCAGTGTTTATGGGCAAGCCGATGGCATTCTGGATGAAACATCACCTCTTAACCCCGTTTCACTCTACGCTCGCTCTAAGATTGAGTCTGAAAAAGCGATTTTAAACCTTACTGATGGTAACTTTTCCCCTACTATTTTAAGAATGAGTACGTTACATGGTCTCTCCCCGAGAATGCGTTTTGATCTTGTAGTTAATATATTTGCCATGAAAGCCGCTACAGAAAATAAGATAACTCTTTTTGGGGGTGACCAGTGGCGACCACTGCTTCACGTAGAAGATGCAGCAGAAGCATATATTAAATGCTTACGAACCCCTATTGAAGACGTGCGTGGAGAAGTGTTTAATGTAGGATCAGAGGAACAAAATGTACAAATAAAAAAGCTAGGAGAAATGGTTAAAAATCTCTTCCCACAAACAAGTTTAATCATTTCTCCTAAAGAGACTATCGAAGGTAAAGATGACCCTCGCAATTATCAAGTCTCGTTCACTAAAATACAAAATAAATTAAAGTTTACAGCTACGAAAGGAATTTCCCACTCCCTCCAAGAAATTTACCAAGCTGTATCAAGAGGAGAGATTGCTAACGTTAAAGATCAAAAATATTACAATTCAGTGTAAAAAGAGTTACTCATTTTTTGAAGAAGATAGGCTTTAAAATCTCATTTTCCATCAATGGTTTGCGTCAGCAAACTCCCAAACAGAGTGACTGGATATTCACTGGTGGTTTTTTGCAGAAAAAACATTGAGTGGA